>NZ_JBWKOO010000002.1:424231-487481 GCF_059416125.1 Stenotrophomonas sp. GW821-FHT09E08
CTTCATGAGCGCAGCAGCCGGCCAGCGGCCGGCACTACCGGACCAGAGGATGGTCAGGCCGCGCCCAGCACCTTCAGCACCGCGGCCTCATCCACGTCCGGCACCACTTCGGCACGGCCCATGCCACGCCACAGCACCAGGCGCAGGCGGCCGGCCACGTTCTTCTTGTCCAGCCGCATGCGGCCGAGCAGGGCCTGCGGGTCCAGTCCGGCCGGGATCGCCACCGGCAGGCCGAGGCGTTCCAGCAATGCCTGCAGGCGCGCACGGTCGGCATCGTCGGCCAGACCCAGGTCGGTGGACAGCTTTGCCGCCAGCACCATGCCCACCGCCACCGCTTCGCCGTGGTTCAACGCATCGCGGCCGGGAGCGGAGTAGCCCTGTTCGGTCTCGATGGCGTGGCCGAAGGTGTGGCCCAGGTTGAGCAGGGCACGCTCGCCCTTCTCGAACGGATCGCGTTCGACGATGGCGGCTTTGTGTCGGCAGCTGCGCGCGATGGCTTCGGCCAGCACTGCGTCTTCGCTGGCCAGCAGCGCATCGGCATGCTCCTGCAGCCATTCGAAGAACACCGCGTCGCCCAGTGCACCGTACTTCACCACTTCGGCCAGGCCAGCGCGCAGTTCGCGCGGCGGCAGGGTGGCCAGCACGCGGGTATCAGCGATCACCGCGCGCGGCGGATGGAACGCGCCGACCAGGTTCTTGCCGGCCGGGATGTCGACCGCGGTCTTGCCGCCCACCGACGAATCGACCATCGCCAGCAGGGTAGTCGGCAATTGCACGCAGTCCACGCCGCGCATCCAGCAGGCGGCGGCGAAACCGGCGAGGTCACCGACCACGCCGCCGCCGAGGGCGAACACGCAGGCATCGCGGGTGGCGCCGAGTGCGGCCAGCGCTTCGATCGCGCGGCCGAATTCGGCCAGGGTCTTGGAGGCTTCGCCGGCGGCCAGTACGTGCTCGCCGACGATCAGGTCGGGGCGTGCGGCCAGCAGCGCCTGCTTCACGGCGGCCAGGTAGCGCGGGGCCACTTCGCTGTCGCTGAGCAGCAGCACGTGGCGGCCGCGAACGTGCGAGGCCAGCGCAGCGCCGTCGGCCTGGGCACCGGCGCCGATGGTGATGGAGTAGGGGCGGTCGCCGCCAACGGCGACCTGCAGCAGGGCGGGGGAGGTCATGCGGTCAGGTCCTGGCGCTGCCATTGCGTAGCCAGCTTGACCACCAGGTGGGCGGTCGCGTCGGCAGCGGTATACGGGTCGGTATCGAGGGTGAGGTCGGCCAGCTCACGGTACAGCGGGTCGCGGTGTGCGGCCAGATCGTGCAGCACCTGCTCGCGGTCAGGGCGCTGCAGCAGCGGCCGGCCCTTGTCGCGGGCCAGGCGCTCCAGCTGTTCGGCCACGCTGACCCGCAGATAGACCACGAATCCGCGCTGGGCGATCAGCGCACGGTTGCCCGGATCCAGTACGGCGCCGCCACCGGTGGAGACCAGCTGGCCACGGCCTTCCAGTACGCGCGCAAGCGCCTCGCGCTCATGGCTGCGGAAGCCGGTTTCGCCCGAGTGCTCGAAAATGGTCGGGATGCTGGCGCCCGCGGCATCGACGATGGCCTGGTCGACATCGACGAAGTCCAGCGTGAAGCGCTCGGCCAGGCGGCGGCCGATGCAGGTTTTACCGGCGCCCATCGGGCCGATCAGGATCAGGTTCGGAGCAGGATTCATGCCCCTCTGATCCTAACACCTCCGTGCCTTGGCCTTTACGTTCTTCACGTCACGGTGGGGGTCCCTGCGGGGTTTCCCGCGCCTGACGGAGTAGCAGCCATGACGGTCGCCAAGGTCATCGAAATCAATGCGTCCTCGCCCAAGAGCGTGGAGGATGCCGTGCGCAGTGGTTTGAAGAAGGTGTCCGGGACGGTCAAGGGCATCCAGGGCGCCTGGATCAACGAAACCAAGGTGGTGACCGATGGCAACGGCGAAATCACCGAATGGCGGGTCAATCTGCGGGTGACATTCCTGGTGGAATAGGCGCCTTCAGCGCACCGTCTGCACCTGGCGCTGGCCGTCCAGCACCACCACGTGGTCGGCCAGGCCGGGCAGGGCATGCAGTGCCTGCCGGCTGACCCGCTCGTAATACTGTACGAAGCGCTCCAGCTGCGGCCGGCTCATGCCGTGCCGGCCCGGCTGCGCCGCCTGCAGGTTCTGCTCCTGCTGCCAGCGCCAGCGCGGCACCACCGAAAAATCCGGCGGCTGCAGGAACCACAGGCGGTTGCAGCGCTGCCACAACGCCGGGTAGTCGCGGGCCAGTGCCTGATTGCACCAGCGGCGCCAACGGCCATCGGCGTCGGCCTCGCGTTCCAGCGCGTTCAACGGGCTGTCCAGTGCGTTGTCATCCTGCGCTGGTGTGCCGAGGAACCAGCCTTCGAACACCAGCAGGTCCAATGGCTGCTGCAGCTGCGGCCACTGAGCATCAGGCAGGCGCTCGTCGGCCAGCTTGTCGAATCGTGGCATCGCAAAGGGCTGGCGTGCGGCCACCGCGTCCAGCACGGCGTGGGCCAGCGGCAGGTCGTGGGTGCCGGGCGGCCCGCGGGTGATCAGCAGCGGATGCACCTGGCGGGCCAGCCGCTGGCGCTGCGCGCGGGTCAGGTAGACATCATCGATCGACAGCGTGGCCGCGTTCAGGCCACGTGCTTGCGCGCGCGCCACCACCTGCGCCGCCAGCGTCGATTTGCCGCTCCCCTGCAGGCCGCTGATCGCCAATACTGGAACTGCTGCACCGCTGGCCAGCGCATCGTCCAGCGCCTGTTCGGCCAATGTTTCGGGGAATCCTTTCACCTGGGGCATATACGCAGCAGCGACCATGCAGCCACAATAGCCCAATCCGTGTGAGAAGAACGCAATCATGAGCGACCTGTACGCCGAAGCCCTGTCCACGTTTGCCGGCCTGTTCGAAGAGGCCAAACAGAGTCGCGAGGTCGAGCCGAATGCGATGACCGTGGCCACTGCTGATACGCAGGGCCGTCCCTCGGCGCGCACCGTGCTGCTGAAGGCCTTCGACGAGCGTGGCTTTGTCTTCTACACCCATCTGGACAGCCACAAGGGCCAGGAACTTCAGGCCAATCCGCAGGCCGCACTGCTGTTCCTGTGGCGCAGCCTGCGCGAGGCTGGCATCCAGGTGCGCATCGAAGGCCGTGTCGAGCAGGTGGCGGACGCCGAGGCCGATGCCTATTTCGCCAGCCGCCCGCGCATGAGCCAGATCGGCGCGTGGGCCTCGCAGCAGTCGAAGACGCTGGCAACGCGCGAAGACTTCGACGCGCGCGTGGCCGAGATCGAAGCCCGCTTCGAAGGCAAGGACGTGCCGCGCCCGGAGGGTTGGAGCGGCCTGCGTGTGGTCCCCGACCGCATGGAGTTCTGGTACGGCGCGCAGTTCCGCCTGCATGAACGCTGGTGCTATGAAGCCGGTGCCGAAGGGCGCTGGAGCAAGCGCCTGCTGTACCCGTAAGGCAACCTGATGCAACGCCTGCCGCTGTACCGTGTGGTGGTGTTCGTGCCGTCGGCAGCACTGGACGCGGTGAAGCAGGGCATCCTGGCGGTGGACGCGCTGGCTGCCGGCGACTACGAACACGGTATGTGGTGGTCGGCGCCGGGGTTTGAACAGTTCCGTCCACGCGTGGGTGCGACGCCCGTACGGGGTGAGGCGGGTCGCACCGAAGTGGTCGACAGCGTGCGTCTGGAATTCTGCCTGCCGCGTGATCCGCAGCGGCTTCAGCGCATCTTCGAACAGGGCATTGCGCCGCATCACCCGTGGCAGGTGCCGGTGGTGCAGGTGGAGGAAATCGAGCTGCTGCTTGCTGATGCAAGCTCCTTGTAGAGCCGAGCCATGCTCGGCTGCTGTTGCTCTGGCGCGTAAAGCAGTCGAGCATGGCTCGACTCCACAAGAGCTCGTTGTCGCGAACGGACTGGTCAGCTTCATCTGCGAGCAGGTCAGCAACCGGCACACTCCGAAGAATTCCCTCGATTTCCGGAGTCGCCATGCCTTCCTGGCGCTGCCTGTTCGCCGTACCTCCCACCCGCCGCGGCGTGGAAGCGTACCTGCTGCTGCTCGCCCGTATCGTTGCCGGTGTGATGTTCTGCGTGTCCGGCTGGAACAAGGTGTTTACCGACGCGGGGCGCGAGCGCATGGTGCATACGTTGGTTGATGCGGGCATTCCGTTCCCGGTGTTCAGTGCGCCGGTGCTCGGGGCGATCGAATGGATCGCCGGCGGCCTGCTGGTGCTGGGTCTGTTGAGTCGCCCCTCGGCCCTGCTGCTGGCGGCGATCTGCGCGGTTGCTGCGCTGACCGATGGCATCGCGCGCATTCCTGCCGGGCTTAGTGTGCCGGATTGGCTGAGCTGGTTCTTCTATCTGAGTGAAGTGCCGCTTGGGGTGCTGCTGTTATGGGTTGCGGCAGTGGGCAGCGGCCGGTTTGCGATAGAGGCGCGCTGGGCACGCTGACGGCACGCACCCTGTAGAGCCGAGCCCATGCTCGGCTGTTTCTGCGGGAAGATCAGCCGAGCATGAGCTTGGCTCTACAGGCCTTCAGCGCGCAGCCAGCGCCACAGCGTGGTGCGCGATACACCCAGCGCCTGCGCCATGCCCTCGCGATCATTGCGATGTTCCTGAAGCAGCGCTTCCAGCTGCGCACGCGGTGGGCGCTTGCCGTTGCTTTCCACCGGCAATGCTGCAACGCCCTCATTCACAAGTTCGGGCGCCAGCTGCAGCAGTCGCGCGGCATCAATCAGCCCTTCACCGGGCTGCCAGTGGATGCGCAGGCGATCCACCAGATTGCGAAGTTCACGCACGTTGCCGGGCCATTCGGCAGCGGTCAACACCGCCAGTGCATCCTCATCCAGCGGCGCGTCGATGCCGCGCAGCTGGCGGAAGAAGTGCTGCGCCAACAGCAGGATGTCACCGCGCCGCGCACGCAGCGAGGGCAGGGCAATGCGCAGCGCTGCCAAGCGGTAATACAGGTCGCGGCGGAAGCCTCCGGTGGCCGCGCGCTGCTCCAGCGACTGCAGGGTGGCGGCCACCACGCGCAGGTCCACCGGGGTCGGTTCGGTGGCGCCGACACGCAGCACTTCACGTTCTTCCAGCACCCGCAGCAGGCGGGTCTGCAGTGGCAGCGGCAGTTCGCCAATTTCGTCCAGGAACAGAGTGCCGCCATCTGCCGCCTCGACCAGGCCGACGCGGCCGCCACGACGTGCGCCGGTGAAGGCGCCATCGCTGTAGCCGAACAGTTCCGCCTCCAGCAGCGATTCACTGATCGCCCCGCAGTTCAGTGCCACGAAGCGTCCACGACGACCGCTGGCAGCGTGCAGCTGGCGCGCGACCAGTTCCTTGCCGGTGCCAGTCTCGCCGCTGACCAGCACGGTGCTGTCATGTGGGGCGTAGAGCGCGATCTGCGCGCGCACCTGCGCCATCGCGTCGCTGTCGCCGAGCAGTTCATGCGCATCGGCACGCGCTGCCGGGCGCCGGCGCGGGGCAGGGCGGTTGCTGCCGGAACGTGCCAGGGTCTGGGTCAGTTCCAGTGCATGTTCGAACGCCTGCCGCACCGAGTCGGCCGAATACAGCAGCACCCCGGGCAGGCCGGCCTGCTCGGCATGGTCGATGGCCATGCCGGTGCCGACGATCACCTCGATGCCGTTGGCGCGCAGGTCGGCGATGCAGTCGCGCGCGTCCTCGCGGGTGACGAAGCGGCGATGCTCGATATCCAGGCCGAAACTCTGCTGGAAGTTGCTGAACACCGGTACATCGCTGGCGTGGGTGACCAGGCCGATGCGCGGAGCGATGCGTCGCGCGCGCGCCAGTGCTTCCATCAGGTCGAAGCCGTTGGCCTGGATCGGCACCAGTGGCAGCTCCAGCCGACCACGCAGCCACGCCGCATTGGAGCCGCCGGCGATCACTACGTCACAGTGCTCGCGGCGCAGGCGCTGGCCGATCACCTCTACCGCCTCCTCGAAGCCGAGGTTGATCTGCTCGATGCGTGCGCGGCGGTCGAATTCGGGAATGACGTCGCCGAGCAGGCCGGTCAGCCGCGAGACGCTGACGGTCCAGATCACCGGGCGGCCGGGGTCGATATCGGCGTGGCGCAGGGGTGATCGGGGCAGGTACATGGCGGCGGATTCGGGCGGGGTGTTTCATGATACATCTGTTTCAATGTTTCATTTGTTTCGCCGTTGCGTGCCGGTCATCCCCGTGAAATCAACCGCTTGCAGCTTGGCATGGTGCTTGCGCCTACTTTCCCGTTCTTCAACCTGGATTGCCGCATGACCGCTTCCGCCCCATTCTCCGCCGGTGCCCGCTTCCGTGAGGCGCTGGCTGCCGAATCGCCGCTGCAGGTGATCGGCGCGATCAACGCCAACCACGCCCTGCTGGCCAAGCGCGCCGGCTTCCGCGCCATCTATCTGTCCGGTGGCGGTGTTGCCGCGGGCTCGCTGGGCCTGCCGGACCTGGGTATCAACACCCTGGAAGACGTGCTGATCGACGTGCGGCGCATCACCGATGTCTGCGACCTGCCGCTGATGGTCGACATCGACACCGGTTTCGGCCCGAGCGCGTTCAACATCGCGCGCACCGTGAAGTCGCTGATCAAGGCTGGCGCGGCTGCCTGTCACATCGAAGACCAGGTTGGCGCCAAGCGCTGCGGCCACCGTCCGGGCAAGGAGATCGTCTCGCAGGGTGAAATGGTCGACCGCGTGAAGGCTGCCGCCGATGCCAAGACTGATCCGGACTTCTTCCTGATCGCACGCACCGATGCCATCCAGGTGGACGGCGTGGACAAGGCCATCGAGCGCGCCATCGCCTGTGTCGAGGCAGGTGCCGACGGCATCTTCGCCGAGGCTGCCTATGATCTGGACACCTACCGCCGCTTCGTCGATGCGGTGAAGGTGCCGGTGCTGGCCAACATCACCGAATTCGGTGCCACCCCGCTGTTCAGCCGCGATGAACTGGCCTCGGCCGGCGTTGCCATCCAGCTGTTCCCGCTGTCGGCGTTCCGTGCGGCCAACAAGGCCGCCGAAAATGTCTACCAGGCGGTGCGCCGCGATGGCCATCAGCGCAATGTGGTGGAGAGCATGCAGACGCGCGAAGAGCTGTATGACCGCATCGGCTACCACGCCTTCGAGCAGCAGCTCGATGCACTGTTCGCCGCCAAGAAATAAGCAGTACCCTGCACCATCAGTTTTCGGAGGGAAAACATGAACGATACGACCGCAACCCCGACCTTCAAGCCGAAGAAGTCCGTCGCCCTGTCCGGCACTGCTGCCGGCAACACCGCGCTGTGCAGCGTGGGCCGCAGCGGCAACGATCTGCACTACCGTGGCTACGACATCCTGGACCTGGCCAACACCAGTGAGTTCGAGGAAATCGCCTACCTGCTGGTGCACGGCAAGCTGCCGACCCGCGCCGAGCTGGTTTCGTACAAGGCCAAGCTGAAGTCGCTGCGTGGCATTCCGGCGGCGGTGAAGGCCGCTCTGGAAGAACTGCCGCCGTCGGCACACCCGATGGACGTGATGCGCACTGGCGTGTCCGTGCTCGGCTGCGTGTCGCCGGAAAAGGACGACCACAACCATCCGGGTGCGCGCGACATCGCCGACAAGCTGATGGCCTGCCTCGGTTCGATGCTGCTGTACTGGTACCACTGGAGCCACAACGGCCGCGCCATCGATGTGGAGACCGACGACGACTCCATCGGTGGTCACTTCCTGCATCTGCTGCATGGCGAGAAGCCGCAGGATTCGTGGGTGAAGGCGATGCACACCTCGCTGATCCTGTACGCCGAGCACGAATTCAATGCTTCCACCTTCGCCTGCCGTGTCATCGCCGGCACCGGCAGCGACATGTACAGCGCGATCTGCGGTGGCATCGGTGCGCTGCGCGGTCCCAAGCATGGCGGTGCCAATGAAGTGGCCTTCGAAGTGCAGAAGCGCTACGACAATCCGGATGAGGCCGAGGAAGACATCAAGGCCCGCGTGGAGCGCAAGGAAGTGGTGATCGGTTTCGGCCACCCGGTCTACACCGTGTCCGATCCGCGCAACAAGGTGATCAAGGACGTCGCCCGCGAACTGTCCGAAGAGCAGTCGAGCATGAAGATGTACGACATCGCCGAGCGCCTGGAAACGGTGATGTGGGACATCAAGAAGATGTTCCCGAACCTGGACTGGTTCAGCGCCGTCAGCTACCACATGATGGGCGTGCCGACCGCGATGTTCACCCCCCTGTTCGTGATCGCCCGCACCGCCGGCTGGAGCGCGCACATCGTCGAGCAGCGTATCGACGGCAAGATCATCCGCCCGAGCGCCAATTACATCGGCCCGGAAGACCGCGACTTCGTCGCCATCGACAAGCGCGTCTGATCCACCTGCTGTATCCATCCGGCCGGCCCTGTGCCGGCCGGATGCTTTCGCCGCCGCACTGCCGGCACCCGGCCCGCCCAAAGCATCCCGCCAGCCCATGAATACCGATTACCGCAAGAACCTCCCCGGCAGCTCGCTGGACTATTTCGACGCGCGCGCCGCTGTCGATGCGATCCAGCCCGGCGCCTACGCCACGCTGCCGTACGTATCGCGCGTGCTGGCCGAGAACCTGGTGCGCCGCTGCGATCCGGCGACGCTGACCGATTCGCTGAAGCAGCTGATCGAGCGCCGTCGCGACCTGGATTTCCCGTGGTTCCCTGCGCGCGTGGTGTGCCATGACATCCTCGGGCAGACCGCACTGGTCGATCTGGCCGGCCTGCGTGATGCGATTGCCGACAAGGGCGGCGACCCGGCCAAGGTCAATCCGGTGGTGCCGGTGCAGCTGATCGTCGATCACTCGCTGGCGGTGGAATGCGGTGGTTACGATCCGCAGGCGTTCGAGAAGAATCGCGCCATCGAAGACCGTCGCAACGAAGACCGTTTCCACTTCATTGACTGGACCAAGCTGGCCTTCGAAAACGTGGACGTGATTCCGCCGGGCAACGGCATCATGCACCAGATCAACCTGGAGAAGATGTCGCCGGTAGTCTACGTGCAGGACGGCGTGGCCTTCCCGGATACCTGCGTGGGCACCGACAGCCACACCCCGCATGTGGATGCACTGGGCGTGATCGCCATCGGTGTTGGCGGCCTGGAAGCAGAAAACGTGATGCTGGGCCGTGCCTCGTGGATGCGCCTGCCGGACATCATCGGTGTCGAGCTGACCGGCAAGCCGCAGCCCGGCATCACCGCCACCGACGTGGTGCTGGCATTGACCGAGTTCCTGCGCAAGGAACGCGTGGTGGGCGCCTGGCTTGAATTCTTCGGCGAGGGTGCCGCGGCACTGACCATCGGTGACCGCGCCACCATCTCCAATATGTGCCCGGAGTACGGCGCCACTGCGGCGATGTTCTACATCGATGCGCAGACCACCGAGTACCTGCGCCTGACCGGCCGCGAGGAATCGCAGGTGGCGCTGGTGGAAAACTATGCACGCACCACCGGCCTGTGGGCCGATGACCTGGCCACCGCACAGTACGAGCGCGTGCTGCGCTTCGATCTGTCGACCGTGGTGCGCAACATGGCCGGCCCGTCCAACCCGCACAAGCGCGTGGCCACCGCCGAGCTGGCCGAGCGCGGCATCGCCGACGAAGCCAAGCTGGAAGCAGGCAAGGCCGAGCAGGCACAGGGCCTGATGCCGGATGGCGCGGTGATCATCGCTGCCATCACCAGCTGCACCAATACCTCCAACCCGCGCAACGTGATCGCCGCCGGCCTGCTGGCACGCAAGGCCAACGAGCGCGGCCTGCTGCGCAAGCCTTGGGTGAAGTCGTCGCTGGCACCCGGTTCCAAGGCAGTGCAGCTGTACCTGGAAGAAGCGGGCCTGCTGCCGGACCTGGAGAAGCTGGGCTTCGGCATCGTCGCCTTCGCCTGCACCACCTGCAATGGCATGAGCGGCGCGCTGGATCCGAAGATCCAGCAGGAAATCATCGACCGTGACCTGTACGCCACGGCGGTACTGTCGGGCAACCGCAACTTCGACGGCCGCATCCATCCGTATGCGAAGCAGGCGTTCCTGGCCTCGCCGCCGCTGGTGATCGCCTACGCCATTGCCGGCACCATCCGCTTTGACATCGAGAAGGATGTGCTGGGCGTGGACACCGACGGCAACGAGGTGCGCCTGAAGGACATCTGGCCGAGTGACGCCGAGATCGATGCGGTGGTGAAGGCGGCGGTGAAGCCGGAGCAGTTCCGCAGCGTCTACAACCCGATGTTCAACGTACGCGTCGAACACGGCGCAGCGGTGAGCCCGCTGTACGACTGGCGCCCGCAGAGCACCTACATCCGTCGTCCGCCGTACTGGGAAGGTGCACTGGCCGGTGAGCGCTCGCTGGCCGGCATGCGTGCGCTGGCGGTGTTGCCCGACAACATCACCACCGACCACCTGTCGCCGTCCAACGCGATCCTGGCCTCGAGTGCGGCTGGCGAATACCTGGCGAAGATGGGCCTGCCGGAAGAGGACTTCAATTCCTACGCCACCCATCGCGGTGACCACCTGACCGCGCAGCGTGCCACCTTCGCCAACCCGAAGCTGTTCAACGAGATGGTGCGCAATGAAGATGGCAGCGTGAAACAGGGTTCGCTGGCGCGCGTCGAGCCGGAAGGCAAGGTCATGCGCATGTGGGAAGCGATCGAGACCTACATGGAGCGCAAGCAGCCGCTGATCATCATCGCCGGTGCCGACTACGGGCAGGGTTCTTCGCGTGACTGGGCCGCCAAGGGCGTGCGCCTGGCTGGCGTGGAGGCCATCGTTGCCGAAGGCTTCGAGCGCATCCACCGCACCAACCTGATCGGCATGGGCGTGCTGCCGCTGGAGTTCAAGCCGGGCACCACCCGTCTGACCCTGGGCATCGATGGCACCGAAACCTTCGACGTCATCGGTGAACGCACGCCGCGCGCCGAGCTGCGCGTGGTCATCCACCGCCGCGACGGCCAGGACGTGATCGTGCCGGTCACCTGCCGCCTGGACAGTGACGAGGAAGTGGCGATCTACGAAGCCGGTGGCGTGCTGCAGCGTTTCGCACAGGACTTCCTGGAAGGCGCCAAGGTGGCGTAAGGCATCCGACGGCCCGGTAACGGGCCGTCTTTCATTGCAAGGAACCGTTCCATGGCATTTCTCCCGCAACTCTGTATTCCCGCCACCTACATGCGCGGCGGCACCAGCAAGGGCGTGTTCTTCCGCCTGCAGGACCTGCCCGAGGCCGCGCAGGTGCCTGGCGCCGAGCGCGATGCGCTGCTGATGCGCGTGATCGGTTCGCCCGATCCGTATGGCAAGCAGACCGACGGCATGGGGGGCGCCACCTCCAGCACCAGCAAGTGCGTGATCATCTCCACCGCCTCTGTGCCGGATCACGATGTCGACTATCTGTACGGCCAGGTCTCGATCGACACCGCCTTCGTCGATTGGAGCGGCAACTGCGGCAATCTCAGCACTGCGGTGGGTCCGTTCGCCATCGCCAACGGCCTGATCGATCCTGCTCGCGTGCCACGCGATGGCCTGTGCACCGTGCGCATCTGGCAGGCCAACATCGGCAAGACCATCATTGCCCATGTGCCGATGCGCGATGGCGAAGTGCAGGAAACCGGTGATTTCGAGCTGGATGGCGTGACCTTCCCGGCCGCCGAGATCCAGCTTGAATTCATTGATCCGTCCGACGACGGCGATGCCGGCGCGATGTTCCCCACCGGGAATCTGGTCGATACGCTGGAAGTGCCGGGCGTGGGCAGCTTCGAGGTGACGATGATCACCGCCGGCATTCCGACGATCTTCCTCAACGCCGCCGACCTGGGTTACACCGGTACCGAGCTGCAGCCGGTGATCAACGAGGATAAAGGAGCGCTGGAGCGCTTCGAGAAGATCCGCGCCTACGGTGCAGTGCGCATGGGCCTGATCTCGAAGCTGGAAGACGCGGCCACCCGTCAGCACACGCCGAAGGTGGCCTTCGTGGCGCCGGCACAGGACTATGTCTCGTCCAGTGGCAAAGCTATCCCGGCGTCGGCGATCGACCTGCACGCGCGCGCGTTGTCGATGGGAAAACTGCACCACGCGATGATGGGTACCGCCGCCGTGGCGATCGGCACTGCAGCGGCAATTCCCGGAACACTGGTCAACCGTGCTGCAGGCGGCGGCGAGCGCGAAGCGGTGACCTTCGGTCATCCCTCCGGCACATTGCGCGTGGGTGCGCAGGCGGCACTCGTTGACGGGCAGTGGACAGTAAGCAAGGCCATCATGAGCCGCAGTGCCCGCGTGCTGATGGAAGGCAAGGTGCGGGTGCCGGCCGAGTAACCAGCAGGTCGGCGCTGGCATCACACGCTTCGGTAGATGCCAACCTTGGTTGGCATGGCATTGGCACCGCCCGGGCAATCTCCAGCGCCAACCAAGGTTGGCGACTACCGGGATGCGCGGCCTGACCTGCTTTTCTGAAGAGGAGATCGACGATGTCCGGCAACCACACCCCATCCAACGAGCGTGCAGCGTGGGATGCGCTGCTGGTGGACATCGTCGACTACGTGCGCGACGCGCGCATCGACTCACCACTGGCGTTCCAGACCGCGCATCACTGCCTGCTTGATACGCTGGGCTGCGGCCTGGAAGCGCTGTCCTTCCCGGCCTGCAGCAAGCTGCTCGGTCCCGTGGTGCCGGGCATCAGCGTGGTCAACGGCGCGCGCGTGCCGGGCACGCACTACGTGCTGGATCCGGTGCAGGCCGCCTTCAACCTTGGCGCGATGGTGCGCTGGCTGGATTTCAACGACACCTGGCTGGCCGCCGAATGGGGCCACCCGTCGGACAACCTGGGCGGCATCCTCGCCGTCTGCGATTGGCTGGGACGCAACGCGCAGGCCCTGCGTCGCCCACCGCCGACCGTGCACGACGTGCTGCTGGCGATGATCAAGGCGCATGAGATCCAGGGCGTGCTGGCGCTGAAGAATTCCTTCAACCGGGTCGGGCTGGACCATGTGGTGCTGGTCAAGGTGGCGACCACCGCCGTGGTCGCGCAGTTGCTCGGGCTGGATCGCGAACGCATGCTCAATGCAGTGTCGCTGGCCTGGGTCGATGGCCAGGCGCTGCGCACCTACCGGCACGCGCCCAACACCGGTTCGCGCAAGAGCTGGGCCGCCGGCGACGCCACCAGTCGTGGCGTGCGCCTGGCGCTGATCGCGGCAACGGGCGAAATGGGCTATCCGAGCGTGCTCAGTGCACCGACCTGGGGCTTCGAGGCAGTGTCCATGCATGGCCAGGCACTGACGCTGGAGAGACCGTTGGGCAGCTATGTGATGGAAAACGTGCTGTTCAAGATCAGCTATCCGGCCGAGTTCCACGGCCAGACCGCGGTGGAGGCGGCGATCACGCTGCACCAGCAGCTGCGCGTGGCCGGCAGGCGCGTCGAGGACATCGAGCACATCGCGATCCGGACCCAGCAAGCCTGCATCCGCATCATCGACAAACAGGGTCCACTGCATAACCCGGCCGACCGCGACCACTGCGTGCAGTACATGATCGCCATCGCGCTGCTGCATGGGCGGCTGGTGGCCGAGGACTATGAGGACGACGTCGCCGCCGATCCGCGCATCGATGCATTGCGCGCGAAGATGGCCTGCCACGAGGATCCGCAGCTCAGCGCCGACTACCTGGACCCGGGCAAGCGCAGCATCGCCAACGGCCTCAGCGTGCGCTTCAACGATGGCAGTGAACTGCCGGAGGTGCTGGTGGAGTACCCGCTGGGCCACGCCCGCCGCCGCGGGGAGGGCATTCCGCTGCTGATGGACAAGTTCCGCCGGCACCTGGCCCACCGCTTCCCGACCGCCCAGCAGCAGCGCATCCTGGCCGCGTCGCTCGACCCGGTGGCGCTGGCGGCGACGCCGGTGACCGATTACGTGGACCTGTACCTGCCGGGGTAGGGTGGCGTTGGTGGGTGCCAACCTTGGTTGGCACGGGCCCAACGGCAACCAAGGTTGGCGACTACCAACCCTGCCGGGCATGGCCCGGCGCTACCGTTCCGATGCATTCCTGCCGAATTCGCGTCAACACCTTGACGCGGCCTGCCTATAATGGCCACCTCGATCAAGGAGTGACGACATGAGCGGTCCGGCACGGCGGATGCGGTGGGGATGGACGGCAGCATTGCTGGCAGGAGGCCTGGTGCTGGGCCTGGCCGGCTGCCGCAACGACAGCGGGCAGCTGCCCAAGAGCAGCGGTGAGGCCATCACCACCAAGGCCGAGCAGGTGAAGGAATTCACCCTGCTGCGCGCTTACCCGGACCAGAAGAACGAAGGCCTGTCGCTGGCGCTGGAGTTCTCGCGCCCACTGGTGGGCACCCAGGATTTCGACAAGCTGGTGCGCTTCGAAGAGAAGGTCGGCACCGACGACAGCAGCTGGACGCTGTCCGATGACGGCCTGACCCTGCGCTATCCATTCGTCGAGGCCGGCAAGGAATTCAGCCTGGTGGTCTCGCCCGACCTGCTGGCCGCCGACGGCAGCCGCCTGGGCAAGGAGCTGAAGCAGAAGGTGTTCAGCGGCGAGCTGAAGCCGGTGGTTGGCTTCGCCTCGCAGGGCAGCGTGCTGCCGGCCAAGGACAGCCGCGGCCTGCCGGTGGTCTCGGTGAACGTGCCGGAGGTCGACGTCGAATTCCTGCGCGTGCGCGAGAAGGACCTGCCGACCTTCTTCAGCCAGTACCAGCGCGGCGGCCGCCGTGGCAGCTGGGAGCTGAGCAGCGACTACGAGCGCAGTCCGATCAACAAGCTGGCCGAGCCGGTCTACGTCAATCGCTTCATCCTTGGCGGCAAGAAAAACGAGCGGGTACTGACCTACCTGCCGACCCAGGACATCAAGGAACTGCAGGAGCCGGGCCTGTACTTCGCCCTGCTCAAGCGCACCGGCGACTATGAAGGCGAGTTCGATACCGCGTTCTTCTCGGTCAGCGACATCGGCTTGCATACGCGCGCCTACAAGGACAAGCTGTTCGTGCACACCGCCGGCCTCAAGGACGGTGCGCCGCTGAAGAGCATCGACCTGCGTGTGCTCGACGCCAAGGGCGAGGTGGTGCTGAAGGGCAGCACCGACGGCAACGGCAATGCGCTGCTGAACTACACCCTGGATGCCACCCACGTGCTGGTCGCCAGCACGGGCAAGGACACCAGCTTCCTGCCGTTCAACCAGCCTGCGCTGGACCTGAGCGAATTTGCCGTGGCCGGTCGTGACAATGCCTGGTTCGACGTTTACGCCTGGTCCGGCCGTGACCTGTATCGCCCGGGCGAGACCGTGCGCCTGTCCGCCCTGCTGCGTGACAACGACGGCAAGCCGGTCAAGGCACAGCCGGTGTTCCTGCGCTTGAAGCAGCCCGACGGCAAGACCTTCCGCGAGACCCGCCTGCAGCCGGGCGAGCAGGGCTACATCAACTTCGAGCAGGTCATTCCCACCGAGGCGCCGACCGGGCGCTGGCAGGTCGAGTTCCGCACCGATCCGGCCAGCAAGGAGGCGATCCAGGGCATGACCCTGCGTATCGAGGAGTTCCTGCCCGAGCGCATGAAGCTGGACCTGGACAGCGCGCAGAAGACGCTGAAGCCGGGCGAGGACCTGCGCCTGCAGGCCAATGGTGCCTACCTGTACGGTGCGCCGGCGGACGGCAACCGTTTCACCGCGCGCATGGCGGTGGCCGCCGAGCAGCAGCCGGTCGAGGGCCTGCCGGGCTACTTCTTCGGTGACCCGACCCTGCAGCTGCCGCGCGAAGCCAAGGACGTGATCGACACCACGCTGCCGGGCAACGGCCAGCTGCGTGAGGATGTGGCGTTGCCGGAAGAGGCGGCCAAGGCCAAGGCGCCGATCGCGGTGGTGCTGTCCGGCAGCCTGTATGAAACCGGTGGCCGTACCGTCACCCGCACCCTGAAGCGGGTGATGTGGCCGGCCAACGCGCTGGTCGGCGTGCGCCCGCTGTTCAACCCCGAGGATGGTGCTGACTCCAACGGCAACGCACGCTTCGAGCTGATGCGCGTGGATGCTGCGGGCACACCGCAGCCGGCCAAGGGCCTGAAGATCACCCTGGTGCGCGAACTGCGCGACTACCACTGGACCTTCAACGACAACCGCTGGGACTACGATTTCACCCGCCGCTTCGAGAACAAGGAGACCCGCACCGTCGATGCCGGCAGCAGCGCGGTCGCCTTCGATTTCCCGGTGGAGTGGGGCGAATACCGGGTGGACGTGTTCGATCCGTCCACCGGCCTGACGAGTCGCTACCCGTTCCGTGCTGGCTGGAGCTGGGGCGATGACAACCGTGGCCTGGATGCACGCCCGGACAAGGTCAAGCTGGGCCTGGACAAGACCGGCTACAAGGCTGGTGACACCCTGGAAGTGACGGTGACCCCGCCGCATGCCGGCAAGGGCATCCTGATGGTCGAGACCGACCGCATGCTGTACGTGCAGGACATCGAGGCCAAGCCGGGTTCGACCTTCAAGATTCCGGTCACCGCCGATTGGGAGCGCCACGACGTCTACATCACCGCACTGGTGTTCCGCGGCGGCAGCGCGCCGAGCAAGATCACTCCGGCCCGTGCCGTGGGCGTGGTGCATGTGCCGATGGATCGCAAGGGGCGCACCGTAGCCGTCGGCCTGGCCGCGCCCAAGCAGATGCGGCCGGAGCAGGACCTGCCGGTGACGGTCAGCGCGCCGCAGCTGGCCGGCAAGATGGCGCACGTCACCGTCTCGGCGGTGGACGTGGGCATCCTCAACATCACCCGCTTCCCGGTGCCCGATGCCGGTGCGCACTTCTTCGCCCAGCGTCGCCTTGGCATTGATGCCTACGACATCTACAGCCGGGTGATCGAGAGCTTCGACGGCGGTGCCGGCAAGCTGAAGTTCGGTGGCGACATGGCGCTGCAGGCATTGCCGCAGGCCAAGCGCCCGACCGCGCGCGTGCAGACCGTGGACCTGTTCTCCGGCCCGGTGCAGCTTGATGCCAGGGGCATCGCCCGCATACGCCTGAAGGTGCCAGACTTCAACGGCACACTGCGGGTGTCTGCGCTGGTCTACAGCGATGACCAGTACGGCAAGCGTGACGTGGAAACCGTGGTGCGCGCGCCGATCCTGGCCGAAGCTAGCATGCCGCGCGTGCTCGCCCCGGGTGACCGCAGCACCGTGACCCTGGACGTGCAGAATTTCACCGGCAAGCCGGGCCAGTTCAACGTGAAGGTGGAAAGCGAAGGCCCGCTGAACCTGGGCGAGGGCAGCCGCAGCGTGCAGTTGAATGCCGATGCCAAGACCACGCTGAGCTTCCCGCTGTCTGCACGCGAAGGCCACAGCGTGGCCAAGGTGCGGGTGCGGGTGGATGGCAACGGCTTCAAGGCCGACCGCCGCTACGAGCTGCCGGTGCGTGCGGCGTGGCCGCAGGTGCTGCGTTCGCAGGTGCGCACGCTGGATCCGTTGGCGGCGGTCAGCCTCGACAACAGCCTGACCGATGGCTTGATGTCCGAGTCGGTCAATGCCCGCCTGCTGGTCAGCCCGCTGCCGCCGATCCCGTTCGCCAGTGCGCTGCAGGGCGCGTTGAACTACCCGTACGGCTGTGCCGAGCAGACCACCAGCAAGGGCTATGCGGCGCTGATCCTGGACCAGGCGACATCGTCGATGCTCGGTGCCGACGGCCTGGATGCCAAGACCCGCCGCGAGCGCATGGAAGGCGCGTTCGGCCGCCTGGCGTCGATGCAGGTGGCCAACGGCAACTTCTCGATGTGGGGTGACGACGGCTATGTGAACCCGTGGCTGACCCCGTACATCACCGAGTTCCTGCTCGACGCCAAGGACGCCGGCTTCGCGGTGCCCGACAACGTGCTGCAGAAGGCACTGAACCGGCTCAGCGAGGACCTGCTGTCCGGTGGCAACCAGTTCTACGGCCAGGAGGATCGCGAGAAGCTGAAGTTCGCCAATCAGGCGTACTCGGGTTACGTGCTGGCCCGGGTCAACCGTGCGCCGCTGGGTACGCTGCGCACGTTGTACGACAACGAGCGCAGCAAGGCGGTGGGTGGCCTGTCGCTGGTCCACCTGGGCGTGGCGCTGTCGCTGCAGGGCGATGCCAAGCGTGGCCAGGCGGCACTGGCCGCGGCCTTCGCCAAGTCCAGCAGCGAACGCCCGTCGTACTTCGGCGACTACGGCAGTGCGATCCGTGATGACGCGCTGATGATCGCGCTGACCCACGAAAACAAGCTGGCCAAGCCGGCCTGGGATGCACGTGCGGTTGATCTGGGCCGTGGCCTGGATGCGCGCCGTAATGCGGGCTGGATGTGGCTGAGTACGCAGGAGCAGGTGGCCATCGCCCGTCTTGGCAAGGCCCTGGCCGCCAACCAGAAGGCACTGGTGGCCGGTGAACTGGTGATCGGTGGCAACACCGAGACCATCGGCGAGCGCAAGCTGTTCGGCCGCAACTTCAGTGCCAGCGAACTGGCCAGTGGCGTGCGCTTCACCCCGCAGGGGCAGCCGCCGATGTTCGCCAGCATCGACGTGGCCGGCATTCCGCGCAGTGCGCCCGCACCGGACAACCGCGTGCTGGGTATCGAGCGCAGCTACTTCGGCACCGATGGCAAGCCGTGGTCGCCGCGTCCGCTGAAGGAGGGCGAAGCCCTGATCGTGCGCGTCACCGTTACCGCCGACACCACGATGCCCGATGCATTGCTGACCGACCTGTTGCCGGCCGGCCTGGAGATCGAGAACTTCAATCTGGGCGATGCCAAGCAGTGGGCCGATGTGGTGGTTGATGGCATCACCATCAGCGACCGCGGCGAAGCTGCCGACACCAAGCACGAAGAGTTCCGCGACGACCGCTATGTGGCCGCGCTGAAGCTCTCGCGTGGCAGCAAGGCCAACGTGTTCTATCTGGTGCGCGCGGTGACCCCGGGTACTTACTCGGTGCCGCCGCCGCTGGTGGAGGACATGTACCGGCCACAGCTGCGCGGCGTTGGCCGCAGCAACCCGACCACGATCACGGTGGTACAGCCGTGACCACGCGGACGGGCCGCGACGGCGCGGCCCGTCCCGCTGGCAACCTGCAATGAAAGACGCAATGAAGACCCGGCTGGCGGCCCTGCGCCGCCGGCTGCGGCCGCTGTGGCCGTGGTTGCGCTGGGGCACGGCCGCCACGCTGGCGCTGCTGCTGGTGCTGGATTTCGCTTTTCCGCCGCCGCTGCCGAAGCAGCGCGATACCAGCACCCTGGTGGTGGCTGCAGACGGCACACCGTTGCGTGCGTTCGCCGACGCCGAGGGCGTGTGGCGCTATCCGGCATCGATCGACAGCGTCTCGCCGTTGTACCTGCAGGCGCTGCTGACCTACGAAGACCGCTGGTTCTGGCGCCATCCGGGCATCAATCCGCTGGCGATCCTGCGTGCCAGCGGCCAGCTGCTGCGCGGTGGCCGCATCGTGTCCGGTGGCTCGACCCTGACCATGCAGGTCGCACGCATCCTCGACCCGCATACGCGTACGCCCTGGGGCAAGCTCAAGCAGATGCTGCGCGCAGTGCAGCTTGAGGCGCACCTGAGCAAGCAGCAGATCCTGGCCCTGTATCTGGAACGGGCGCCATATGGCGGCACCATCGAGGGGGTGGAAGCGGCCAGCTGGGCCTACCTGGGCAAGCCGGCGGCGCAGCTGTCGCATGCCGAGGCCGCGCTGCTGGCAGTGCTGCCACAGGCGCCGAGCCGGCTGCGTCCGGACCGTCATCCGGAAGCGGCGCAGAAAGCGCGGGACAAGGTGCTGTCACGCATGGCCGAACTGGGGGCGTGGACGCCGGAAGAGGTGGAAGACGCGCGTATCGAGAACGTGGTGGCGCGCTCGCTGCGGCCGCCGCTGCACGCCGCATTGCTTGCGCAGCGCCTGCATTCGGCGCATCCAGGACAGGCACGCATCCAGAGCAGCATCGACATCGGCCTGCAGCGCACGCTGGAAGAACGCGTGGCCAGCTATTTCTCGACGCTGCCCGAGCGCACCTCTGCCGCGTTGCTGGTGGTCGACAACCAGACCCTGCAGGCGCGTGCCTATGTCGGCACGTTGTCCTTCGGAGACCGTCAGCGCCTCGGCCACGTGGACATGGTGCAGGCCTGGCGCTCGCCGGGCTCCACGCTGAAGCCGTTCCTGTATGCGATGGCACTGGATGACGGCCTGATCCATTCGGAAAGCCTGCTGGTTGATGCGCCACAGAGTTTCGGCAGCTACCGACCCGGCAATTTCGACATGGCCTTCAATGGGCCGATCGGCGCGTCCAGCGCATTGCGCCTGTCGCTCAACGTGCCCTCGGTGGACCTGCTGCAGCGGGTCGGGGCTGCGCGCTTTGCTGCGCGGCTTTCACACTCCGGCATCCAGCTGCGCTTCCCGCCGGGCAGCACGCCCAACCTGTCTTTGATTCTGGGCGGTACCGGTGCGCGGCTGGAAGATCTGGTCGGCGCGTTCGCCGCGCTCAACCGCAACGGCATTGCTGGACGTGTGCGCTACACCGATGACGAACCGATGATCGAGCGGCGCCTGGCCTCGCCGGGCGCAAGCTGGATCGTGCGCGAAATGCTGGAATCGAACCCGCGCCCAGGCTACAGCGCTGGCACCTTCGATGTTGGCGGTCGCCCGCGCGTAGCCTGGAAGACCGGCACCAGCTATGGCTATCGCGATGCGTGGGCGATCGGTAGCACGCGCCACTACACCGTGGGCGTGTGGGTGGGACGGCCGGACGGCACACCGTTACCCGGCCAGTACGGCGCGGTCACCGCGTTGCCGTTGATGTTCGAAGTGGTCGACAGCCTGCCGCGCCAGCGTGGCGACTCGGCGGCCGCACCGATGCCGTCCAGCGTCAGTGAGGAAGAGATCTGCTGGCCGACCGGCGAACGCGCCGAAGGCCTGCCTCCAGCGTTGTGCCAGCGGCGGATGCCGGCCTACCTGCTGGATGGTGCCGCACCGCCAACCTTCCCCGAGCGCGAAGCACGACGTTGGCAGCCGGGCCGGCAGCGTTACCTCGCTGACGCGCACACCGGCCTGCGTGTGTCGGCGGACTGCCGCGTGCCACATGAGGAAGTGCCACGGGAGATCGCGCGCTGGCCGGCGCTGCTGTCGCCGTGGTTGCCCAAGGCCACGCGCGAGGCCTCGCAGTTGCCAGCGCTGTCACCGGATTGCCGTGATGACGGGCGCGATGCCAGCGTGGCGCTGCACATCGACGGTCTCAACAACGGTGCCACCCTGGCTCGCGCACCCAATGCCGAACACGGCGTGCGCCTGCAACTGCGCGCGCTGGGCAGCGAGCAGACGGTGGACTGGCTGCTGGATGGCCGCTGGATCGCGCAGACCCACGGCGCACAGTTGATGCAGCGCGAGTTCGCCGAGCCGGGCACACATACGCTGACCGCGCTGGCGGCGGATGGCGCGTGGACGCAGGTGCGGTTCAACGTCCTGCGGTAGGTGCCGACCTCGGTTGGCGCTCGGTCCAGCGCCAATGACACCTTCGTGCTCTGGTAGGTGCCAACTTTGGTTGGCACGCGGCGAAGCGCCCACCAAGGTGGGCATCTACCGGATCATTCCCCGATCCACCCATCCAGCAGGTCCGCAAACTCGTCGGCGTGCTCCTCTTCCTGCGCCAGGATCTCTTCAAGGATGCGCTTGGTGGTGGTGTCGCGGTCGCCGATGAAGTTGATCATCTCGCGGTAGCTGTCGATGGCGATGCGCTCGGCCACCAGGTTTTCGCGGACCATGTCGCGCAGGTCACTGCCTTCCTTGTACTCGGCATGCGAGCGCGCGGTCAGCGTATCGGGGTTGAAGTCCGGCTCGCCGCCAAGCTGGACGATGCGCTCGGCCAACTTGCCGGCATGCGCCTGTTCCTGCTGTGCATGTTCCAGGAACTCGGCTTTGATCGCGTCGGCCAGCATGCCCTTGGCCATGAAGTAGTGCCGGTAGTAGCGCAGCACGCACACGTACTCGGTGGCCAGTGCATCGTTGAGCAGCTTGATCACCGCCTTGCGATCGGCGCTGTAGCTGTCGGTGATCGCCCCATCTTCGATGTTGCGCCGGGCGCGCTCGCGCAGGGTCTTGCGATCGCTGATGCCGGGTACCTTGGCGGCAGGCTTGGGAGCTTTGGCTGGCTTGGTGGACATGGCTGGCCGTTTCCTCTTGCGGTGGAAGATCAGGTGGGCAGGTGCTCCAGCACGTAATCGGCTGATGACACCTCGAACTGGCCGGGCTGCTCGATCCACGCTGCGCGGACCACGCCGTCGACCACGTATAGGGCAAAGCGGCGCGAACGGATGCCCATGCCCGAGGCGCTGGCATCGAGTTCCAGGCCGAGCGCGCGGGTCAGTTCGGCGTTGCCGTCGGACAGCATCAGCAGGCCGTCGGGCACGCTCTGGTCGGCGGCCCAGGCCTTCATCACGAACGGATCGTTGACCGCCATGCAGTAGACGTCGATGCCGCGCTTGCGGAATGCATCGAATTTCTCGACGAAGCCCGGCAGATGGCGTGCCGAGCAGGTCGGGGTGAACGCGCCGGGCACGGCGAACAACACCACCTTGCGCGCATCGAACAGCGAATGCGTATCGAGTGTTTCGATGCCCTCGCGGATACGCTTGAGGGTCACTTCCGGAATGCGGTCGCCGACATGGATGGTCATGGGGAACTCCTTGCAGGGGCAGGCTAGTGGGCCGGATGGGACAGACGCGTCAAGACATTGGAAACCCGGTGTGCAGGCCCCATCTTCAGGCTTTGTGGCAGGGGCTTCCAGCCACAGCGTGGGGCATGGGGATGGCAGCCGCATTGCGCAGGATCAGTCGGCCTCACCGGGGCCGCACCAGGGGCGGCGTAGCATCGCCGGCGCGTAGAATGAACCCGGGGCGGCGCCACCGGCGCGGCCGAAGCAGATCGAGGTAGCTGGATGGAATTCAAGGATTACTACGCCACCCTGGGGGTGGAACCGAGCGCGGGCGAGGCGGAAATCAAGACCGCCTACCGCCGGCTGGCACGCAAGTACCACCCGGACGTCAGCAAGGAGGCCGGGGCCGAGGACAAGTTCAAGGCGGTCAACGAGGCCTACGAGGCGCTGCGTGACCCGGAGAAGCGCGCGGCCTACGACCAGCTGCGCGCACAGGGCTATCGCCCGGGCGAGGAATTCAACGTACCGCCGAACTACGGCGGTGCCGGTGGCTTCAACTTCGAGGAAGTGTTCGGCGGCGGTGGCCCCAATGGCGGCTTCAGCGACTTCTTCGAGAGCCTGTTCGCGCGCCAGCGTGGCGGTGCAGGTCCGGGCCCGGGCTTCAGCAGCCAGGGCCACGCGCCGAACCGCGACACCCGCGCCAAGCTGTCGGTGCCGCTGGAAGCGGCCTACAACGGCGACAGCCTGCGCATCACCGTCAACGGCAAGCAGCTGGATGTACGCGTGCCCAAGGGTATCCGCCCGGGCCAGGTGATCCGCCTGGCGGGGCAGGGCAACCACGGCGGTAACCTGCTGCTGGAAGTGGAATACGCTGCCCACCCGCAGTTCGAGGTCGATGGCCGCAACATCCTCTACACGCTGCCGGTCACGCCGTGGCAGGCCGCGCTGGGCACCAGCATCAGCGTGCCGACCCTGGGTGGAGCGGTGGAATTGAAGATTCCGGCCGATTCCGATGCCGGCCGCAAGCTGCGCCTGCGCGGCCGCGGGCTGCCAG
Source organism: Stenotrophomonas sp. GW821-FHT09E08 (assembly GCF_059416125.1). NCBI lineage: Bacteria > Pseudomonadati > Pseudomonadota > Gammaproteobacteria > Lysobacterales > Lysobacteraceae > Stenotrophomonas > Stenotrophomonas sp. GW821-FHT09E08. The sequence continues at coordinate 447,915 of NZ_JBWKOO010000002.1, forward strand.
GCAGCCCGGATGGCGACCAGATTGTTGAAATCGAGATCGTGGCCCCGGCCGCGACCGACGAGGCGCAGAAGAAGGCGTACCGGAACCTGGCAAAGGCCTTCGGCGAGACGATCTGAGTGATACGGCGGGGGCGGTTCCTGGCCCCCACGCCTTCCGGTAGTGCCGGCCGCTGGCCGGCAATTTCATTGGCCTGGATGGTGATGCGTGGTTGCCGGCCAGCGGCCGGCACTACAAAAGCGTGCCAACCAAGGTTGGCACCTACCAGAGCGGTGGGCCAAGCACGGTTGGCACCGCCAGGAAGCCTCAGCCCTGCCCGGCGAACACCCGCTCCAGCACCTCGGACAGTTCGTCTTCCGAGAACGGCTTGGTGATGTAGGCCTTGGCACCCTGGCGCATGCCCCACATGCGGTCGGTGTCCTGGTCCTTGGTGGTCACCAGGATCACCGGGATGTGCCGGGTCGCCTCGTCGCGCGCAAGCGTGCGGGTGGCCTGGAAGCCATTGAGGTTGGGCATCACCACGTCCATCAGGACCAGGTCAGGCAGCTCGGCCTTGGCGGTTTCCACGCCGGCCGCGCCATCGGTGGCGGTCAGGATCTGGTGCCCGAGCTTCTCGACGATGCGCTGTATCCCCAACAGCTGCGACGGTGAGTCGTCGACGATCAGAATGCGTGCCATGTTGTTCCCCATGTAATGCCCGCAGTGTAGTGCGGGCTCATTACCGGGGGGAGGGGCCCATCTGCCGTCCGTCGCCTGCCTGCGACGTTCAGTCGATCCGCACCACGGTGCGGCCCAGCGAACCGCCGGCCAGCATCCGCTCGAACACCGCCGGCAGGCCGTCCAGGCCGACTTCGGCGGTACAGATGCGGTCCAGGTGCTGCGGCTTCCACTCGTTGCCCAGTCGCGCCCACACCGCTTCGCGCAGCCCGCGCGGTGCATTGGCCGAGGACACGCCCAGCAGTGACACGCCGCGCAGGATGAACGGCATCACCGTCATGTCCAGTTTCGGGCTCGCCGCGAGGCCGGCGCTGACCACGCTGCCATAGGGCACGGTCTGCGCCAGCAGGCTGGCCAGCATGTCGCCTCCGGCATTGTCGAGGCCCCCGCCGAAGCGGGCGGACTGCAGTGGGCCGGTATCGGCCAACGCCTCACGTGGCAGCACTTCGGCGGCGCCGATGCCGCGCAGGAAGTCCGACTGCTCTGGCTTGCCGCTGACCGCGTGCACTGTGTAGCCGGCGCGGCTGAAGATGGACAGCGCCAGCGCGCCCACACCGCCGCTGGCACCGGTGACCGCCAGCGGGCCGAGCTCCGGGGTCTGCCGGTTGTCCTGCAGGCGCAGCAGGGCAAACGCCGCCGTGAAGCCGGCGGTGCCCAGCACCATTGCCTCGCGGGCACTCAGCCCGGCCGGCAGCGCGATCACCGCGCTCGATTCCAGCCGCACATATTGGCTGTAGCCGCCGTCGCGGGTTTCGCTGAGGCCGCAGCCGGTGGCCAGTACCGCATCGCCTTCACGCCAGGCCGGGTCGGTGGATGCCACCACGGTGCCGGCCACATCGATCCCGCCGACCAGCGGGAAGCGGCGCAGGATCCTACCCTTGCCGGTGCCCGCCAGCGCGTCCTTGTAGTTGACCGAAGACCACTGTGCGCGGATCAGCACCTGGCCGGGGTTGAGGTCGTCGACAGTGAGCTGGGCGAGGCCGGCGCGGTAACCGGCATCGTCATTTTCGATGCGGAAGGCGGTAAACGGGGTGGTGGGGGCCATCGGCGCTGCCTGACTTCGAGGAAAACGCCACCTTACCCCGTCGAGCCCCTTTCAATCCTGCCGGTCCGCCCCATCTTGTATGATCGGTAATGGTTTCACGGCTGGCGTTGCGGGAAGGGCCCGCGCCGCAGCCCACATCTTGATGGAGCGTGCATGGCCTGGAATACACCCGGCGGCAACAAGGGCGGACAAGGCCCCGAGAACAATCGACGCGGGCCGTTCGGGTCGCGCGGTGGTGGCAATGGTGGTGGCTGGGGCGGACTGCCCGGGCCGCTGAAGGACCTGTTCGACGGCGGCATCCTGCGTTGGGTCGCGGCGGCCGTGGTGCTGCTGGTGCTGTTCTCCAGCTTCCAGCTGATCGGCGAACAGCAGCGTGGCGTGGTGCTGCGCTTCGGCCAGTTCTCGCGGATCCTGCAGCCCGGCCCGAACTTCAAGCTGCCGTGGCCGATCGAATCGGTCACCAAGGTCAACGCCACCGAGATCAAGACCTTCTCGATCCAGGTACCGGTGCTGACCCGCGACGAGAACATCGTCAACGTCTCGCTGAACGTCCAGTACCGCATCGACGACCCGCAGCAGTACCTGTTCGGCACGGTTGATGCCAACCAGGTGCTGGAGCAGTCGGCGCAGAGTGCGGTCCGTGAGGAAGTCGGCCGCGCCGACCTCAACGCGGTGCTGAACAACCGTGGCCCGCTGGCCGTGGCCGCCGAGGAGCGCCTGCAGGCGCTGCTGAAGGCGTTCAAGACCGGCCTGACCGTGACCGGCCTGACCTTGCAGGACGCCCGTCCGCCGGAGGAAGTCAAGCCGGCCTTCGACGAGGTCAACGGTGCCCAGCAGGTCAAGGAACGCTTGATCAACGAAGCGCAGGCCTACGCCGCCAAGGTCGTGCCGGAAGCCCGAGGCCAGGCCTCGCGTGCCCGTACCACCGCAGAAGGCTACAAGCAGGCCGTGGTGTCCAAGGCCGAGGGTGACGCGCAGCGCTTCAGTCTGTTGCAGGCCCAGTACAAGGACGCCCCGGAAGTGACCCGCAAGCGCCTGTGGCTGGAGACCGTGCAGCAGGTGCTGAGCGAGAACCGCAAGGTGATCGGTGGCGATGGTCGCCAGCTGATCTATGTGCCGATGACCGGCGATACCCGTCCCAGCACGTCGGCTCCGGCCGCAGTAGCGAACCCGGACGTGGTGATGCCGTCGCTGCCGGGTGCAGCGGTGGAAGCTTCCCGTGATCCGGGCCGGCCGGTGGGCCGCCCGACCGGGCGACCGAGCGGCCGTGAGGAGGGCAGCCGATGAAGAGTCCTATCTGGATCGCCGTGATCGTGGCGGTGGTGCTGGGCCTGCTCGGCTCGGTGTACGTGGTCCGTGAGGACCAGACTGCCATGGTCCTGAACCTGGGCAAGGTGGTGCGTTCGGACATCAAGCCGGGCCTGCACTTCAAGGTGCCGGTGGTGGAAACGGTGAAGGTCTTCGACCGCCGCTTCCAGGTGCTCGACACCGCTCCGGCGCGCTACTTCACTGCCGAGCAGAAGGACGTCAGCGTCGACTTCTTCGCCATCGGCTACATCTCCAACGTGGGTGACTACTTCCGTGCCACCGGCGGCGATCCGCGTATCGCCAACGCCCGCCTGGCACCGATCATCACCGACTCGCTGCGCAACCAGATCAACTCGCGCACCCTGCAGCAGCTGGTCTCCGGCGACCGCAGCGAGCTGATCGCCGAGCAGCTGAAGGGGATCAACGAGGCCGTGGCTGGGCTGGGCATGCAGATGATCGACCTGCGCATCAAGCAGGTGGACCTGCCGACCGACAGCCAGGTGATCAACGACGTGTACGAGCGCATGCGCGCGCAGCGCAAGCAGGAAGCTGCCAAGCTGCGTGCAGAGGGCGAGGAGCAGTCGCTGACCATCCGTGCCCAGGCCGACCGTGACAGCACCGTGCTGATCGCCGAAGCCGAGCGTGATGCCCAGCGCCTGCGCGGTGAAGGCGATGCCGATGCGGCCCGCATCTACGGCAAGGCCGGCTCGGCCGATCCGTCCTTCTATGCGTTCTACCGCAGCCTGGAGGCCTACCGTGGCTCCATGACCGACGGCAACGGCGTGATCGTGCTCGACAAGAACGACCCGTTCCTGCAGTACCTGAAGAACGACCGCTGAGGTCGCAGGGCAGTACCCCACGGGGCCCGGCCAGATGCCGGGCCCCGTGCTTTTTCCGGAGTCCCCCATGAAAGATCTGTTCGCCGCCGTCTGCCTGGTGGCGGTGCTGGAAGGCCTGTTCCTGTTCGTCGCCCCGTTCGCCTGGAAGCGCATGGCCGAGCGCCTGCTTGACCTGCCCAGCCCGGCCCTGCGCAGCTTCGGCGGGCTGGTGCTGCTGGCTGGCCTGAGCCTCCTGTGGTGGGCGCGGCATTAGAAGGGTAGTGCCGGGGGGGGGGGGGCCGGCCAGCGGCCGGCACTACCGGGGCGGGGTGGCTGACCGGCCGGTGAAGCCGCCCGTCGGAAAGGTGGCACCGGACCCCGGAAACCCGGATAATGCACAAAAGCCGGACGGGCCTCCCCGTTCGGCTTTTTCTGTGTCTGGGCCTTCCATCGCCGGCTGCTCCCCGTTTGGAGCCGCCATCCAGGTGCTGGGCAGCCCCGCCACGGTTTACCCGTCCGCGGCCCCGATGGCCGCTACAAAATCGAGGAGCCCGTCATGGGTCAGTCTGTCGTAGTGTTGGGTGCCCAGTGGGGCGATGAAGGCAAGGGCAAGATCGTCGATCTGCTCACTGAGGAAATCGGCGCCGTCGTGCGCTTCCAGGGCGGCCACAATGCCGGCCACACCCTGGTCATCAACGGCAAGAAGACCGTCCTGCACCTGATCCCGTCGGGCATCCTGCGTGACGATGCGCTGTGCCTGATCGGCAACGGCGTGGTGATCTCACCGGCCGCGCTGCAGAAGGAAATCGCCGAGCTGGAAACCTCCGGCGTGGAAGTGCGTTCGCGCCTGAAGATCTCCCCGGCCGCGCCGCTGATCATGCCGTACCACATCGCCCTGGACCAGGCGCGCGAACGCGCTGCCGGCGGCAAGGCGATCGGCACCACCGGTCGTGGCATCGGCCCGGCCTACGAAGACAAGGTGGCGCGTCGCGGCATCCGCATCGCCGACCTGCATTATCCGAAGCAGCTGGAAGAACTCCTGCGCACCGCGCTGGATTACCACAACTTCGTGCTGACCAAGTACCTGAACACCGACGCCGTCGATTTCCAGAAGACCTTCGATGAAGCACTGGCCTTCGGCGAGTACGTGCAGCCGATGAAGTCCGACGTGGCCGGCATCCTGCACGACCTGCGCAAGCAGGGTAAGCGCGTGCTGTTCGAAGGTGCGCAGGGCGCGCTGCTGGACATCGACCACGGTACCTACCCGTACGTCACCAGCTCCAACACCACCGTCGGTGGTGCGCTGGCCGGTGCCGGCGTCGGTGCTGACGCGATCGACTACGTGCTGGGCATCGCCAAGGCCTACGCGACCCGCGTTGGCGGCGGCCCGTTCCCGACCGAGCTGGACGATGAAATCGGCCAGGGCATCCGCGACCGCGGCGCCGAATACGGTGCCTCGACCGGCCGCCCGCGTCGCTGCGGCTGGATGGACATCGTCGCGCTGAAGCGCGCCGTGGCCATCAATGGCATCAGCGGCCTGTGCATCACCAAGCTGGACGTGCTGGACGGCATGGAAAAGCTGAAGGTCTGCATCGCCTACGAGTACAACGGCAAGCGCACCGAGTACGCGCCGCTGGACGCGCAGGGCTGGGAAGAGTGCACCCCGGTGTACCTGGAGTTCCCGGGCTGGACCGAAAACACCCACGGCATCACCAACTGGGATGACCTGCCGCCGGCCGCACGCGCCTACCTGCGTTCGCTGGAAGAGCTGGCCGGCTGCCCGATCAGCATCGTCTCCACCGGCCCGGACCGCGACCACACCATGGTCCTGCAGGATCCGTTCGCCTGAGTGATGCGGCGATGCCGGGTTCTGCCCGGCACCGCTGGAAGAAAAAGCCCCGCGAAAGCGGGGCTTTTTCGTTACTGTGTCGCCAAGGCCAGCGGGGAAGCGACGCGATGACCAGGATGTCAGCGTGAAGGGCGAGACAGTAGTGCGGATCACCCTGTGGGTGCTGTGGAGCCTGTGGGCGCTTGCCTGCGTGGTGCTGGTGCTGGGCGCGATCGCCAATCACGTGGCCTCACGCACGCAGGTGCTGCCTCTGGTGCTGAACCCGGGTACGACGGCCGAGATCACGGTCTACCGTTTCATTGATGACCAACTTCGGCTGCGCCTGCGTTATGCGGATGACGGTACTGCCACGGTGATCGATCCTGAGGTACGCCTGCGCGCGGAAACCCCGACAGATCAGACTGACTTCCGCGCCGACACGCGCTCGGGCGCGCCGTGCTCCGACATCACCCGCGCGCTGGAATCGGTTGAACCTGGTGGATTTGCCGCCTCGTATTTCGGTTATGGCCGAGGGGATGCGCTGCCGCGCGGTCGTTCCTGGCTGCGGCTGACCGTGCTGGAGGTCGACCCGGCGCTGGCCGGTCGCGCGGCCTCGGTGGAACTGCTGCCGCCGATGGACGTGCTGAAGCTGACCGACCTGGACTATGTGTGGTTGTGGCCGTTCTTTTTCTGGAAGGTGGCGGCGTTGTTGCTGCTGGTTCCAGGCATCGCACTGGTGATCTTCACCATCGCGCTGCGCAGGCAGCGTCCACGCGCTGCCTAGGCGCCACGACCAGACCATGCGGGTTGCGACTTAATCCCCTCCGTCCCCTTTTGTCAGCAATGGATAGGGATTGATCGACTCGCCTTTCCACCACTGCTTCTCCGGGCCCAGCACGTGCACTTCGAAATGCAGGTGCGGGGCTGCGGGGTTGGCGTTGCCGGTGCTGCCGACGTAACCGATCACATCGCCGCGCTTGATGGTCTGCTTCTCGGCCAGGCCGTCGGCGTAGCGCTGCAGGTGCGCGTAGTAGTAGCACCAGCGACCGCTGGGTTCGAACTGATAGATGGTCAGGCCGCCGCGTTCGCTGTCGAACAGCTTCTCGACATGGCCATCGGCCACCGCCAGCACCGGTGTGCCGGCAGTAGCCATGATGTCGATCGCATCGTGCACGCGGCCTTCGCTGCGTGCGTCGGTGAAGGTGTCCTGCAGTTGCGACGGTGCAATGCCCTGTACCGGCAGCAGCAGACCGGAGGGTGTGTCGCCCGTTGCTGCTGGGGCGGGCGCGGCGATTGCCGTTGTCGCCTGCTCCACGGGTACGGCACGGGCGCTGTCGGCCGCAGCGGAGGTCTGCGCCACTGCAAGGGGGCGGGCATCCCTGTCATCGGACGGCGCGCCATCGCGCTGCAGCCACCATCCGGCTGCCACGCCCATCACCAGCCCCAGTACGATCAATTGCGCTAGTCGCATCGGCTCACTCCTGCATGACGACCGGTACCGAGGTATCCACCGCTGCAGCCACGCGCAGCGCATCCCAGTTGGTCATGCGCACGCAGCCGTGCGATTCGGTCTTGCCGACATGGCCGGGCACCGGCGTGCCGTGCAGGCCGTAATGGGGTTTGGACAGGTCGATCCAGACCCGGCCGACCGGATTGTTAGGCCCGGGCGGAATCGTGGCCTTGCGATCGCCCTTCCTGGCATCCCAGAACAGCTTCGGGTTGTAGTGGAATGGCGGGTCCGGGTAGACGCCGAGGATCTTCCACTCACCGATCGGCAGCGGGTCGTGCTCGCTGCCCGACGACACCGGTACCTGCGCGATCACCTTGCCCTGCGCGTCCAGCAGCTGCAGGGTGGAGTCGGATTTGTCGACCACCAGTTTGGCGGCCTTGGGCAATGCAGCGGGCGCAACATTGGGCACCTGGATGCGGCTGCCGGCCTTGCTCAGATCCACACCGGGATTGAGCGCCTTCAGCAGCTCCGGTGCGGCATGGAAGCGTTCGCCCAGCGATTCCTCCACGCTGCTGAAGCCGAGTGCCTTCAGCTTGGCCTGGTCGGCGGGCTTTTTGGGAACCGCAACGAACGGACCGGCCACGTCCTCTGCGGTCAGCGTGTAGCTGGCAAGGGGGCCGACCGAGTCGGCCTGCAGGGCCTTCCAGGTGGCGTCGTCCAGTTCGCCGCTGACCGTCAGTCCGTGCGCTGCCTGGAAGCCGGACACCGCGCGGCGTTGATTGCTGCCCACTTCGCCATCGATTTCGCCCGGAGAGAAATTGGCGCGGTCCAGAAGCACCTGGGCGTGCAGGGGCGAGTGCGCCGCCGTGTCAAGGCCGGCCTTTTCGGCGATGGGTGCTGGCAGGCCGGCGGGCGGGGGCGTCTGCGCAAAAGCGGGCGACATCAGCAGCGACAGGGCGAGCAGGGCGGGGCGGCATACGGGCATGGGCATCTCCAGGCAGATCTCGCCTCCACCCTGCCCGTAGAGGCTGCGCAGCCGCCGTGAAAGAAAACTGATGCCAGCATGAGCAGTGGGGCCGCGCCGCCGGGCCATCCTCCCGCCGCAGAAGCGGGAGGCCGGATCTCACCAAGGTGAACGGCTTCCGACGCGGTCGAGCGGGAGGCGATCAAGATTCCGGGCTGGCGGGCCGATATGGGCGCATCCCCCCCGTTTTGGATTCACCCCATGAACTACTTGAGGAACGTCAGGGTCGCCTGGCGTCTTGGGCTTGGCTTTGGCCTGTTGTTGCTGCTGGTTGCCGCCGTGGTCGCTACCGGTGCCACCGCCACCATGGTGCAGAAGCGTGCGATGGAGCAGGTGGTCGAGGTCGGCGTAGCCAAGGTGCGGCTGCTGTCGGAGATGCTTGATGCCAACAACCAGATGATGGTCGTGCGCCGCGAGATGCTGATCCGCCAGGGCGAAGACCGTGCCAACGACGAGCAGCGCATCGCCGATCTGGTCAAGCGCTACGAGGCCAGTTGGACGGCCTACCAGGCCCTGCCCGGCGATGCCGAAGGCAAGGTGATCGGCGAGACCATCGCCGCCAAGCGCGCGATCGCCCGTCCGCTCAACAAGCAGACCAGCGAACTGATGGAACAGGGCGATTTCCCCGGCGCCGTAGCGCTGACCCTGGGCCCGGTGCAGGAAGCGGCCAATGGCTGGAACAAGGCACTGGCCGATGGCGTGGCCTATGAAGAAAAGGAAAGCCGCGAGGCCGCTGCCGAGGCGATCCGCCTGGGCGAGCGCAGCCTGCTGCAGCTGCTGGTGCTGGGTGGGGTGGCGCTGCTGGCAGGCATCGCCGCATCGGTGCTGATCGGTCGCAGCATGACCGGCCCGCTGGCGCGTGCAGTGCAGCTGGCCGAGCGCCTGTCCAAGGGTGAACTGGACCAGGAATTCCGCCTGGGTGGCCGTGACGAGCTGACCCAGCTCGGCGAGGCCATGGCCAGCGTGCGCCAGAGCGTGCAGGCCGCCATCGGCGCGCAGCTGCAGATGGCCGAGCAGCATGAAGCCGGCGCGATCCGTTACCGGATGGACGCCAGTGCGTTCCCCGGCGACTTCGGCCGCATGGTGCAGGCCACCAACCACCTGGTCGAATCGCACGTGCAGGTGCAGCTGCTGATGGCCGAGGTGATGCAGCGCTATGCCATCGGCGACCTCAGCCGCGATCTGCCCGAGTACCCGGGTGAGAAGGGCACGCTGACCCGTACCCTGGCGGCGGTGAAGCAGAGCCTGATGGCGATCAACGCGCAGATCGATGAACTGGCCCGTGCCGCGCGCGCTGGCGATTTCAGCGTGCGTGGCGACGCCGCGGCATTCCAGTACCAGTTCCAGGCGATGGTCAACCACCTCAACGGCATGATGGCCAGTTCGCAGGCCAGCATCGCCGATGTCTCCGACGTGCTGCGCGCCATCTCGCATGGCAACCTCACCGCGCGCATGGAGGGCGAGTACGAGGGCGTGTTCGCGCGCATGCGTGACGATGCCAATGCCACCACCACGCAGCTGACCGGAATCGTGCGTGGCATCCAGGTGGCCGCCGACAGCATCAACAACGCGGCACAGGAACTGGCGGCCGGCAACAACGATCTGTCGCGCCGTACCGAACAACAGGCCGCGAATCTGGAAGAGGCTGCCGCCTCGATGGAAGAGCTGACCTCGACCGTGCGCCAGAACGCCGAGCTGGCACGTCAGGCCGACAGCGAAGCGCATGCGGCCGGCGTTGCCGTGCGCGAGACCGAGCAGGCCATGGCGCAGATGGCCACGGTGATGGGCGAGATCGACCAGTCTTCGGCGCGCATTTCGGAAATCTCCACGGTGATCGATGGCATCGCCTTCCAGACCAACATCCTGGCGCTGAACGCTGCTGTGGAAGCGGCGCGTGCCGGCGAACAGGGCCGCGGCTTCGCGGTGGTGGCCAGCGAAGTGCGTACGCTGGCACAGCGTGCCGGTGTCGCTGCCAAGGAGATCAAGGAATTGATCGAGGACGCCGCCGCCAAGGTGCAGAGTGGTCTGGCCGTGACCGTGGAATCGGAAGCCGCCATTGCCCGCGTGGCCCAGGCGAGCTCGCGTACCACCCAGCTGATGAGCGACATCGCCGCCGCCAGCAAGGAACAGGCGGCCGGCATCGAGCAGGTCAACCAGGTGGTGGTGCAGATGGACCAGGTGACCCAGCAGAACGCTGCGCTGGTGGAAGAGGCGACCGCTGCCAGCCGCGCGCTGGAAGAGCAGGCGCATGCGCTGACCACGTCGGTGTCGGTATTCCAGCTGGAGCAGGGAGCGCGCATGCCCATCGTGCCTGCACGCGCGGCGTAGGACAACGGCAGCGCGATGTTGGATAACGCCCTGCATGCGATGACCCGCATGCAGGGCGTCGATGCTGCGCGATGCGTTGGCTCAGATTCCAGCGACCACGTTGCGGCAGCGCGCCGCAGCGACCCTGCGGGTGGACGTACGCGCATTGCTGCCGCAGATCGGGGTGCCGACGCTGTGCCTGCAGGCGGGCCATGACCGGCAGCTGTGGCCGCCGAGCGTAGCCGAGCTGCAGACCCTGCTGCCGGACGCGCGGCATGTTGCCCTTGAAGGGCCGCATCTGCTGTTGCAGGCCTGTGCCGAACCGGCCGCCGCAGTGGTGGCCGGTTGGGTGAGGGCGCTGCCCGCTACCGGCTAACTGCCGGCGCGGGTGCGTGCGGCCTTCTTCGCCGCGGTCTTGCGTACCACCTTTTTTGCTGCACGGGTCTTCGCGGCCTTCTTCGCTGCGGTGCTGCGTGAGGCGCTCTTCTGCGTTGCCTTCGCGGCGGCCGCCTTCTTTGCAGGGACAGTCGCAGGGGCCTTCTTCACCACCTTCTTTGCAGCAGTCTTCCTGGTGGCGGTCGTCTTCGCAGGCGTCTTTTTCGCAGCGGTCTTCTTCGCCACCTTCTTTGCAGGCGCCTTGCTTGCGGAAGCCTTCTTCGCCGTTGTCTTTCTGGCCACCTTCTTCGTTGCCTTGCGCGCGCCGCCGCTGCGCTTGCCACCACCATCCTGCTTGTTCACGGTGGCCCAGGCGATGCGCTCGGCGGTGCCTTCGCTGGCACCACGTTCGCGCTCGCTCTCTTCGATATGCTCGGCCTGGCGCTTCTGTTTGTCGGTATAGGCGGATTTGTCACCACGGGGCATGGGGATTCTCCTGTCGGATGGTCAGGCCAGCAGGCGCAGCTTCGGCTCGCGGGCCCACTGGCGGGTGGCGGCAGCGGCGATGAAGGCCTTGATGTCTTCGGCCTCCACGGTGCCGGCATCGTTGCCGACGCGCGCTGCCTTCAGCAGGGCCTGTGCGCCTTCGTCACTGGCGATGGCTTTCAGGTGCGCCCAGGCATCGCTGACAAAGCCCACGGCTGCCGCTTCCTTGGCCAAGGCCTTGCCGGCGTCGGCACTCAGCACTACCGCTACTGCATCGAACACCACCGACGGGGTACCGGCCAGCTGTCCATCGGCGGCCTGCACCTTGCCGTCGCTGAGTGTGGCACCACCGATTTTAGGTGTGATCAGCTTGACGCTGGCGCCGGCCTTTTCGGCGGCCTTGCGCAGAGTGGCGATCACCCGTGTGTCGGAGCCCTCGTCGAACAGGATGCCGATGCAGCGCCCCTGCAGCAGGGGCTTGTTGCGGCCGATCACGCGGACCTCGGGTGCGGCGGGCAGGTCCTGTGCAGGGGTTGCCGTCGGTGCCGGGGCGGGCAGGGTGCCCAGTGCCAGCCCGTCGGCCACGCGCTTGGCCAGGCCTTCGTCGATGTTGCGCAGATGGCTGACGGTGCGCACGCGCACCTTCTCGGTTTCCACCTTCGACAGCTCGAACACCAGCGCCGAGGCCAGGTGCGCCTGTTCCGGTTTTTCCAGGCTGCGGAAGAACATCCGCGCCTGGCTGTAGTGGTCGGCAAAGCTCTCCGCGCGGGTGCGGCCCTTGCGCCCATCATCGGCGCTGGCGTGGCTGCGGAAACCGGCAGGCGTCTCGCGAGGGCTGTCTTCCTGCAGCGAGCTGGGGTCGTAGGCCACGCGCCCCTTCGGCACCTGCATCTGCATGTGGCCATCGCGCTGGTGGTTGGCGAACGGGCACTTCGGTGCGTTGATCGGAATCTGGTTGAAGTTCGGTCCGCCCAGGCGGATCAGCTGGGTATCCAGATAGGAGAACAGCCGCCCCTGCAGCAGCGGGTCGTTGCTGAAATCGATGCCCGGCGGCACGTTGGCCGGGCAGAAGGCGACCTGCTCGGTCTCGGCGAAGAAGTTGTCCGGCCAGCGGTCCAGCACCATGCGTCCGATCACCTGCAGCGGCACCAGCGACTCGGGGATGATCTTGGTCGGGTCCAGGTGGTCGAACGGGAAGCCATCGGCCTGTTTTTCGGTGAACAGCTGCACGGCCAGCTCCCACTCGGGGAAGTCGCCGCGCTGGATCGCCTCGAACAGGTCGCGGCGGTGGAAATCGTTGTCGGCGGCCTGCAGCTTCAGCGCCTCGTCCCAGATCGTGGACTGCAGCCCCAGCTTCGGACGCCAATGGAACTTGACGAAGGTGGAATTTCCTTCCTCATCCAGCAGGCGGAAGCTGTGGATGCCGAAGCCTTCGATGGTGCGCAGCGAGCGCGGGATCGTGCGGTCACTCATCGCCCACATGATCATGTGCATCGACTCGGGCATCAGCGAGACGAAATCCCAGAACGTATCGTGCGCGCTGGCCGCCTGCGGGAACGCGCGGTCCGGTTCCATCTTCACCGCATGGATCAGGTCGGGGAACTTGATCGCATCCTGGATGAAGAACACCGGAATGTTGTTGCCGACCAGGTCCCAGTTGCCTTCCCTGGTGTAGAACTTCACCGCGAAGCCGCGCACGTCGCGCGGGGTGTCGACCGAGCCTGCGCCGCCGGCAACCGTGGAGAAGCGGGTGAACACCGGCGTCTTCACCCCGACCTCGGTGAGGATCTTCGCCCGGGTCACCTTGCCCAGCGACCGGGTCAGTTCGAAGAAGCCGTGGGCAGCCGAACCGCGCGCGTGGACGATGCGCTCGGGAATGCGTTCGTGGTCGAAGTGGGTGATCTTCTCGCGCAGCAGGAAGTCTTCCAGCAAGGTCGGCCCACGCGGCCCCTGGCGCAGGGAATTCTGGTTGTCGACGACCGGGATGCCCTGGTTGCTGGTCAGTACCGGATGGGCGCCTCCTGCCAGCTGATGCAGTTCATCGCCCTGGCCGCGGCTGTCACGGTCGGCGGAGGGAGTGGCGGGAGCGCGCTTGCCGGTCGGCTTGCTGGCGGCCATGGAGGTTCTCCTGGAGCGGGTAGGGGCAGACTCCGGACACTGGCGCGGGTGGCGTTAATCCCCAGTCCCCTGGGGGTGAACGCGCAGGGAAATCGGCGGCTCGGGTATGCTTGCCGCATGCGAGTCGAACCCGCCGACATCGAAGCCCTGTTCGACGCCATTCCGGACGTGCTGTTCTTCATGAAGGATCGCCAGGGCCGCTACACCTACGTCAACCAGACCATGCTGCGACGGCTGGGCCTGCGTGCGCGCAAGGACGTGATCGGCCGTACCGCGGCCGAGATCTACCCGACCGGCCTCAGTGCGGATTACGTCGACCAGGACGCCCGTGTGCTGTCCGGCGAGGTGATCGAGAACCTGATGGAGCTGCACCTGTTCGCCAACCGCGAACCGGGCTGGTGCCTGACCTGCAAGCGCCCGCTGGTGGTCGACGGGGCGATCGAGGGCCTGATCGGCATTTCCCGGGACCTTGGCCAGAAGGACAGCCTGGGCGCCCAGTACGAGCAGCTGCGGCTGGCGCTGGCCCACCTCAATGCGCACTACGCCGAGAACGTGCGCATGCAGACCCTGCTGGACATCACCGGCTTCTCGCTGTCCAAGCTGGAGCGCAGTTTCCGCAAAGTGTTCCAGATGACCCCGCAGCAGGTGTTGACCCGGCTGCGGATCCAGATGGCCATGCACCTGCTGCATGGCGACGACAGCATCGCCTGCATCGGCCAGGCCTGCGGTTTCAGCGACCAGAGCGCCTTTACCCGCAAGTTCAAGGCTGAAACCGGCTTCTCGCCGCGAGCCTACCGGGCCCGTATTGGTGGGAACGTCGGCGAGCCAGCGCTGGCCTGAGCCGCCTGCTGCGCTGTGCCTATCCCCGTGGGCATGGGACAGGGTAAGGTGTCGCCCCTGTAGCCGCCGCCAGCCCTGCCGATGCCCAACTCGATTCCGACCGCTTCGCCGTCCCGCCTCGGGCACTCGCTCAAGCCCCGCCAGCTGATCATGATGGGGCTGGGCAGCGCCATCGGCGCCGGCCTGTTCCTCGGCTCGGGCGTGGGTGTGCAGGCGGCCGGTCCCGCGGTGCTGGTGTCGTATCTGGTGGCTGGCGCGCTGGTGATCATCGTAATGAACGCGCTGGGCGAGATGGCGGCGGCCAAACCGACCAGCGGTGCGTTCTCGGTATATGCGGCCGACGCCATGGGCGCTACCGCTGGCGCCACCGTGGGCTGGCTGTGGTGGGTGCAGCTGGTGATCGTGATCGCCGCCGAGGCCGTCGGCGCAGCCGGGCTGCTGGCCTCGGTCTGGCCGGTGATACCGGTGCCGATGGCTGCGCTGGCCTTCATGCTGTTCTTCACCGCGATCAACCTGCTCGGAGTGAAGAACTTCGGCGAGTTCGAATTCTGGTTCGCCATCCTCAAGGTTGCGGCGATCCTGGCCTTCATCGCCATCGGCGTGGCGCTGCTGATGGGCTGGCTGCCGCAGGTGACCTCGCCGGGCCTGAGCAACTTCACCGAGCATGGCGGCTTCGCGCCCAAGGGGCTGGCCGGTATTGGCGCGGCACTGCTGGTTGTCGTTTTTGCCTTTGGCGGCACCGAGATCGTGGCGGTCGCCGCAGCCGAAACCGAAGATCCCGAGCGCAGCATCGCCCGTGCCATCCGCACCGTGGCCTGGCGCATCCTGGTGTTCTACATCGGCTCGCTGAGCGTGATCATCGCCGTGGTGCCGTGGACCAGCGAGGCGCTGAAGTCGCCGTTCGCTGCGGTGCTGGATATCGCCCGCATCCCGGGCGCAGGTACGGCCATCACCCTGATCGCCGTGATCGCGCTGCTGTCGGCGCTCAATGCCAACCTCTACGGCGCCTCGCGCATGATGTATTCGCTGGCGCAGCGTCGTGAAGCGCCGGCCGTGCTCGGCTGGACCGACCCGCGCCAGGTGCCGGTGATCGCCGTGCTGGCCAGCGTGCTGTTCGGCTTTGCCGCCACGGTGATGGAACTGCTGTTCCCGGACCGGGTACTGCCGGTGCTGCTGAACATCGTCGGTTCCACCTGCCTGCTGGTGTGGACGCTGTCGCTGGTCTCGCAGCTGGTGCTGCGCCGCCGCGCCGACCGCCTCGGCACCCGCCTGCCGTTCCGCATGGCCGGTTTCCCATGGCTGACCGTCTGTGCGCTGGGCATCCTGGCACTGATCTTCGGCCTGCTGCTGAGCGAGTCGCATACCCGGCTGCAGTTCCTGTCGATGGTGGCGCTGACCGCCACGATCGCCGCCGGCAGTGCCATCGCACGGCGCATGCGCGAGGCGTGATTGATGCTGCCGGCCAGCGGCCGGCACTACCACGGGGGCTGCACATCCGCCGTGCCATCCTGATCGTGTGGGCCGTCACCGGCCCGTCGACCAGGAGTACCGCATGCTGCGCAGTCGCCCCTTCCTGATGTTCACCGGCCAGGCCGAGGCCGCCCTGGCCCTGTACGCCGAAGCCTTCGCCGATTTCCGCCTGCTGGCAATGCAGCGCCATCCGGACGGCGCCGGTGCCGGCGTGCCGGGGCAGGTGCGCCAGGCCAACTTCCTGCTCGGCGGCACCCATTACCTGTGCTTTGACAGCCTGGATGTGCACGATTTCACCTTCTCGCCATCGATCTCGCTGTTCGTGGAGTGTTCCGGCGCCGAGCAGTTCGAACGTGCCGCACGCGCACTGGGCGAGGGCGGCCATTGGTTGATGCCGGTGGGCGACTATGACTTCAGCAACCGCTACGGCTGGGTGCAGGACCGCTTCGGCGTGTCGTGGCAGTTGAGCCTGGGGCAGATGCCGGATCCGTGATCGGAAGTTTGTGGGTGTGGACCTTGGTCCACACGCCCTTATGAAAACGGCCCGCTTGCGCGGGCCGTTTTCTTTACCGATGCAGCGAGGAATCAAGCCTCGACTTCATCATCCTTGTAGGCATCGACCGGGATGCAGGCGCACATCACGTTCTTGTCGCCGTACACGTTGTCGACGCGAGCCACCGGCGGCCAGTACTTCTGCAGCTTCAGGCTCGGCAGCGGGAACGCAGCCAGTTCACGCGGGTAGGCGTGGGTCCACTCGCTGGCGGTCACTGCGGTGGCAGTGTGCGGCGCGTTCTTCAGCGGGTTGTCCTCGCGGTCCAGGCGGCCGTCTTCGATCGCGGTGATCTCTTCGCGGATCTGGATCATCGCGTCGATGAAGCGATCCAGCTCATGCAGCGATTCGCTTTCGGTCGGTTCGACCATCAGCGTTCCGGCCACCGGGAAGCTCAGGGTCGGGGCATGGAAGCCGAAGTCGATCAGGCGCTTGGCCACGTCTTCGGCACCGATGCCGCTGGTCTTCTCCAGCGGGCGCACGTCCAGGATGCACTCGTGTGCCACCAGGCCGTTGCGGCCGGTGTACAGGGTCTTGAAGTGCGGAGCCAGGCGCTTGGCGATGTAGTTGGCGTTGAGCTGGGCGACCTGGGTGGCCTTGCGCAGGCCTTCGGTACCCATCATCGCGATGTACATCCAGCTGATCGGCAGGATCGAGGCGCTGCCGAAGCTGGCCGCGCTGACCATGCCGACCGGGCCGTGGTCCCCCAGCTTGCCCGGCAGGAACGGCGCCAGGTGCTCCTTGACCGCGCACGGGCCAACGCCCGGGCCGCCGCCGCCGTGCGGGATGCAGAAGGTCTTGTGCAGGTTCAGGTGGGAAACGTCCGAACCCCACTTGCCCGGCTTGGCCACGCCGACCAGAGCGTTCATGTTGGCACCGTCGGTGTACACCTGGCCGCCGTGCTTGTGGATGATCTCGCAGATCTCCACCACCTCTTCCTCGAACACGCCGTGCGTGGACGGGTAGGTCATCATGATCGCGGCCAGGCGGTCGCTGTACTTCTCGGCGTTGAGGCGGATGTCCTCGACGTCGACGTTACCGTTGGCGTCGGTCTTGGTCACCACCACCTTCATGCCGCACATCTGCGCCGAGGCCGGGTTGGTGCCGTGCGCCGAGTCCGGGATAAGGCAGATGTCACGATGGTCTTCGCCGCGCGAACGGTGGTAGGCACGGATCGCCAGCAGGCCGGCATACTCGCCCTGCGCGCCGGAGTTCGGCTGCAGGCTCACTGCGTCGTAGCCGGTGCATTCGACCAGCATCGCTTCCAGCGAGTCGATCAGTTCCTTGTAGCCCAGCGCCTGGTCGGCCGGCACCAGCGGATGGATCTGCGAGAACTCCGGCCAGGTCACCGGAATCATCTCGGCGGTGGCGTTGAGCTTCATGGTGCACGAGCCCAGCGGGATCATCGTGCGGTCCATCGCCAGGTCCTTGTCGGCCAGCGAGCGCAGGTAGCGCAGCAGCTCGTGCTCGCTGTGGTGGGTGTTGAATACCGGGTGGGTCAGGAATTCAGACTGGCGCAGCAGGCCGGCCGGCAGGGCGTCGGCGGTGCTGGCATCCAGTGCGTCCACGTCCAGCGAAGCACCGAACACGGCAGCCACGGCCACGATGTCGGCGCGGGTGGTGGTTTCGTCCAGGCTGATGCCGACCGAGTCGCTGTCGATCGCACGCAGGTTGTAACCGGCGGCACGGGCCTTGGCGTGGATCTCATCGGCGTGCACGCCGGTGACATGCAGGGTGTCGAAGAAGTCACCACCGACCTGCACGCCGGCCTTGCGCAGTGCCGCAGCCAGGATCGAAGCCAGGCGGTGGGTGCGGCGCGCGATGCGGGTCAGGCCTTCCGGGCCGTGGTAGACGGCATACATCGAGGCCATCACCGCCAGCAGCACCTGCGCGGTGCAGATGTTGGACGTGGCCTTCTCGCGACGGATGTGCTGCTCGCGGGTCTGCAGGGTCAGGCGGTAGGCCGGGTTGCCCTGCGCGTCGATCGAGACGCCGATCAGGCGGCCCGGCATCGAACGCTTGTAGGCGTCACGGCAGGCCATGAACGCAGCATGCGGGCCACCGAAGCCGAACGGCACGCCGAAACGCTGGCTGTTGCCGACCACGATGTCCGCGCCCCATTCGCCGGGGGCGGTCAGCAGGGTCAGCGCCAGCAGGTCGGTGGCAACCGCCACCAGGCCGCCGCGTGCATGCACCGCATCGACCAGCGCCTTGTAATCGCCCACCTGGCCGAAGGTATCCGGATACTGCAGCAGCAGGCCGAAGGCTTCCGCTTCCAGCGCTTCGGCCGGGGTGCCGACGCGCAGCACGATGCCCATCGGTTCGGCGCGGGTACGCAGCAGTTCCAGCGTCTGCGGGTGTACGGCGTCGTGCACGAAGAAGGTGTCCGACTTCGACTTGGCCGAGCGCTTGGCCAGGGTCATCGCTTCGGCGGCGGCGGTCGCTTCGTCCAGCAGCGAGGCGTTGGCGATTTCCATGCCGGTCAGGTCGGCGCACAGGGTCTGGAAGTTGATCAGCGCTTCCATGCGGCCCTGCGAGATTTCCGCCTGGTACGGGGTGTAGGCGGTGTACCAGGCCGGGTTTTCCAGGATGTTGCGCAGGATCACGTTCGGCGTGTGGGTGCCGTAGTAGCCCTGGCCGATGAAGCTGCGCAGTACGGTGTTCTTGTCGGCGATCGCGCGGATCTTCGCCAGCGCCTGCACTTCGGTGATCGACTCCGGCAGCGCCAGCGGTGCCGGCGACTTGATCTTGGCCGGCACAATGGCATCGGTCATCGCATCCAGCGAGGCGTGGCCGATGACGCCGAGCATCTGCGCGATCTCGGCATCGTTGGGGCCGATGTGGCGCTCGACGAAGGCCGAATGATGCTCGAGCTCACGCAGGGAAGGGGTGTTCTGGGACATGGCGAAGGATCCGTCAGGAAAGGGCACACGCACGGGCACAAGCCGCCGGTCGGCGGTCTGCGGGGCGCCCCTCTGTCCTTTTGCCTGAGAGTTTGAAAGCGCGGCGGACCGCTGCTTCTTGCCCCTTCGGCGCCGGATTGAACCGGTCTCTCCAGAGTTCTGTTACGGGTGGTATCGGGCCTGAGCGATTACGGGCGTTGCGCCTTCGGCAGCGGTGTTCCGCTTCTCCCACCGTGTTGCCCGCCGATTATAGCCCGTTGCGCGCCGGCCGGCCGCTCCCGGGAGGCGCCGCTGCGCCTGAATGGCCGATGGCCCGGCCGTGCGTTTTGTGCATCCGTGCATGGCGCGGGGCGCAATCCCCACCTATGATGGGCGGATACCCGAATTCATCTGGCGCTGTCCCTGTTTCAGGGGACTGGCGCCCGCCGTGCGTGCCGCGCATGGCCCTGCCGGACGCCTCTCCATGACCGCCGCTGTTGCTCCTTCCACCCGCCGCATGGCCCTGCTGCTTGCTGGCCTTGCCATGTTCGGTCCGTTCTCGATCGACACCATCTTCCCGGCGTTCCCGCAGCTGGCCCAGCGCCTGGCGGTGGACGAAGTGGCGGTGCAGCAGACCATCAGCGTCTACCTGCTGTTCTACGGCCTGATGAGCCTGGCCCATGGACCGCTGTCCGACGCCTGGGGCCGCAAGCGGGTGATCCTCGGCGGTCTGGTGATCTTCGTTGGCGCCTCGGTGGGCTGTGCATTGTCTACCGACCTGACCACGCTGCTGGCGTTCCGCGCACTGCAGGGCCTGTCCGCCGGCGTGGGCATGATCGTCGGCCGCGCGGTAATCCGCGATCTGTACCACGGCCACGACGCGCAGCGGCTGATGAGCCAGGTGTCGATGCTGTTCGGTATCGCCCCGGCCATCGCGCCGATCATCGGTGGCTGGATCCTGCTCAGCGGCGCTGGCTGGCCGTTGATCTTCTGGTTCCTGGTGGTGTTCGCGCTGGTGCTGCTGGCGGCCACTGCACGCTACCTGCCGGAAACCCATCCGGTCGAGGCGCGCGTGCCGTTGTCACCGCGCGTGCTGCTGCGCGACTACGTGCGCATTGGCTTCAATCCGCGTTTCCTGCGCCTGGCGCTGGCCGGCAGCATCGGCTTCGGTGGCGTGTTCCTGTACATCTCCTCGGCGCCGGTGTTCGTGATGCAGCACCTGCACCTGGGCGAGGGCGGCTTCGCCTGGCTGTTCATTCCCACCATCGGCGGCATGACCACCGGCTCGTTCCTGTCCGGGCGCATGGCCGGGCACAGCAGCCCTACGCGACAGGTCGCCATCGGTTTCGGCCTGTGCGCGCTGTCGGTGCTGCTGAACATCGGCTACGTCGGCCTGGCACCGCAGTTCGCACTGCCGTGGGCGGTGATGCCGATCTTCCTGGGCGGCATGGGCATGGCGCTGATCTTCCCGATCCTGGCGCTGGCGGTGCTGGACATGTACCCGCACCAGCGCGGCCTGGCCTCGTCGCTGCAGGCGTTCGTGCAGCTGATGATCAGTACCGTGGTGGCCGGCGTGGTGTCGCCGCTGCTCAGCGCCAGCCCGCTGCACCTGGCGCTGGGCCAGGCCGCGTTCTTCGGCGCCGGCTTCGTGTTCTGGTACTGGGAACACCAGCGCGAGCGCGCGGCGCAGGCAGCCTGCACGGGCCATTGAGCAGCGTGCAGGGGTAGGGTTGGCGGGGATGCCGGCACATCCTTGCAGCCGCGGACAACCGGACTAGGCTGGGCATTCCAGCCAGCCGGTGCGTGGATGCACGACAGCCAGCCAATCCGATGTCGTCGCATGAGGTACCCCCATGGCTGCGCAGCAGACCTACCGCCTGTTCGAGGTGGCGCTGAAGGAGCGCCGCGTTCTTTCCCCTTCCCTGGACCGCATGGTGTTCACCGGTGCCGACGTGGCGCGGATGAAGACCGAAGGCCCGGACCAGCGGATCAAGGTGTTCTTCCCCTTGCCCGGCCAGGAGGTGCCACAGGTGCCCAGCGGCGAGGACTGGTATCCGCGCTACCGGGCCCTGCCTGATGAGCTGCGGCCGCCGATGCGCACCTACACCATCCGCCAGCTGCGTGCCGAGCAGGGCGAGGTCGACGTTGATTTCGTCATCCACGGCGTGACCGGGCCCGCTTCGCGCTGGGCCATGCATGCGCGGCCGGGTGACCGTGTCGTGCTGCTGGCCCCCGATGCCGACTGTGCCGACAGCAGCGAAGGTTGGGAATGGAAGCCGCCGGCCGGTGTCGGCCAGGTACTGCTGGTGGCCGATGAGACGGCGTTGCCTGCGGTGGCGGGCATCCTGGAGGAACTGGCGGCCATGCCTGATCCGCCGCGCACGTTGGCATTGCTGGAAGTGGCCCAGGCCGGCGACGCGGTGCCGTTGAAAGCGCCGGGCACCGCCGAGCTGGTGTGGTTGCCGCGTGGGCAGGCCGCCTATGGCCAGCCGCTGCTGCAGGCGGTCCAGGAACGGCTGGCAGCGACCTCGAGCGTGGCTGCCGGCGATGCGCTGGAAGAGATCGATGTCGACGCGCAGATCCTGTGGGAGCAGGCCGATGCCAGCGTGGCCGGACCGCTGTATGCCTGGGTGGCCGGCGAGGCGGGTGCGGTCATGGCGATCCGCCGCCATCTGGTGCGTGACTGCGGGCTGGACCGCCGGGCCATCACCTTCATGGGCTACTGGCGGCACGGCAAAGTGCTGGACTGAGCGGTGGCGTGAAGCGGTGCTGCGGGCGGGGTGCGTTATCCTTGCGCCCCCCTCGCAGCGGTACCGCATCATGTCCACCAGCTCCAAGATCCGCCGCGACCAGCGCCGTCGCCAGGAAAAGCAGGCCGCCAACAAGGCAGCCGCGCAGGCCTCGCCGGTGGAGCCGCATGCCGAACTGCGCGACCCGCAGCGCACGCTGCTGGCCGGTATCGTCCGGCGCGATGGCGAATGGGTGCTGGGCATGGATGGCCGCATTGCCGGCCAGAGCGAGAGTGCTGCCCAGGTGCTGGCCTTGATCATGCAGGCCGGCGAACTGCACGAACGCAACGGCACGCCGGTGCGCCTGGTGTACTCGGATGCACTGCGTGATGCTGCGCAGGCCGAAGCGAAGGAAAAGGGCCAGACCTTCGAGGAATTCAAGGCCGAACTGGCCGCAGCGATGGCCGCGAAGAAGAACAGCTGACAGGCATTTCGGTAGAGCCGGCCGCTGGCCGGCTGCCCGTTGGGTCTTCATCGCGTAGTTGCCGGCCAGCGGCCGGCACTACCAGAAAGGGGCGGATCCTCGCGGATCCGCCCCTTTTTTCATTTCGTCGCCGGGGCCGCGTTGGCCTGCCAGCCGCACATCTGGCCTTCGTTCTGCTGCTTCAGCCATTCGTTGACCGGGCTGAAGTACTCGATCATCGGGCCGGCATCGAGCTTGTCGGTGCCGGTCAGTTCCTTCAGCGTGGCCTGCCACGGCTGGCTGGCACCCTTGCTCAGCATCGCCCAGTACTTCTGGCCAGCTTCCTTGTTGCCGTAGAAGGTGCACTCATGCAGTGGGCCCTTGTAGCCGGAGGCATCGCACAGGCCCTTGTAGAACTGGAACTGCAGGATGCGCGCCAGGAAGTAGCGGGTGTACGGAGTGTTGCCCGGTACGTGGTACTTCGCGCCCGGATCGAAGAACTCTTCGCCGCGGGTGCTGGCCGGGGCCACGCCCTGGTACTTGGCCTTCAGGTCCCACCACGCCTTGTTGTAGTTGTCGGCGGTGATGGAGCCATCGAACACGCCCCAGCGCCAGCGGTCGATCATCAGCCCGAACGGCAGGAACGACACACCCGACAGCGCCATGCGCATCTGGTTGTTGATGACCGCCTCGCGGCTTTCGGTCGGCGCATCGACCAGGCCGATCGAGCTGAGGTACTTGGGCGTCATCGCCAGCACGATGGTGTCGCCGATTGCTTCATGGAAGCCATCGTTGGCACCGCCCTGGAACAGCGGCGGCAGCGGGTTGTAGGCCAGGTCGTAATAGATGTGGCCCAGCTCGTGGTAGATGGTGGTGAAGTTCTCTTCGTTCGGCTTGATGCACATCTTGGTGCGCACGTCGCCTTCCATGTTCATGTCCCAGGCGCTGGCGTGGCAGACCACATCGCGGTCATCGGGCTTGATGAACTGGGTTTTTTCCCAGTAGGACTGCGGCAGCGACGGCATGCCCAGCGACACGTAGAAGTCCTGCGCGCGCTCGGTCATCTGCTTGGCGGTGCGCAGTTCGGCCTCGCGCTGCGCCTTGTACTGCGCCGCTACGTTGGCATCCTTGCCGGCCTTGGCCAGCGCCGCGCTAAGGTTGGTCTGGTACTGCTTTTCAAGCGCAGCGGTGATGTCCAGGCTGCCGGCACCCGGGTACGGTTCCAGCTGGTCCCACAGGTTCGACCAGTCCTGCTGCCACATGTTGCCCAGCAGATGCGCCGCGATCAGGCCGTTGCCCACTTCGGCCTTGTCCTTGCCGTAGGTCTTGTCCAGCTTGCCGCGTGCATAGCAATGCAGCTGCTCGTACATCGGCTTGACCTGCTCCCACAGGCGGTCGGTTTCCGGGCCGATCTGCTCCGGCGGCATGTCGTAGCCGCTGCGCCACATCTGGCCGGCATCGGTGAAGCCCATGCCCTTGGCACCTTCGTTCACCAGGCCGACAAACTTCTGGTAGTCGCCGCGCATGCTCTTGGTGGTGCTGTGCCAGCCCTGCCATGCGTCGAGCTGCTTGTCGTAATCGCGGCTGCGCGCCAGCACCTGCTCCAGCTCGCCCAGCTGGCGGCAGGAGTTCGGATCGTTGGCATCGGTGCAGTACTTGCCGGCACCGTAGCTGCCTTCCATGCGGGTGGCGATCTGGGTCAGTTCTGCCAGCTTGGCCGGGTCACGCGGTGCCGGCATCGAGGACATCAGCTTCAGCAGGTGGATCGCGCGCTTGCTGTCCTCGCTCATCGGCTTGCCATCGAACTTGGCGGCCTGTTCGATCCAGCTGTTGAGCTGGGTCAGCGAGCGCTCGTTGGCCTTGGCCGCGATGCGTTCCGAATCACTGTTGATGTAGGTGGAGGACAGCCACTGCGCCGAGGTCATCTCCGGGTAGGCGGCCTTGAATTCGGCATTGATGCGGGCCACGAACTGGTCGGCGGTTTCGCCGGCCGGGGCGCTGCTGCTGGCGGTGTCGGTACCTGGCGCAGCTTCCTTCTTGCAGGCGGCCAGGGCCAGCGTGGCGGCGGCGATTGCCGAGGCCAGCAGGAGATGACGGTGTTTCACGGGCGGTCCTTGGGTGGTGAACGACCGCCGAAGGCTAGTGGGCAGGCGTTGCCACCGCAAGTGGCGGAAGTCGGCCGGGCGGCGCCCGGGGACCGCGACATCGCATGCGCGCTGTCGCTCCCACGCTTCGCTGCGCGAAACGCGGGCCCCGCTTATCAGCTTCCAGACCCCCGCCGCTTCGCGGCCGCCCCCCTGACTCAGGGGGCTTTGCCCCAGACGCAATTCGGTGATGGCAGTAGATCCACGCCATGCGTGGATGAGACCTGTCAGAAATCGAGGCTCAAATTCGGATCCGACCCCGTGCCGACCAACGGTCGGCACCCACCAACAGCAGCGGAAATCTGTCGAAGGCGGGGTGGGTCCGGTGGCGGGAGTGTCCGCGGCATGGATGCCGCGGCCAAGCCCCCATGGATGGGTTCACGGCGTCTCCCGCCACCGGACCCACCCCGCCTACCCACAGGAACCCCGCTGTTGCTGTTGCTTCGGCCGTTGCCGTTGCCTCTGCGGGTGCAGGGCGCAGCCCTGCCGACAAACCCTAACTCTCGCAGTTGGCGAACACGTCGCGGTCGCGCTCGTACAGCGATGTCTTCACCTGCATCAGACCCAGCACCGACGGGAACAGGTTGTCGTGGTCGGTATACGCTGCCGAACGTGTGCGCAGGCACTGCAGGTTCAATCCGCGGCTGCTGGCGAAGCCCTGCGAGAACCACATCGTCATCGGCACCCGGGTCTGTTCGGCCGGGGCGATCGCGTAAGGCACGCCGTGCAGGAACAGGCCCTTCTCGCCCAACGACTCGCCATGGTCGGACAGGTAGATCATCGCCGAGTCGTAGTCCTGCATGCCCTGCAACGTGCCGATGGTCCTGGTCAGGAAGTGATCGGTGTACAACACGGCGTTGTCGTAGCTGTTGGTGATTTCTTCGCGCGAGCAGCGGCCGATGTCACGGGTGTCGCAGGTCGGGGTGAAGCGTCGGAACGCCGGTGGGTAGCGCTCGAAGTAGGCCGGGCCATGGTTGCCCAGCTGATGCAGCACCACCACCCGGTCGCCCGGTTTCGCACGTACCTGGGCGGCCAGATCCTGCAACAGGATCTCGTCCATGCAGCGGCCATCGGCACACAGGCCCGGTGTGGTCGCGTCGGACAGCGACTGGAAGTCCAGGCCCTCGCACACGCCCTTGCAGCCGGACTGGTTGTCACGCCACAACGGGGCGATGCCGGCGCGGTTCAATACGTGCAGCAGCGACTGGTGTGCGCGGATCTTCTTCTCGTCGTAGTCGTGGCGGCCCCACGGCGAGAACAGACACGGCAGTGAGACTTCGGTGCTGGTGCCGCACGAATGCATATCGGGGAAATTGACCACGCTGGCCTGTGCCAGTTCCGGGGTGGTGTTGCGCCCGCCGTTGAGGCCCCAGTTCTGCGCACGCACGGTCTCGCCCATGACGATCACCAGCAGGCGCGGCTTGCTGGCTGCTGCGCGTGGGGTGGCCTTGGCGTCGGTGCCGATCGGCAGCTTCGGTGCGCGCTGCACCGGGTTGTCGCCGCGCAGTGCACGCGGCAGGCCGAGCAGTACGTTGGCCGGGGTGGCCAGGTAACGCACTTCGCGCTGGTTGCGCATCAGTGCCGAAACATCCTGGAACGAAATCAGCGCACCGCCGAGTGCGGTCACCGCCGCCACCACCAGGAAGCCGATGCGCCACAACAGGCTGCGGCCCCAGCTGCGGCGGCGCAGCTGCACGCGCCACAGCACCACCATCGGCAGCACTGCCAGCAGCAATACCGGCCACAGCAGCGACACCGTCATCAGCTCGCGGCTTTCCTTGGGATCGGTCGCCAGCACATTGCGCAGCATGTCCGCATCCAGATAGATGTGGTAGCGGCTCATGTAATGCGCAGCGAACGCGGTCACCAACAGCAGCACGCTGATCACCAACTTGGCGTTCCAGCGCCAGACCAGGATGCCCAGCAGCAGGCCGTGCGCGCCCAGCAGCAACAGCAGCAACGAAAGCGCGTAACGCAGGCTGCCCGGATGGCTGGCCATCGCGCTGTGCCAGAACAGGCCGTTGCCGGCTACTGCGAAGAACAGGCTGGTCAGCGTGATCAATGCTTCGGTGGACAGCTGTGGACGCCAGCGAAGAAGACCCGCCAACGCAGGGAGGCGGGCGGGGCGTTGGACCGATGCACTCATGCGTTCGCCTCCTGGCGGTTGGGACGGTCCAGCTGACGGCGGATCAGGACGCGTTTGACGATCAGGTACAGGCCCAGCGAAAGCAGCCAGCAGATCATTGCAGTGGCAATGTCATGGGAAAGGAAATGGGCGCCGCGCAGTTGCTGGCCGATGCCGAACACCAGACCAGCACCGAGGCCGATCCACAACCCGGCCCAGCGCCAGGCAGGACGCCACAACAGTGCGAAGAAGTACAGGCACAGCCAAGCGTAGCCGGCGCTGGCGTGGCCAGCGGGGAAGCAGGCCTGGGGCGACATGCCGCTTGGGCGCACGGTGAACAGCCCGATGAAAGGCTGGTGGCCGCCGTAGCGCAGCAGGTCCCAGGGGCATTCCATCGGCACCAGCGACTTCAGCAGGGAGATCACACCCGTGCCCAGCGCCATGGCAATTACGACATAAAGCAGCGCCCACCGCAGGGTGCGATCGCGACCCTTACGCCAGTGGTGGAAGCACAGCAGAATCGCCACAAGGGCTGCTGCCGTGCTCAGCCATTTGCCGGCTTTGTGCACCAGTGTGCGGGTGACCCAGGCGTCCTGCAACGCCCAATGGCCGCCCTCAAGACGGAACAGGTGGTCGGCCACCCATTGATCACCGCCGAATCCCATCAGCAGCGTAAACACGGGCAGACCGATTGCGACAGGCAGCCAGAGGTGAGTTACGGAAAATCGTGACGCCAGTGGCGATGTCGCAAGCGGCGCTACCGAATCAAGGGGACGGACGGGCATGCTGGGAAGGGGCGGTTCGGGAATCCGCGGTCATGCTCGTCACCTGGATGTCGGAGAAGGGTCGGACGCTCGTTCGTGCCGGGTTAATGCTTGCCCGGCACGGGCCAACGTTCAGTCTTCTTCGGCGGTCGACCCGGTCCGTTCGGCATGGCATTCCGCGTCCCACGCGGTACCGGGAAGCAGCTGCCAACGATTGCGATTGGCAACACCGATGTCGATCACCTTGGCCGGATCCACGCAGGGGCTCATCGCGTCGTCCAGCACCAGCAGCCAGCGCTTGCCCGGTGCCTCGGCCAGCCATGGGCCGGCGTCGTGCCACTGCTCTGCCCACGGTCGCTTGAAGCCGAACTCGCGCACCGGGCGATCGGCCTGCAGCAGGTTCTGCTCGCGCCAGGCGACCAGGGCCAGTTCGGCGTCCGGGCCGATCCTCGCGCCAACCCTGCGCATCAGCGCTGAGGCCGAGGCGTAGGGATCCAGCGCCGGAATCAACACCAGGCCGTAGAGCATCCACAGCATGCCGTGGGTGAGCAGTACCAGCGTTGCAGCACGACGTACCCGCAACCACACGATCAGCGTGGCCAGGGCGATGGCGAAGGTCAGCAGGCCATCACCGAGCACCGGCAGCAGGGTGTCTGGCATTGCACGGCGTTCCAACTGGGCCACCGCCCAGGGATGCTCGGTCATCAACATCACGCCGAGCACGCCGGTGGCCAGCATCAGCACCATGCTGTAGCCGAACAGGTAGCGGCGTACGCACAGGCGGCGCAGCAGGCCCGGCAGCAGCGGCGCTACGGCCAGGGCCAGCGCCGGCAGCATCGGCAACAGGTACACCTCGCGCTTGCCCGGGCTGGCGCTGAAGAACACCAGCACCAGTACGGCCCAGCCCAGCAACAGCCACTGCCGACGGTCGCCACGACGCAGGCGGCGCCACCAGGGCTTGAACAACATCGGCAGCAGCAGGCTGCCGGGCAGCCACAGCGTCAGAATCACCTGCAGGTAGTACCAGACCGGCTGCCGGTGGTGCCAAGCATTGGCGTAGCGGGTGCCGGTCTGCTTGAACAACAGTTCATGTGCGTAGGCCTGCAGTTCGGCGCTGGGTGAATGCAGCAGGGCCCAGCCGAGCGGCGCCAGCCACACTCCCACGCCCAGCAGGAACGCGGGAATCAGCCACAGCAGCGTGGCAGGATGCGGGCCGTCCACGGTGTACCCGCGACGGCGCTGGTACAGCCACCAGCCGAACCAGGGCAGCACCATCAGCAGCGGCAGGAAGCCCACGCCCTTGGTCACGGTACCCAGCCCGGCGGCAAACCCCGCCAGCCACAGTGCAGGCAGGTTGCGACGTTCGCACAGATGGCGCATCAGCCCCCACAGGGCCACGGTGGTCATACCGACCAGCGCCATGTCGATCTGAGCACGCTTGGCCATCAACCCGAACTGCAGGGTGCAGAAAAGCGCGGCCAGGGCATAGACGGAATGCCGCGGTGTCCACAGCCGCCGTGCCAGATCGGACACCAGCCACAGGCTGAGCAGGGCACCCAGCAATGACGGCAACAGGAACGACCACTGCCAGCTGCCGACAATTTCATAGGCGGCCGCCTGCAGCCACATGAATACCGGCGGCTTTTCCGCATACAGCTCGACGCCACGGTGCGGCAACAGCCATTGCCCGCTCTCGACCATGGTTCTGGCCGCCAGCACGAAGCGCGGCTCGTCCGGTGGCTGTGGCTGCCGAAGACCGATACCCGCTGCCAGCGCAGCGATGATCAGCAGCCACAACAGGGGCAGGCGCCATTGGCGGGGAAAGGCTACGGGCACGGCAGGCTCCGGGAGCAAAACAGCCACTTTGAGGTGACAAAGGTGGAAAAAGCGTCAGAACGGGGCAGGGCGACCGCATTCCGACATGAGCAGCGCTACCATGCTACGAACTTCCGTGGATGTTTCGTGCATGCGTCTGTTGGTGATCGAGGACAACCGCCAGCTGGTGGCCAACCTGTTCGACTATTTCGAGTCGCGCGGGCACGTGCTCGACGTGGCCCCGGATGGCATCACCGGCCTGCACCTGGCCGGCAGCCACCCCTACGATGCGGTGATCCTGGACTGGATGCTGCCGCGCATGGAGGGCCCCGAGGTGCTGCGCCGGCTGCGCGCCGAGCACGCTTCGGAGGTGCCGGTGATCATGCTGACCGCGCGCGACGAGCTGCCGGACAAGATCGCCGGCTTCCGTGCCGGTGCCGATGACTACCTGACCAAGCCATTCGCGCTGCCTGAGCTGGAGGTACGGCTGGAGGCCCTGCTGCTGCGCGCACAGGGGCGCAACCCGCGCAAGCGGCTGCAGGTCGGCGACCTCGTGCTGGACCTTGCGACCCTGGAAGCCCAGCGTGAGGGCCAGGTGCTGCACCTGTACCCGGCCTGCCGCAAACTGCTGGAGGTGCTGATGCGGGCCAGTCCCGGTGCGGTCACCCGCCAGCAGCTGGAATTTGCCCTGTGGGGTGACGAGCCGCCGGATGGCGACCTGCTGCGTTCACACGTCTACGAACTGCGCCGCAGCGTCGATGGGCCATTTGGCGAAAAGCTGATCCATACCCTGCCGCGGGTCGGTTATCGGTTGGCTGTGACCGCCGGCAGCGACGCTGGCAAGGATCCTGATGAAGGTGCGTAAGCCCGGCCCGCTGTACCGGCGCGTGCTGTGGTGGTTGCTGGGGTACCTGGCGCTGCTGTCACTGGCGGTGTTCAGCGTTGGCAACTACGTGCATGAGCATGCCGAGCACGCGGCGTGGCGCGCGCTGCTCAATTCCGAACTGGACAGCATCGTCGAGCATGTTGAACACGAGCCGCATTACCGCTGGCAGGATTCGGACACGCTCAGTCTCTACCGCTTCGATGCGATCAACCTGCCCGACAGCCTGCGCACCCTGCATCCCGGACTGCATGACGGGGTGATGGTGAAGGGCCGCGAGATGGCGGTGATGGTGCGCGAGACCCAGTCGATGGGACGGGTGGCGCTGGCGCTGGACATCTCCGACTTCCACGACCTGGAGCAGTTCGCGACCCGCTGGGTGATGCTGGCGGGCGTGATCATGATCTTCGTTACCGTACTGATGGCCTCGTTCGGCATGGAACGGATGGTGCGCCCGCTGAGCCTGCTGGCCCAGCACATTGCCACGTTGCGGCCGGGGGCGCAGGGCCAGCGCATCGATGTTGATCCGCGCGGCAGCTCCGAGCTGCACACGATTGCCGATGCACTGAACGACTACCTGGATCGCAACGAGCAGTTCGTCGAACGCGAGCGGGTGTTCATCAGCACGGCCAGCCATGAGCTGCGCACGCCGATCGCGGTGATGACCGGTGCCGCCGAGCTGGCGCTGGAGCAGCCGGGCCTGCCCGAGCGTGCGCGCCAGCAGATCCAGCGCGTGCTGCGCACCGCACAGGGCGTGGAGCAGCTGATCGAGCTGCTGCTGGTACTGGCCCGTGATCCCGATCGCCTGGCCTCGCGTGCCGAGCGCATCGCGCTGGACCAGTTGCTGCCGGAGATCGTCGACGATCATCGACACCTGCTGGGCGACAAGGACCTGAGCATCGGTATCCAGGCGGCGCCGGTGGACATTGTTGCGCCGCTGGCGGTGGTGCAGGCGGCGATCGGCAACCTGCTGCGCAATGCCATCGAGAACAGTGGGCGTGGGCATATCGAACTGCGGCTGAGCGCGTCGGCGGTGCTGACCCTGCAGGACCCCGGTCATGGCATGAGCCCCGAGGAGATCGCGGCGATCCATGCGCGGATGGCGCGGGGCGAGCGAACCGACCGCGGCGGCATCGGCCTGGACCTGATCGCGCGGCTGTGCGAGCACCTGGGCTGGACCCTGCAACTGCAACCCTGCGAACCGCGTGGCACGCGGGCGAGCCTGGACTTCAGCGCCTCGCGCCCATCCTGATCCAGATGCCCTGGTAGATGCCAACCTGGGTTGGCATGCTGTCCGTCGACCAAGGTCGACGCCTACCCAGGCAATGGCTGGCCGTGTCCCGGTAGATGCCAATCTAGGTTGGCATGCTGTCCGCGTCACCGCCCGCCGGCCGCGCCACGTGCTGGTCGATCAAGATCACGTTGCCGTCGGGATCGGCCAGCTGCAGATAGCCCGTACCCTGGCCATCAGGATCGGTGCGGACCGCCAGTTCGATACCCTTGGCATCCAGTGCGGCCTGCAGCTCACGCACGTCCTGGAAGCGGGGCAGTTCCTGCTTGTGCTGGTCCCAGCCGGGGTTGAAGGTCAGCAGATTGCCTTCGAACATGCCCTGGAACAGCCCGATCACCGTGACGTTGCTGCGCATCACCAGCCAGTTCTGCGCCGGGTCACCGCCGGTGACTGAAAAGCCGAGGGCCTCGTAGAAGGTGCGGGAAACCGCGAGATCCTTCACCGAGAGGCTGACCGAAAAGGCGCCAAGCTGCATGAGTGGGCTCCCTGAGGGGATGTGGTCGTGGTCGGCACTGCAGCATGACCCGGCGTGAAGACAATGTTAATCTCATACTGCGCCGCTTCATGCGGCGCTTTTTTTCCCGCTCTTTCGATCGACAGAGGATCCCATGCCGACCGAACCCGCTACTGCCCTGATCAGCAACGACATCGTTGGCCTGGGCCTGATTGCCGCCACCCTCGCCCTGATCTTCTGGGCTGCCAGTGGTCCGACGCCCTTGCTGAAGAAGATCTTCGCCTGGGTGCCGGCACTGCTCTTGTGTTACTTCGTTCCGGCCATCTACAACACCGCCGGTGTCATCGATGGCCACAACACGTCGTTGTACAACCCGGTCGCGCGTGATGTGCTGCTGCCTGCCGCGCTGGTCTTGCTGACCCTGTCGATCGACCTGAAGGGCATCGCCAAGCTTGGTCCCAAGCTGCTGATCGTGTTCTGCGCCGGCACCGCCGGCATCATGCTCGGTGCCATCGTCTCGTTCCAGCTGATGAAGCTGATCCATCCGGAAACGGTGGCCGGTGACACCTGGGCCGGCATGGCCGCACTGGCCGGCAGCTGGATCGGTGGCGGTGCCAACATGGTCGCCATGCGCGAAGTGTTCGGTACCGATGCCACCACCTTCGGCCAGTTCGCCGTAGTCGATGTGGCCTGCGCCAGCCTGTGGATGGCAATCCTGCTGTTCATGGCCAACCGCGCGCAGCAGATCGACACCCGCAACGGTGCCGACACCCGTGCCATCGACGAAATGAAGGCACGCATCAGTGCCTACGAGGCGCAGAACGCACGCATTCCCAGCATGACCGACCTGATGGTGATTGTGGGTGTGGCTTTGGGTGGCGTCGGCCTTGCGCATGCGATCGCCGCGCCGCTTTCGGGCTGGTTCAAGTCCAACGTCAGCTGGGCCAGCCAGTTCAGCCTGGACAGCCAGTTCGTGTGGGTGATCCTGCTGTCCACCGCGATGGGCCTGACGCTCAGCTTCACCCGCGCGCGCCGCCTGGAAGCCGCCGGTGCATCGCGGCTGGGCACGGTGTTCCTGTACTTCCTGATCGCCTGCATCGGCATGCAGATGAACCTGTTGTCGCTGCTGGATCGGCCGTGGCTGTTCCTGCTTGGTGCAATCTGGATGGCGACCCATGTGCTGGTGCTGTGGGTGGTGGCCAAGCTGCTGCGCGCACCGCTGTTCTTCTTCGCGATTGGTTCGCAGGGCAACATCGGTGCGGCGGCATCTGCCCCGGTGGTCGCAGCGGCCTTCCATCCGACACTGGCGCCGGTAGGCGTGCTGCTGGGTACGGTCGGCTATGCCACAGGCACGGGGCTGGCCTATGTAACCGGCCTGATCCTGAAGTGGATGGCCGGTGCCTGAGTTCTGACCTGACGGACATGTTGCGGGTTCACGGCAAGTGCCGTGAACCCGCGCTCCCCGTGTAGAGCCGAGCCCACGCGCGGCTTTCTTTTTGCCTGCACCAGGTAGATCCACGCCATGCGTGGATGCATTTCACGGGTATCCATATCCACGGAAAACCAGAGCCGACGCTTCGGCCGTTGCCGTTGCCGTTGCCTCTGCGGGCGCCGGGCTGCAAGCCCGGCACCCAATCCTCAACAGCAGCGTCCGCCGTTGCGTCCGCCGTAGCGCGCTTCCTGACGTTCGCGGAAGAACGTCTTGTAGTCCATCGGCTGCTGGTCCGGATGCTTCTCCAGCATGTGCCGGACGTAGTTGTCGTAATCAGGAATGCCACAGCACAGTCGTGCGGTCTGCACCAGGCGCCGCCAGATGCGGCGGTGCGCCTGGTACTGGCCGACGGGAACCAGTTGGGTACTCATCACAGGTCCACCATTTCATGCGGCTTCAGTGCCACGTACGGGGTTTCACGGTCAGTCCGCTGCGGATTGCGGCGTGCCGCCAGGATGGTCTTGATCGAATACACCAGCACCGCACCGACCACCAGCAGGAACAGCGCGGTCAGGCCGGTATTGACGTAGGCGTTGACCACGATCTGCTTCATCTGCGCCACCGACTTGGCCGGCGCGGTGATGGTGTCGCTGGCCAGGGCGGCCTGGAACTTGTGTGCCTGCGCCAGGAAGCCCTGTGCCGGGTTGCTGTCGAAGATCTTGATGAAGCCGGCGTAGGTGGTGCAGATCAGCAGCCATACGGCCGGTACGGCAGTGACCCACGCATAGCGGTCACGCTTCATCTTGAACAGCACCACCGTGCCCAGCATCAGCGCGATACCGGCCAGCATCTGGTTGGAGATGCCGAACAGTGGCCACAAGGTCTGGATGCCGCCGAACGGATCGACCACGCCGGTGTACAGCAGGTAGCCCCACAGCGCCACGCAGCCGGCGGTACCGATGATGTTGGCGGTCCACGACTCGGTTTTCTTCAGC
The DNA here is from genome assembly GCF_059416125.1 of Stenotrophomonas sp. GW821-FHT09E08. Taxonomy (NCBI): domain Bacteria; kingdom Pseudomonadati; phylum Pseudomonadota; class Gammaproteobacteria; order Lysobacterales; family Lysobacteraceae; genus Stenotrophomonas; species Stenotrophomonas sp. GW821-FHT09E08. The sequence goes on from NZ_JBWKOO010000002.1 coordinate 482,225, forward strand.
GCCGGCACGAAGTTGCCCAGCAGGTCCTGCAGCATGAAGCGTCCGGCGCGGGTGCCGGCGTCCACGGCAGTCAGGATGAACAGCGCTTCGAACAGGATCGCGAAGTGGTACCAGAACGCCATCATCGCGTCGCTGCTGCTCGGTATCGCCTGGTGCAGGATCTGCGCGATGCCGACTGCCAGCGTTGGCGCACCACCGGCGCGATGCAGGATGGTCGGCTCACCAATGGCCGCCGCGGTCGCGGTCAGCTGCTCGGGCGTGATGGTGAAGCCCCAGGTGTTGGTGATGTAGTGCGCGGCGGAGGCCGCATCGGCACCGATCACGGCCGCCGGGCTGTTCATTGCGAAGTAGATGCCCGGATCGATGATCGATGCGGCCACCAGTGCCATCACTGCCACGAACGATTCCATCAGCATGCCGCCGTAGCCGATGTAGCGCATGTGCGCTTCATTGGCCAGCAGCTTCGGTGTGGTGCCGGAGGAAATCAGCGCATGGAAGCCGGAGACCGCACCGCAGGCGATGGTGATGAACAGGAACGGGAACATGCCGCCCTTCCACACCGGGCCATCACCGCTGGCGGCGAACTGGGTCAGTGCCGGCATCTTCAGTTCTGGCATCACCACCAGGATGCCGATGGCCAGCGCGATGATGGTGCCGATCTTGAGGAAGGTCGACAGGTAGTCGCGCGGGGCCAGCAGCAGCCACACCGGCAGCACCGAGGCGACGAAGCCGTAGCCGATCAGCATCCAGGTGATCTGGGTGCCGGTGAAGGTGAAGGCCGGGCCCCAGGTCGGGTCCGCTGCTACCTTGCCGCCGAACCAGATTGCTGCCAGCAGCAGGATCAGGCCGACCACCGAGATCTCGCCGATCTTGCCGGGACGGATGTAGCGCATGTACACGCCCATCAGGATGGCGATCGGCATCGTTGCGATTACCGTGAACATGCCCCACGGACTTTCCGCCAGCGCCTTGACCACCACCATCGCCAGCACGGCCAGAATGATGATCATGATCAGGAACGCACCGAACAACGCGATGGTGCCGGGCACCTGGCCCATCTCCTCGCGGACCAGGTCACCCAGCGAACGGCCGTTGCGGCGGCTGGACAGGAACAGGACCATGAAGTCCTGTACCGCGCCGGCCAGCACCACGCCGACCACCAGCCACAACAGGCCGGGCAGGTAACCCATCTGCGCGGCCAGTACCGGGCCTACCAGCGGACCTGCACCGGCAATGGCGGCGAAGTGATGGCCGAACAGTACGTGTTTGTTGGTCGGGACGTAGTCCAGGCCATCGTTGTTGATCACCGCCGGAGTGGCCCGGGTCGGATCGAGCTGCATCACCTTGTTGGCGATGAACAGGCTGTAGAAGCGGTAGGCGACGAGGTACAGCGACACAGCGGCGACGACGATCCACAGGGCATTGATGTGTTCGCCGCGGCGCAATGCCACGGTGCCCAGACAGAACGCGCCGAGCAGAGCGAGTACCGCCCAGCCCAGTTTGGAAAACCCTTTCATGAGGTGCTCTCTCCCGGAAAGACTGTCAAAGAGTCCCGCTTGCCCACGGCAGGGTCAATCGGCACAGGACGAATCGGCGTTAGTACTTTGGTCGTACGCAGGGGGTGCTGACGTGCAGCGAACATCAGGGATGGAACAATTGGTTGCGGTGCCATCCATTGGCGTACGGCCATGTGGCGTCCATCTTCACTGGCATCCATACAACAGGAGTCGCCATGAGCCTTCCCGAGCCGGTCCGCGTGCTGCGTACCATCCGTGGCATGCCCACCTCCGACGGTGCCGGTGTGCGCCTCACCCGCGTCATCGGTGGCCCGACGCTGCCCGACCTGGATCCGTTCCTGCTGCTCGATGAATTCGGCACCGATCGCGCCGAGGACTACATCGCCGGCTTCCCGGAACACCCGCACCGCGGTTTCGAGACCGTCACCTACATGCTCGACGGGCGCATGCGGCACCGCGACAACCACGGTAACGAAGGCCTGCTGACCCCTGGCAGCGTGCAGTGGATGACCGCCGGCCGCGGCCTGGTGCATTCGGAGATGCCCGAGCAGGAAAGCGGGCAGATGCGCGGTTTCCAGCTGTGGGTGAACCTGCCGGCGAAGGAGAAGATGAGCGACCCGAAGTACCAGGAATTCGCGCCGGAGCGCATTCCGGTGGTGAAGCCGGAAGCCGGCGTGGAAGTGAAGGTGATCGCCGGCAGCGTGGACGGTACCCACGGCCCGATCGTGCAGCCGGCCACTGATCCGCTCTACCTCGACATCACGCTGGCACCGGATCGGGCCTGGACCTACGCGCTGCCGGAAGGGCACAACGCGTTTGCCTATGTGTTCGAAGGTGCAATGACCGTGGGTGAGCAGGACGCCGCGCGCGACGTTGCACGCCAGGAACTGGCGGTGCTGGGCGGTGGCGAACAGCTGCATGTTTCGGCCGGCAGCGAAGGCGCGCGGTTGATCCTGGTGGCCGGCCGTCCGCTGCGCGAGCCGGTGATGCGGCACGGCCCGTTCGTGATGAACACGCGGCAGGAACTGATGCAGGCCTTCGTCGATTTCCAGGAAGGCAAGTTCTGAGGGGGGACGCCGGGCCATGCCCGGCGGATGTCCAGCGCGTTGGATGCGGCGGGGATGCTGCAAGGCAGTCATCCCCGTCACGGTCAGCGACCGGCGGCCACGGCCGAAGGGGTCAGGCTCATGCCCTGCGCCAGCTGCTGCAGCGAGCCCAGTTCCTGCGGGCTGTCCGGATACAGCGAAATCTGCGCGTAACGCCCTTTGTCGAGCTTGACCACACTGATGCGGCGCTCGGCATAGCCCGGAGGCTGCTGGCCACCGAGGTCCGGCTGGTACCAGTAGAGTGACTCACCACCGAAGCTGCCCTTTTCCTGGCGCAGCGAACGGTTCAGGGGAATGGACGGGTCACGTGCGCTGAGCATCAGGCTCAGCACTTCACGACCATCGCCGGTGCTGGCGCGGCAGACCTGGAAATCGGTCTGCACCAGCTGCTGCCATTGCAGGCCACTGCTGGCCGGCAGCGAAGGGCATTCGGTGGGAGCCTGTGCGGCGGCGTGGGCCGCAGCGAACAGCAGGCTCGACAACACTACAGGTGCGAACTTCATGCATCCCCCAAGGTGATGTGTCGTTTGGCTCCGCCACAGGGGCGGCGGCCTTGGCATCCCATCCCCGGATGCCGCCCCGTCCGGCATGTGCACGGACGGTCAACTCAACCTTAACGGAACGTGAGCGATCGCACAAATCGCGGTTACACGAGTAACCATTGCGGCCGATGGTCGGCCGCAATGGTCCGCACAGGACTCAGCGGTCGTTGCCGAGCCACTTGTAGATGATGCCGCCGATCGCGCCGCCCAGCAGTGGGGCGACCCAGAACAGCCACAGCTGGCTGATCGCGCCGCTGCCGGCGAAGAAGGCCACGGCGGTGGAGCGGGCCGGGTTCACTGAGGTGTTGGTGACCGGGATGCTGATCAGGTGGATGAGGGTCAGCGACAGGCCGATCGCCAGCGGCGCGAACCCGGCCGGTGCCTTGCCGTGGGTGGCGCCCATAATCACGATCAGGAACACCGCGGTGAGCACCACTTCGCACAGGAAGGCCGCTGCCACGCTGTAACCACCGGGCGACAGTGCGCCGTAGCCGTTGCTGGCGAACGCACCAGCCTGGCTGCCATCGATGGCGAAGCCGCTGGCGCCCGAGGCGATCTGCAGCAGGATGAAACCGGCCAGCAGGCCGCCAGCGACCTGGGCGATGATGTACGGGATCAGGTCCTTGGTCGGGAAACGACCGCCGGCCCACAGGCCGACACTGACCGCGGGGTTGAAGTGCGCGCCGGAGATGTGGCCGAACGCATAGGCGCCGGTCACCACGGTCAGGCCGAAGGCCAGGGCCACGCCAAGGAAACCGATACCCAGCGGATTGCCGTCGCCACCGAACTTGGCGGCCAGCACCGCACTACCGCAGCCACCCAGAACCAGCCAGAACGTGCCGAGGAATTCGGCGGACAAGCGTTTACCCATGCTCATGTGTTGCACTCCTTTGAAAGATGTCCGAACTGTGTGGTCGGTCACATTTCAGTGACCGGCGAGTGACGATAGCGTCAACGCCGGGTGCAGGGATACACCTACGGGTGTGTGCAACACGCGATGTTCAGTACTGCGGCAGCGGAATGAACTCCTTGTCATCGCCCGGGATGGTGCCGAAGCGGCCGGCTTCCCAGTCGTGCTTGGCCTGCTCGATGCGCTCCTTCGAGCTGGAGACGAAGTTCCACCACAGGTGACGCGGCCCGTCCAGCGGCTCTCCACCGAACAGCATCGCCTTGACTGGCGTCTTCGCGCGCAGGCGGCCCACCGCACCGGCTTCCGGGATCACCAGGTGCTGGGCCGGGATGTCAACGCCATCCAACTGCGCGTCGCCTTCGAGGATGTACAGCGCGCGCTCGCGGTGGCCATTGTCGATATCGATTTCCGCATCCGGGTCGAGGTCGATCGCCACGTTGAGGGTGTCGGCGAACACCTTCACCGGCGATTCCTCGCCGTAGGCGCGGCCGGCGATCACCCGCAGCCAGACACCATTGCGACGCTGCTCGGGCAGGGTGGCCGCGGCATGGTGGTAGAACGCCGGCTCGATTTCCTCATGCGACTTCGGCAGTGCGACCCAGGTCTGCATGCCGTGGATCGGGTTGTCGTGATCGCGGTCCGGTTGCGGCGTGCGTTCGGAATGGGCGATGCCGCGGCCAGCGGTCATCCAGTTGACGTCACCGGGGCGGATCACCTGGTCCGAGCCCAGCGTGTCGCGGTGGCCGATGGCGCCCGACCACAGGTAGGTGACGGTGGCCAGACCGATGTGCGGATGCGGGCGCACATCGATGGCGGTGCCGGGGTGCATGAGAGCAGGCCCCATCTGATCGACGAACACGAACGAACCAATGCTGCGTGCCTGCAGGGTGGGGACGGCGCGTCGGACTTCGAGTCCGCCGATGTCGTGCACGCGCGGAGCGATGATGGTGGTCATGCGGGCGTTCTCGCTGGCAGGGATCAGGCGATCAGCATCGCATGAGGCTGTGACGGGGACATGCCCCGTATGGGTAACAGGTTGTTCCAGCCAACGGCGCAGCCCCTCGTGGCTGGACGCGCAATGCGTATCTCGTGTTTGGCCGGGCGGGTGGGTGGCGCAGGACACGCCGTAAACCCGTCCATGGGGGCTCGATGGCGCCATCCATGGCGCCAACGGTCCTGCGC
>NZ_JBWKOO010000003.1:0-30458 GCF_059416125.1 Stenotrophomonas sp. GW821-FHT09E08
AACGGTCGCCCGCGCCGGGCTCTCGGCACCTAAGGTGCCAGAGTCGCAAGAGATAAGAGCCGAGCCCATGCTCGGCTGCTCTTCGTTCAACTGTCGGAATATTCGATTTCGATGGAGATTCATCCACGTATGACGTGGATCTACAATCCCTCCATGTCCTCTCCCGCCCTGCCCTGGAATGGCACGCTGCTGCTGGATGCTCACGCCGCCGTGCTTCACGGTCATGCCGGTGACAGCGCCGCGCATGCGCACTACGCCCATCAACTGCTGTTGAGCGACGGCACGCCCTGGCAGGTCGAGATCGACGGCGTACGGCAGCAGGGCCAACGGCTGTGGCTGCCGTCATTCCAGCCGCACGCAATCCTGTCGGCGCCGGAAGCGGGCTGCACGGTGTTCCTGGAACCGGCGCATGCCGATCCCAACCAGATCCGGCAGCACCTGCTCGCGCTGCCGGGCAACGCGCTGGAGCTGCACGACTGGCTGCCAAGGCTGAGTCGCCCGCAGCCGTTGGACCGCCGCGTGCAGGCCGCGCTGTCCCGTATCGCCGAGCACCTGCCCGGCCCGGTGCCGGCTGCTGATATCGCCGAAGCGGCGCACCTGTCGACCAGCCAGCTGCACCGGCGTTTCCAGTCAGAGCTGGCGGTGACCCTTCGCGGCTGGGTACTGTGGCAACGGCTGCGCAACGCGCTCATGCATCATCTGCGCGGACACAACCTGACCGACAGCGCGCATGCGGCCGGTTTTGCCGACCTCGCCCATCTGTCACGCAGCCTGCGCCGCATGTTCGGCATCGGTGCCGCGCAGCTTCAGGGCCTGCAGCTGCACGCGACCTGACACGCTCGATCACCCACGCCTGCGCAGGCCTTCCGGCAGCTCCGGCACCTCGCCATGCGGCAGTTCACGGAACGGTGCCATCAGCTGCCCGGGATAATCGTGCGGATAGTCCGGCTGGCTGCCGATGCCCAGGTCAGGCCGGCCCAGGCGATAGCCCGGTGCATCGAAGGCGGTCCCCAGCAAGTGGTCCCACACGGTCAGGAACAAACCGAAATTGACATCGCCGGCGGTGCCGTAGCGCATGTGGTGGAAGCGATGCAGTGGTGCCCATGCCATCACCCGACCCAGCACGCCGGGACGCATGTCCACGTTGGAATGCTGCAGCAGCAGCTGGATGGCAATGGCGAACGCCAGCACCGCGGCTACCGGCATCGGCAGGCCCAGCACCAGCAGCGGCAGCACACCACCCACCGCTTCGGCCGCCTGGTGCAGCGGGTGTTTCATCAGACCGTTGAAACCATACATGCGGGTCACGCTGTGATGCACCGCATGCAGCCGCCACAGCCAGCCAACGCGATGGCTGGCGTAGTGCACCAGAGTGATGCCAAGGTCGGCGCAGACGATGGCCATCAGCACCTGCAGCGCGAACGGCCACTGCAGCGGCCACAGCTGCCACGGAATGAGCGCTGCCAGCAGCGGAACCGCAGCGATCGACAGCAGGTTCAGGCTTTCGTTGACCAGCGCATGCAGGGTGTCACGCAGGCTGTCGCCCTGGTCGTGGTTGAACGTGGGGTCATACGGCCAGGCACGTTCGGCAGCGAACGAAACCGCGATGGCAACCGCGAGCAGGGCCAGCAGCCACAACGGGTCACCGTGGCAGTGGCCGACCCAGACGATGGCGGCGGCAACGAAACCCAGCAGGAACAGCGGGGCATACAGGCGGAGCATCCAGTGCTTCATGGGCAATCCGGAAAGTAAGGGGCCTGCATGCTGGCGCGGCATGCGGGTGGCCGGCTTGAACAAACGGCGCAACCCGGCGCGCCCCTGGTGGATGACCATCGTGGACGGCACCACGTTTCCCGCATCCACGCATGGCGTGGATCTACAATGGCGGCCTCATCGCGCCCGAGACCGGCATGGATTCCTTCAACCTGATGCGTGCCTTCCGCCGCATCGTCGAACGCGGCGGGCTGGCCCGTGCCGCCGAAGACCTGGGCATGTCGCCCGCCGGGCTGAGCAAGCAGCTGCGCACGCTGGAAACGCATCTGGGCGTGGTGCTGCTGCAGCGGACCACGCGGCGCATGAGCCTGACCGAAACCGGCCACGCCTATTACCGCGAATGCTGCCGCCTGCTCGACGAGCTGGAGGCGCTGGAACGCGGCATCGCCGAACAGCGCGGCGACGTGGCCGGACGCCTGCGCGTCAATGCACCGCAATCATTCGCGCTGAGCACGCTGTCGCCGCTGCTGCCACGCTTCCTGCAGCAGCATCCGCAGCTGTCGCTGGACCTTGTGATGGAAGACCGCCTGCTCGATGCGGTCGGCGAAGGTTTCGATGTGTCGCTGCGGCTGCGTGCCGAGCTGGACGACTCGCGACTGGTAGCGCGCCGCCTGGCCTCGCTGCAGCAGGTGCTGTGCGCGGCTCCGTCCTACCTGCGGCAGCATCCGGCACCGCAGGCGGTGGACGATCTGCAGGCGCACAGCGTGCTGGCCTACAGCCTGTCTGACTCGCCCGGCAGCTGGCCGCTGCTCGGCCCTGATGGGCAGGTAACGATCACCCTGCCGGCGCGCGCTACCGTCAACAACAGCCTGCTGCTGCGCGATCTGCTGGTAGCCGGCATGGGCATCGGCGCCCTGCCCTCGTTCCTGGCCGCACCGGCACTGGCCCGTGGCGAACTACAGCAGGTGCTGCCCGACCACCGCTATCCACCGCGCTTCGTGCATGCGGTCTATCCCACCTCACGCCACCTGCAGCCCAAGGTGCGTGCCTTCATCGATTTCCTGCACGCCGAACTGCCAGGCTGCGCCGGCCTGGATTCGTAACCGCCAGCGAAAACTGAGCTGCCCGCGGCGTACTGTTTCAGACGCGCCGCGCTGCCTAATCTGCCGCCTCCCCTCTCACCGATGGCAGGCAGATGTCTTCCGTTCCTTCCCCCGCTACCACCGCGCCGGTGGTCGATTTCTTCCACGACGTGGTCTGCGGCTGGTGCTTCGTGCTCGCCCCGCGCCTGCAGCAGGTCTCCGCCGAACTCAGCATCCAGGTGCGACATCGCAGCTTCGTGCTGCAGGACTCGCGCGCGCAGATGGTCGAGGTGTTCGGCTCGATGGAGCGCGCCAAAGCGATCATCCTGCGCCACTGGACCGACTGCGCCGCGCATGAAGACACCGCGCGCATCGATATCGAAGGCATGCGCGCACAGGACTTCGAGTATCCGTCCGGCTGGCCCGGTGCACTGGCCTGCCAGGCTGCCGGCATGCTCGGCGGCAACGACGCCCATGGCGTGATGTTCGATGCCGTGCAGTGGGCGCACCTGCACCAGCACCGCAACGTCGGCGACGCCGAAGTACTGCTGGATATCGCCGAGTCGCTGGGGCATCCACGTGGCGCCTTCGCTGACCACATGCGCAGCGACGCAGTGCGCCAGCGCGTGCAGGCCGACCGTGCCGAAGCCGCGGCCCTCGGCATCCGCTCCATTCCCACCGTGATCGGCGGCAACGGCCTGCGCCTGCAGACCCTGCCGCTGCCGCAACTGCGCCAAGCCCTGGCGCACCTGGTCGCGGCCTGAGCCGCACCGTCCCCCACCCTGCAAGGAGATTCCCCATGACCTCACGTACCCTGGCCACCGCGCTGGCCCTGCTGCTGGCCGGCACCGCCGCTTCCACCGCCGTTTCCGCACACGAACGCGTTCCCTCCGGCCAGCAGGTCGGTACCAGCCCCTGGGGGCCGAAGGACGAGATCGGCCGCCTCAACCTGATCACCGACGCCTCGCGCGCAGCGATCCTGTCGCGGGTCAGTGGCGGCAAGGCCTATGACCTGGCCACCGAGTACTACGTCGGCATGCCCAGCTGGCAGGACGCCGGTGACCCGCACTACCAGTTCTGGATGACCCATACCCCGCGCGGCACGGTGATGGATGATCCGATGGGCGTGGGTGAAACCATGAACCTCACCCGCAGCTACACCGGCACCGCGTTCTCGATGTACAGCCACACCGGCACCCACATCGATGCACTGAACCACTTCGGCATCCACGGAAAGATCTGGAACGGCTTCGAGGCCGACAAGCACCTCGGCGACCGTGGCTGGAACGTCACCGGCATCGAGAAATTCCCACCGCTGATCGCGCGTGGCGTGCTGATCGACGTGGCCGGCGCCAAGGGCGTGGACATGCTGCCGGACAGCTACCGCGTCACCCGCCAGGACCTGAAGGATGCGCTGGCACGCCAGCAGGTGAAGCTGCAGCAGGGCGACGTGGTGCTGATCCGCACCGGCCGCATGCGCCTGTTCGAACAGCCCAAGGCCTACATGGCCAACCCGCCGGGCATGGGCCTGGACGCCGCGCGCTTCCTGGTCGAGGACAGCGGCGCGATGATCGTCGGCGCCGACAACCTCAGCTTCGAGACCTTCCCCTCGGAGGTGTCCGACGACTACGTGCCGCTGCACACCTACCTGCTGGCCCAGCAGGGCGCTCCGATCATCGAGCTGGTGGCGCTGGACGAACTGGCCCGCGACAAGGTCTATGAGTTCGCCTTCATCGGCGGCCCGCTGAAGATCCGCGGCGGCGATGCCGCGCCGCTGCGCCCGGTGGCGTTGCCGGTCCGCCCGTAACCGGGGCCTGTGGGTGCCGACCTTGGTCGGCATTCCGTCCCATACCCGGTGGGTGCCGACCTTGGTCGGCATTCCGTCCCATACCCGGTGGGTGCCGACCTTGGTCGGCACTCCTTTACCCCTTCAGCAACCTGAAACCCTACCCTCCGATTTCATTAGTAATTCTACTCACAACGCGAGTAGCATGTCCGGTCTCAGCCCCTGATACCGGCCCGTCGATACTCGCGCCATGCCTGCCGTTTCCGCCCGTTCCTGCCACTTCAAGCCAACCCGGCGCCTGCCTTGGAGGACCGGCTGATGGGTGCCGTCGTCGCCCTCGACCGGCTGCTGGACGGGCGCCAGCTGTGGCGCGGCCCAGCCCGCCAGGGCCCGGCCAGCGACCACCTGGCCAGCGGCCACCCGGCACTGGACGCACGCCTCCCCGGCGGCGGCTGGCCGGCCAGCGGGCTGTGCGAGGTGCTGCAGGCAGCGCCCGGCGTCGGCGAGCTGGCGCTGGTCTGGCCGGCACTGGCCAGGCTGAGCCAGCGCGAACGCCCGATCGTACTGGTCGCCCCGCCCTATCGCCCGCATGCCCCGGCCTGGGCCGCCGCCGGGCTGGACCTGGCCCAGCTGCAGATCATCCACGCCGCACCGAAACAGGCGCTGTGGGCCGCCGAACAGTGCCTGCGCTCTGCGGCCTGCGCGGCGGTGCTGTGCTGGCCGCACCAGGCCGACGATCGCGCCCTGCGCCGGCTGCAGGTGGCTGCCGACAGCGGCCAGTGCCTGGGCTTCGTGTTCCGCGAGGCGCAGGCAGCGCGCAACCCCTCCCCGGCCAGCCTGCGCCTGCAGCTCGACCACGGCCAGGTACGGGTGCTGAAGTGCCGTGGCGGCCTGCCACCCGCGCAGCCGTTGCCACTGGCCATCACCCACTGAGGCCGCGCCATGCATTGGGCCTGCCTGTTGTTGCCGCAGCTGGCGCTGGACAGCGTGCTGCGCCTGCAGCCGGACCCGCAGCGGCCACTGGTGCTGCTGCAAGGGCCGCCGCAGCGTCGCGTGCTGCGTGCGGTCAGCCCGGCCGCCCGTGCGGTGGGACTGCGCCCGGGCATGCTGCTGTCGGCCGCGCAGGTACTGGTGCAGGACATGCACCTGCACGACTACGACCCCACCGCCGAACAGCACACCCGGCAGCTGCTGGCCAGCTGGGCCTATGCCTACAGCTCGCAGGTCAGCCTCGATTTTCCGCATGCGCTGGTCATGGAGATCGGTGCCAGCCGCGCCCTGTTCGGCGACTGGCTGACGATCGAGCAGCGGCTGCGCAACGAACTGCATGCGCTTGGTTTCCGCCATCGCCTGGTGGCCGCGCCCACCGCGCATGCCGCGCGCGTGCTGGCCAATGTCCACGACGGCCTCGGCATCGATGCGCAGCAACTGCCGGCGGCACTGGCACAGCTGCCTTTGCCGCGCTGCGGCCTGCCCAGCGAAGCGGTGACCGTGCTCGGTCGTTCCGGCCTGCGCACGCTGGGTGCGGTGCTCGAACTGCCGCGTGACAGTCTGGCCCGGCGCTTCGCCCCCGAGGTGCTGCAGCAGCTGGACGCATTGCGTGGCCTGCCCACTGCGCCACTGCGTTACTACCAGCCACCGGATCGTTTCGATGCGCGCATCGAATTCGAATACGAGATCGAATCCAGCCAGGCCCTGCTGTTCCCGCTGCGCCGGCTGCTGTTGGATCTGGCTGCGTTCCTGTGTTCGCGCGATGGCGGCGTGCAGCGCTTCGACCTGCATTTCGAGCACGACCTGCTGCCGGCCAGCGTACTGACCATTGGTCTGCTGGCGCCCGAGCGTGATCCCGCGCTGCTGTTCGAGATCGCGCGCAACCGCATGGAAGCCTTTGCCCTGCCCGCCGGCAGCCGTGCACTGCGCCTGCAGGCCGAGCAGTTGCCACCGTTCGTGCCCGCTGCGCGGGATCTGTTCGATACCCGACCGGCACAGGCGATGCCATGGACGCAGCTGCGCGAGCGCCTGCGTGCGCGGCTCGGCGATGACGCCGTGCAGCCGCTGGCGGTACAGGCCGACCATCGCCCCGAACGCGCCAGTGGCACCCAGCCTGCGGTCAAGCCTCCGTCGTACTGGCCGCTGCGTCCGGGCTGGCTGCTGGACACGCCGCAACCGCTGCGTGATCCCCGCCTGCGCATCGTCACCGGGCCGGAGCGGATCGAATCGGGCTGGTGGGACCAGGCCGATGCGCGGCGCGATTACTACGTGGTGGAAACCGCGCATGGCCAGCGCGGCTGGGCTTTCCGTGAGCGCAATGATCCGCATGCGCCGTGGATGCTGCACGGCTGGTTCGGCTGAGCCGTCATGCACAACGAACTGCCCGGCTACGCCGAACTGCACTGCCTGTCGGCCTTCAGTTTCCAGCGTGGCGCCTCGATCGCCGAAGAACTGTTCGCGCGCGCCGCTGGCCAGGGCTACCGCGCGTTGGCGATCACCGACGAATGCTCGCTGGCCGGCATCGTGCGCGCCTGGCAGGCCGCCAAGACGCATGGCGTGGCGCTGATCGTCGGCGCCGAATTCCAGGTCGAGGATGGGCCGAAGCTGGCCCTGCTGTGCTCCGACCAGGCCGCCTACGCCGGCTTGTGCCAGTTGATCACCACCTGCCGGCGGCGCGCGGCCAAGGGCGAATACCGCTGCCTGCGCGAGGACCTGCTCGGCCTGCCCGACGGCCTGCTGTGCCTGTGGCTGGACCGGCAACCGGCGGCCACCGATCTGGAACTGCTGCGCGCCGGCTTCGATGATCGGCTGTGGTTGGCGGTGGAACTGCACCACGAACACGACGACGCGCGCCGCCTGCAGCTGCTGCAGGTCTTCGGCGAACGCAACTGCCTGCCGCTGGTCGCCAGTGGTGATGTGCACATGCACGTGCGCCGCCGCCGCGCCCTGCAGGACACCCTGACCGCGATCCGCCACCGCTGCAGCGTGGCCGAAGCCGGCTGGCGCCTGTTCCCCAACGGCGAGCGCCACCTGCGTCCGCGTACCGCACTGGCCCAACTGTATCCGCCCGAACTGCTGGCCGAGACCCTGCGCATCGCCGAGCGTTGCCACTTCACGCTGGAGCAGTTGCAGTACACCTATCCACGCGAACTGGTGCCGGAGGGCCACGATCCGGACAGTTGGCTGCGCGTGCTGGTCGAGCGTGGCATCCCGTGGCGCTGGAAAGGCGGCATCGAACCAGCGCAACGCACGCAGATCGAGCACGAACTGGCGTTGATCAGGCAGAAGAACTACGCCTCCTACTTCCTCACCGTGCAGGACATCGTGCGCTTCGCGCGCAGCCAGGACATCCTCTGCCAGGGCCGCGGCTCGGCGGCCAACTCGGCAGTGTGCTTCGTGCTGGGCGTGACCGAGATCGACCCGGCGCGCAGCAACCTGCTGTTCGAGCGCTTCATCTCCGCCGAGCGCGACGAGCCACCGGATATCGACATCGACTTCGAGCACGAGCGCCGCGAGGAAGTACTGCAGTACGTGTTCAACCGCTACGGACGCGAGCGCGCTGCGTTGACCGCGGTGGCGATCAGCTACCGCGGTCGCAGCGCGATCCGCGACGTGGCCCGTGCGCTCGGCCTGCCGATGGACCAGGTCAACGAACTGGGCGCGGCGATGGACCACTGGGGTGGCCACGTACCGCTGCCGGAAACCCTGCGCGAGCGCGGCTTCGATCCGGAAACCCCGCTGATGCGGCGGCTGCTGGCGCTGACCGCCGAGCTGATCGACTTCCCGCGCCACCTGTCGCAGCACCCGGGCGGCTTCGTGATTTCCGAGCATCCCCTGTCGACCCTGGTACCGGTGGAAAACGCGGCGATGGCCGATCGCACCGTCATCCAATGGGACAAGGACGATCTGGATGCCACCGGCCTGATGAAGGTCGACTGCCTGGCGCTGGGCATGCTCACCGCCATCCGCAAATGCCTGGCGATGCTGCAGCAGCATGGCCTGCACGAAGGGCGCATGGATGCGATCCCTGCCAAGGATACGAAGACCTACGACATGATCTGCGCCGCCGACACCATCGGCGTGTTCCAGATCGAATCGCGTGCGCAGATGGCGATGCTGCCACGTCTGCAACCGCGCAGCTTCTACGATCTGGTGATTGAAGTGGCGATCGTGCGCCCCGGCCCGATCCAGGGCGACATGGTGCACCCCTATCTGGAACGGCGGAGGATCCTGCGCGAGCAAGGCCCGGATGCACTGAACGACCCTGACAATCCGCTCTATCCAGCGCAACTGGAGCGCGTGTTCGCACGCACGTTGGGCATACCAATGTTCCAGGAGCAGGTGATGCAGCTGGCAGTGGAAGCAGCAGGTTACACACCTGGCCAAGCCGATGCCCTACGCCGCTCGATGGCGGCATGGAAGCGTCGTGGCGGCCTGGAACCGCATCGCGAGAAGTTGCTGGCCGGCATGTTGAAGAATGGCTTCAGCCGTGAGTACGGCGAACACCTCTTCGAGCAGATCAAGGGCTTCGGTGATTACGGTTTCCCGGAAAGCCATGCTGCCAGCTTCGCCCTGCTGACCTATAACAGCTGCTGGCTGAAGTGCCATCACCCCGCCGCGTTCACTGCCAGCCTGATCAACAGCCAGCCACTGGGCTTCTACAGTCCCGACCAGCTGCTGCAGGACGCGCGCCGACACGGCATTCGCGTGCTGCCAGTGGACGTGCGCCACAGCGACTGGGACTGCACCCTGGACTTCAGCAAGGGCGCGGCGGCAATCCGCCTCGGACTGCGTCTGGTCGATGGCTGCAACGAGCCCGCCGTGCAGGCCATCATGCGCGAACGTGCGCGGCGCCCGTTCGACGATGTGGGCGACCTGTGCCAGCGCGCCGCACTGGACCGCCGCCAGCAGGGCCTGCTGGCCGATGCCGGTGCACTGCGCGGGATCAGCGGCCATCGCCATCGTGCACGCTGGGATATCTCTGGCGTGGAAAACCGGCTGCCGCTGTTCGACCAGGCCCGCGCCACCGCCGAAGCCCGCGTTCCGCTGCCCCTGCCCAGCGCCTGGGAAGACATGCAGGCCGATTACCGCAGCACCGGTACCACCCTTGGCCGCCACCCGATCTCGTTCCTGCGTGCGCAGCTGCGCAGCCGTGGCTGTCTGGATGCCGCACAGCTGGCGGGCCACGGCCATGGTCGGCGCGTGCGCATCGCCGGCCTGGTGCGCATGCGCCAGCGCCCGCAGACCGCCAGTGGCGTCACCTTCCTCACCCTTGAAGACGAGACCGGCATGGTCAACGCCGTGGTCTGGCGGCACCTGGCCGATCGCCAGCACCGGGTGCTGGTCGATACACAGCTGATGCAGATCGATGGCCGCCTGGAACGCGTTGATGGCGTGCAGCACGTCATCGTGCAGCGCATGCACTGCCTGGATGAACTGCTGCAGGGACTGCGCAGCCACAGCCGCGATTTCCACTGACGATACACAACGTCACACAACGAACTGGCCATTGCCGGTCCGCATCCGCTATCGTCGGCACATCCAAGGAAGGACGACGCCATGCCCCGCGCACTGCTGCTGACCACGCTGGTGGTCTCGACCCTCGCCCTGCTTGTTTCCGGCTGGACCGCCTGGAACCTGCATCGCAGCCAATCGCCACAGCGCATCATCGAGGCACGCGGGCTGATCATCCACGATGCAAGCGGCCAACCGCGGGTAATCCTCGGCGCACCGGTTCCCGATCCGCTCAGCCAGGGCCGCACCCAGGGGCCGCGCGCCACCGCCCTGTCCGGCCTGATCCTGCTCGGCCCCGACGGCTCCGAACGCGGCGGCTACGGCACCAGCGACCGCGGCGGCGAAGCGCTGCTGACCCTGGACGATGCCACCGGCACCACCGAAGTGTTCAAGGTGGTGGCCAATCCGGACCGTGGCGCCAGCCTGATGGTCAAGCACCAGAACAACACTGGCGCCATGCTCACCTCCTGGCAGGGCAAGCCGGAACTGATGTTCGTCGATGACAGCGGCCAGTCCTACTACGTGCGCCCGGGTGCCAACGCCGCGCCCTGATCTGCTTTTGTAGCGTCGAGCCATGCTCGACTGCTTTACGCGCACGGCAGTCGAGCATGGCTCGACGCTACAAACCACACACCGCCGCCAGATCATCGGCCAGCTGCCGCAGCTGCGCCGACCCCAGCGCCGCGCAGGTAATGCGCAGACCATGGCCCGGTGCCGCCACCGCGAATACTTCGCCTGCACGCACATGCCATCCGCGCGAAGCCAGCGCCAGCACCTGCGGATGGCTGTCCGCCAGCAACGGCAGCCACAGGTTCAATCCCTCCATCGGCTGCGGTGTCGGCACGCCACGTGCACGCAGCAGTTCCTGCAGCGACTGCAACCGCTGCTGGTAGCGCTCACCTGCCGACGCGATCTTCGCCTGCTGCGTCGCCGATGCCAGCACCGAAGTCGCCGCATCCTGCAGCAGGTGGCTGACCCAGCCGGTACCGGACGCCAACCGCAACCGTAACCGCGACGCGGTCTCTTCATCGCAGGCCAACCACGCCAGCCGCAGATCGGGACCGAGTGGCTTGGACAACGAGCGCAGCAAAGCCCAGCGACGACCATCCAGCGGCAGCACCGAGTGATAGGCCTGCTGCGAGAGCAGCGCGTAGTGATCATCGATCAGCACCGCCACCTGCGGATAGGCCGCCAGCAGCTGGCGCAACGCCCGCGCCCGCTTCGCATCCAGGCTGGCCCCGGTCGGGTTGTGTGCCCGCGGGGTCAGCAGCACCGCGCGTGCACCGGCCCCCAGCGCCTGCCGCAGCGATTCGATCTGCATGCCGTGCGCGTCCATCGCCACCGGCAACGGCGCGTGACCCACCGCGTTGAGCACGTTGAGGCTGCCGAGGAAACACGGATCTTCCACCGCGATGCGATCGCCCGGCAGCAGCCACGCCGCCAGCAGGCGCTCGATGCCATCGACCGCGCCATGGGTCAGCTCCAGCGCATAGCCTTCGGGGCAGTCCGCATCCAGCGAGGCCCGTGCCAGCGCCTGTAGCCTCGGGTCGACCGTGCCCACGCCGTACAAGCGCGGCGCCGCCGGGGCCAGGCGCAGGTTCGGCAACAGGCGAGGATCCGGGTTGCCGCCGGCCAGGTCCTGCAGCGCCAGCCCCGGCGTACTGCCCTCGCGCGCCAGCGTCGGCGGCAATCCGCGCACCACCGTGCCACGGCGGCCCGCCGTGCTGGCCAGGCCCGCCGCATCCAGGCGCTTGTAGGCAGCGGCCACGGTGTTGCGGTTCACGCCCAGCTGCTCGGCCAATTCACGCACCGGCGGCAGCACGCTGCCGGCCGGCAGGCGGCCCTTGCCGATGCCGTCGCGGATGCTGTCGAAGATCGACTCGGCGCTATGCCCGGTGATTTTCATTTTGTCCTATGCCAAAATATCTCTTGTCCTGTGCCAGTGTATCCCACCCTGGCCACCCTGCATTGGAGGTGCCCGCATGCCCCTTGCCGCTGCCGACTGGCCCGTCGCCCAGTCCGTTGAACAGATCGCCGACAACCTGGTCACGGTGCGCCAACGCATCGCCGATGCCTGCGCGCGTGTCGGCCGGGATCCGGCCAGCGTGCGCCTGCTTCCGGTCAGCAAGACCGTCGATGACGCCCGCATCCGCATGGCGGTGGCCGCCGGCTGCCAGGAACTGGGCGAGAACAAGGTGCAGGAAGCACAGCGCAAGGCCGAAACAATGGCCGACCTTGGCGTGTACTGGTCGGTAATCGGCCATCTGCAGACCAACAAGGCGCGCTACGTGGCGCGCTTTGCCAGCGAGTTCCAGGCGCTGGACAGCCTGCGCGTGGCCGAGGCCCTGCAGCAGCGCCTGCAGCTGGAAGACCGCACGCTGGATGTGTTCGTGCAGGTCAACACCTCGGCCGAGCCGAGCAAGTACGGACTGGAACCCGACGCGGTCGAGGCCTTCGTGCAGCAGTTGCCGGCCTTCGATCACCTGCGCGTGCGCGGCCTGATGACCCTGGCCATCTTCACCCCCGACGTCGAGCGCGTGCGCGCATGCTTTGTGCGCCTGCGCGAACTGCGCGACCAACTGCAACACACCGCCCCGCCCGGTCTCGACCTGTCGCAGCTGTCGATGGGCATGTCCGGCGATTTCGAAGTCGCCATCGAGGAAGGCGCCACCGTGGTTCGTGTCGGCCAAGCCATCTTCGGCGCCCGCGCCACCCCGGACAGCTTCTACTGGCCGAACAGCGGAGCCCCGGTATGAAGCACGCAGTCGTTCTGCAACACGTCGCCTTCGAAGACCTCGGCACCCTGCAGCCGCTGCTGCTGACGCAGCGTTGGCAGCTGCAGGTGCTCCAGGCCGGCGTCGATGCGCTCGATCCGGTCGACTCTGCCGACCTGCTGGTAGTGCTTGGTGGGCCGATCAGTGTCAACGATGTGGATACCTATCCGTTCCTGGCCGAGAGTATCACTGTGCTGCAGCGTCGCCTGCAGCAGCAGCGGCCGACCCTGGGCATCTGCCTCGGCGCGCAGTTGATGGCCTACGCGCTTGGTGCCAGCGTCGCTCCCAGTGGTGGCAAAGAGATCGGTTTTGCACCGCTGCTGCTGACCGATGAAGGCCAGCGTTCCCCGCTGCAGGCCCTGCAGGGCATTCCGGTACTGCATTGGCATGGCGAGGCGTTCGAACTTCCGGCCGGTGCACGCCGCCTGGCCAGCACGCCGGCCTGCCGTCACCAGGCCTTCGCCATCGGCAGCCACGCACTGGCCCTGCAATGCCATCCAGAACTGGACGCCCGCCAGTTCGAGCGCTGGCTGATCGGCCACACCCTGGAGCTGGCCCAGGCCGGCATCGATCCGAACGATCTGCGCGCGCAGGCACGCCGCTACGGTGCACCACTGGCCGCTGCCGCCACCGCGATGTTCGACCAATGGCTGCAGGACCTGCCGGAGATGCCGCGATGAACTACCGATTGCAGATCCACCGCGATGGCGCCCACTGGGGCCACTTCGACTGCAGCGGCCCCGATGCGTTGCAACGCATGGACGCCATCGCCGCACAGCTGCCTGCGGATCAGGGCTTCCAGTTGAAGCGGCAGAAAGGTGTCGGCGAAGAACGCATCCTGTCCAGCAATGCTGACGGCCTGCGCGTGCTGGCTTCACAGATCCAGTACCGCGATCTCTGACCCGACGATGGTAGTGCCGGCCAGCGGCCGGCACTACCCGACGGCATTCCGGCATGCCAATCTTCCGCCATGTTGACCCTGCAACGCGGCAGCCACCACGGGCTGCTCATCGCCCCGCGCTGGCCCTCTACCCATATCCAGATCGAAACAGAGGTGCTGCAGCGCCTGCTCGATGCACAGTCGCTGCTACCTGCCGAACTGCGCCTGCTGCTCACCCGGGGCTTCGAACCCAGCCACAGCCGCCTCGGTGGTTTCCGCCGCCTGGTGCGGCGGTTCGGCATCACCCTCTTCCGCACCTGCTACCCTCAGCGTCACGATGAGGTCGACGCTATCTTCGGGGCCAATGGTCACGACATCGATGGCTGCCATGTCGATGTCTCACTGGTACTGCGCGGCAAGCGGCTACGACTGCTGCCCCTGGGCGTATTTACTCCGCTGCGCTGGCAACGCCGTCGCGTCGCCCGCCATGCCGAGGCGGTCACGCGGGTGAAGCGCAGCCTGCAGCACTGCGGATTCGTGCTGCATCACAACCCGACCGAATCGTTGCAGATCCACTGCGATTACCCACCACGGTAACCCCACCGGCGGCCGTGCGTCGTTCACCGCCCGCACTCGTTGATGCAAATGATTCTCTTTTGCTGTAAGGTGCAGCCGCTGCCCTTGCCGCCGCGGGCTGTTCCCTTTCCCAGTTGTCGCCCGCCCCGTGTCCACGCCTGTCGAACCGACGGATGTCGCGCATCTGTGCGCGGCCCATTACCGGCCGCTGCACGCCCATGTCCGCCGCAAACTCCCGCAACGCAGCGACGCCGATGACGTCGTCCAGGAAACCTGGCTGCGTGTCGTCAAGGTCGCCACCAGCGGCCTGCTGAACAATGGCCGCGCCTATCTGTACCGCGTTGCCCACAACCTGATCGCCGACCACTACCGGCAACGCCAGCGCCGTCGCGAAGAGGCGCTGGATGACGCGCAGCTGCACGCCATCGCCGATCCTGCACCGCTGCCGGAGCAACGCCTGCTCGACGCCGAACAGCTGCGCCATCTCGATGCAATCATCGCCGCGCTGCCGCCGCGATCACGCCAGGTGTTCCTGCTGGCCCGGGTGGAGCAGTTGGCACTGGCCGACATCGGCCGCCAGCTCGGCATCAGCCGGCAGACCGCGCATGGCCATCTGCTGCGTGCTCTGGTCGCCCTGCAGCAGGTACCGGGCGCATGAGCCAGGACGCGATCGCGCGCGAAGCCGCACGCTGGTGGCTGGACGGGCGCGACGGTGACCGCGACGAGAGCGCGTTCGAACAGTGGTACCAGGCCGATCCGCGACATGCCGCGCAGTACCAGCATCTGCAGCAGCTGTGGCAGGCCGGTGTAGCGTTGCCGAGCTTGCAGCGGCACCAGCAACGCAGGCAACGCCGCCGCCTCCGCGAAGCCGGCATTGCGGTCCTTTTGCTGTGCGCGCTCGGTCTGTACAGCCGCCACGCCTCGCCGCCTGCTGCTCAGGTACTGCGCACCGCCGCTGGCGAGATCCGTGATGAAGCCCTGCCGGACGGCTCGCATGTGCTGTTGTCGCCGGGCAGCGAAGTGCATGTGCGCGTCGACGCACAGCGCCGTCAGCTGCAGCTGCAGCGAGGGCAAGCCTGGTTCAAGGTCGCCGCCGATGCCGACCGGCCATTCCAGGTACACACCCCACAGGGCACCGTCACCGCACTGGGAACCGCATTTGATCTGGCCGTGCAGGGCGGCAGCAGCGTGGTCACAGTCACCGAACACAGCGTCCGCGTGGAAAGCGGCGCCAGCAGCGTGCAGGCCAGCGAGGGGCAGCAGCTGCGCTTCAATGGAAACACACCGGCGATCGCGACAGACGCAGACAGCAGTGTCCTGGCCTGGCGCGAACGGCGCCTGCACTGGGTGTCGGTCCCCCTGGCTGAAGTCGCCCAGGGTCTGGACCGTTGGCATGGCGGGCACACATGGGTCGTCGGCGAGCGCCTGCGTCAGCAGCCGGTCACCCTGCTCGGCAGGGCCGATGGTGCGGCCAGCAACCGCGACCAGCTGGCCACCCAGCTGCAGGTGCGCGTGCTGCACTTCGGTGCAGGCATACAGGTGTGGCTGCCGCCGCGCAGGGAACAGCGTGATGCACCCTGACATCCGGTCCGCGGCCGCGTCTACCCAGGATGACGACGCTCTGCGTCACCTCCTGGAGCCCCCGATGCTGTGCCACCGCCCCCTTGTCCTCGCCCTGTCGCTGGCCTGTGCCAGCGCGATTCCACTGCTGCCTGCCAGTGCGCAGGCGCAGGCGGCCACCCGCCACTACGATCTGCCCGCACAGCCACTGGCTGCCGCACTGGATACCTACAGCCGCCTGAGCGGCGTCGATCTGGTGATCGGTGCGGCGCTGCCCGCCGGCCATGCCGCCCCTGCCCTGCGCGGTGATTTCGACGACGCCCAGGCATTGTCCCTTCTGCTCACAGGCAGCGGCCTGCGCCCGCGCTTCATCGATGCACGCCGCGCCACCCTGGAACCGGCACCCGCCGAACGGGGTGATGGCAGCCGCCGCACCGGGCCGCTGCGGGTGCAGGGCGATACCGCGCACGGCCATGCACCGGGCGCCGGCGCCAGCCAGTACGTACCGGCCACCCGTGATGGTTTCGCGCCCACGGTCGGCAGCGAGCGTGTGGCGATGGCCGAACGCCAGGAAGGCAACAGCCTGCTGCGTTCGATGCCCGGCACCCACAGCTTCCATTCGCGCAGCCAACCTGGCCTGCAGGTCAACATCCGCGGCATGACCGGCGCCGGCCGGGTCAACACCATGATCGACGGAGTCACCCAGACCTTCCGCAACAACGCCGGGCATGGCTCGGGTGGCCCGTTCGCCTATGTCGACCCGTTCCTGCTGGCCGGCGTGGACGTGCAGCGCGGCGCGGTTGCCGGCGGCGATGGCGCCGGTACGCTGACCGGCAGTGCCAATTTCCGCACGCTGGATATCGAGGATCTGCTCGGCGAAGGCCGCGACTGGGGCCTGCGTGCGGGCTATCGCCATGGCAACAACGGCTATGGCAGCGGCCGCACCTTCGCCGGTGCGTGGCGCCACAGCGAGGACGGCGGTGACCGCCAGTTCGGCCTGCTGGCCGCTGCCAGCAGCAGCCGCAGCAACGAGTACGCCACCGCACGCGGGCAGAAGAACAGTGCCGACCCCGGCAGCCAGCAGCCCAGCAGCTGGCTGTTGAAAGCGCGCCTGCAGCCGAGTGACCAGCATCGGCTCGACCTGAGCCACATGCATTACGAAAACGACTTCTACCACAACTACCCGTGGCAGATTTCCGCGCGCAACCAGCGGGCCAGCTACCACTACACGCCCTATTCGCCGTGGATCGACCTGCGCGCGACCTTCGCCAGCAACAAGACCCGGCTGTTCTATCCGCCGGTGGAGGATTCCAGCTACATCGGCCGCCGCACACACAGCAGCCTGAGCAGCTGGACCGTAGACAACACCAGCCACTTCGACATCGGTGCGCTGCAGGCGCGCTGGAATACCGGCATCAAGCACCAGTCGGACATCTACGTCGCCGACACTCCCACCCTGCGCGGCGCCAATCCGCAGGGCCGCAGCCAGCTCGACAGCGTCTTCAGTACGCTGGAACTGCAGTACGACATCTATGCCCTGACCGCCGGCCTGCGCCAGGACCGCTACGGCATCCGCGGCCATATTCCGGTGTGCTCGGATGTGCCGGGCCAATGCACGGAGATCAATGGCGGCGACATCGACGTGCGTCGCACCGAGCGTGCACTCAGCCCCAGCCTGGCGGTCTCGCTGCAGGTCACCGACTGGCTGCAGCTGTTCGCCGAAGCCTCGCGCACCTCGCGGCCGCCGCGGGTGCAGGAGATGTTCTTCGAGAAGATTCCGCTGGAGGGCATGAGCGATGCCGACGGCGTAGGTGCCAATCCGTTCCTGCACCGCGAGCGCTCGCGCAACCTGCAGTTCGGCGCCAACCTCAGCACCGACTCACTGCTCGTCGAGGGTGACCTGGCACAGCTGCGGATCACCCGCTTCGACAACCGCATCCGCGACTACATCAAGCCGCAGTACCTGCTGATCGTGCATCCGCCGGAAGTGGAACCGTTCGTGGTGCCGATCGACAGCGATCCGCAGCTCAACGCCTGGACCGATGCACTGAACGTGGACGACTTCAGCACCACCACGCGCTGGATGAACCACCCAGGCATCGTGCGCATGCGCGGCATCGAGCTGGAGGCGCACTACGCCAGCGAGCACTACCACGCCACGCTCAGCTGGACCCGCTCGCGCACCAGCGCGCCGGCCATCGAGTTCGTCAACCTGGAAGACATCACCGCACTGCCCGACCGCTACTGGACGCTGGACGTGGGTGGCCGCTGGTGGCAGCAGCGCGTGCAGGCCGGCCTGCGTGCCGAGTACTCCGGGCCGACCGAGGAAGGCTACGACTTCTTCCAGACCCGCAAGACCGGCGGCACCGGCGTGCTGCTGGACTTCTACGCCAGCTTCAAGCCCCAGGCCAACACTACCCTGTGGCTGAACATCGAAAACCTGCAGAACAAGGCCTATGACAACAATGCCTCGATCGACAGCATCTTCAGCCCGATCCTTGACCGCGGCAACGGCCGTGGCCGCACCGTTTCGATGGGCGTCAATGTGGCGTTCTAGCCGTCGCTGGCTGCCCGTGTGCCTGCTCGCGCTGGCGACAGTGACCAGCGCGCAGCCGATGCCCGGCACGGTGATCGACCTGGCCAGTGGCCAGCCCCTGGACGAGGCCGCGTTCGTGAAGCGCGCGGCCGCGGCCCAACGGATGCTGCTGGGCGAGCGCCATGACCTGGCCGGCGACCATGCCGCCCAGCGCTGGTTGCTGCAGGTTCTGCAGCAGCAGCGGCCGCAGGCTGCCCTGGTGCTGGAGATGATCGCCAGTGAGCGCCAGCCACGCCTGCAGCGGGTGCAGCGCTGGCTGGCCAAGGACAACCACGCCGACGGCACGCGCCTGCAGGAGTTACTTGACTGGGATGCGCGCTGGCCGTGGACGGCCTATGGCGGGCTGGTACAGGACGCCACCGCTGCGGGTACGGCCCTGTTCGGTGGCAACCTGTCGCGCGCCGAGGTCAACACGCTGCTGGCTTCGACCAAGGCAGTCCGGTTCCCGGTTGCCACTGCACGGCAACGCCTTTCGGCGGTGGTGCTGGCCCAGCATGCAGAGGCCGCGCCGATGCTGGACGGCATGCTGGCCGTGCAGCAGGCCCGCGACAGCCGCATGGCGCAGGTGCTGACCCGTGCACCAGCACCGGCGCTGCTGGTTGCCGGCCGCTGGCATGTACTGCGCGGGACCGGCGTGCCGGGCTACCTGCCGCCAGAGGCGCCGTCCCTGGTGATCGCACTCGCGTCACCCGGCGAATCCGTCGACGCCGCCGATGCCGATCTGCTGTGGGTGCTGGACGATGAGTGAGCGCGGCCAACACTGGCAGGCCATCGCGATTACCATCGGGCTTCACCTGCTGCCCTTGCTGCTGCTGGTGCATTGGGTCGCCACGCCGCCCATGCTGCCGCCACCGGAACAGGACGTGCGCATCAGCCTGCGCCTGCTGGCACCGGCCACTCCGCCACAGCCCGTAGAGGAACGCCAGGCCGATACGCCCAGCCAGGCACAACAGGCACGGGCGTCACAAGCCACGAAGTCGCCTCCGCCGCCCAGGCCCACCGCCGCACGCGAAGGCGAGCTGGCTGCCAGTGAAACCGGCGGTCGTGGCCGGCAACCGCTGCCGGTCGCCCCGCCTGCGGCCGCGACCGATGCAAGTCCCGCACCGGCATCGATCACGGCCGCGCCGCCCGCTCCGGACGCGCCACCGGCAGACTTCCAGACCGGCGCCGCCAGCGACCAGTGGGAAGCCCGCCTGATGGCGCGGCTCGAGCGTTACCGCTATTACCCCGCCGCCGCGCGCTCGCGTCGCCAGCAGGGTACGGCGTGGGTCAGGGCCAGCATCGACCGTGAGGGCCGCCTGCTGGCGCTGCGGCTGGAGCAGTCCAGTGGCCAGCCGATGCTGAATGACGCCGCGCTGCAGACCTTCCGTCGTGCGCAGCCGCTACCGCCCATTCCCGCCGAGCTGAAGGCGCCGCAGGAACTGGTGGTGCCGGTGGAGTACTACCTGCGCTAGACGATCCAAGCCTCCGCTTTGATGTCGGGGATTGCGAGGCAGTCTGCAACCTCAACTCTGGTTGAGGTCAAATGGAACTGGCGCAACAGAGTAGTCCGCCATGCGCAACGATTGCGTCCACTGGCAGAGCCGAGCCCATGCTCGGCTGCCGTTCGCGTGGAGCAGCCGAGCATGGGCCCGGCTCTACAGTTCCGGGGTCACGTCCACGCCGGGTCGGCAGTAAAATCAATGGTCAGCCAGAACGTGCTGGCACGGGCATCCAATCGCACCGCGATCTCATCGCGCATCGCGTCGACCTCACCGACCGAACCCAATGGCGTGGCCGGGTCGGCCAGCACATGGATCTCGATGAAGCGCATCCGCCCCATCTTCGCCACGTGGCTGGTGAAGCCGGTATAGCCACGTTCGGCCACGAAGGCCTGCATCACCTGCTGCACGCGACCGTCCAGATCATCCGGCGCTACCTGCAGCACTTCGCGCATGGCCTTCCATGCACTGCGTGCCGGCACCGGCAGCACCGCCAGGCTGATCAAGGCCAGCACGATCGAATCCAGGTACGGCACCCAGTGGTGCCACTCACCGCCATGCAGCGCCAGTGCCAGCACGAAGGCCAGTACCACCGCCAGGCTCATCAACCCACCCAACAGCCAGCCACGCACGTCCAGCCACAGCAGCGCCGAGCGCAGATGCCGCGCCCGCTGCGCGACGAACGCCGCCATCGCCAGGTTGCTGGCACTCAGCAGCGCTGCCCACCACAGCGCGGGCCCGAATTTCACTTCGTGCCCGCCCGTGGTCAGGCCGATCACGGCGTTGGCCAGCGCGTACACGCAGGCCAGCGACAGGATCACACCGCCCAGCGCCTCGACCATCGGCTCCAGGTGCCAATAGCCGTACTGGAAGCGTGGGCTCTGTTCCCGCGCCACCAGCCGCAACACCGACAACGACACCAGGGTCAGGGCAACGTCGACCAGGCTGTACACGCCGTCGAACAGGATGGCCTGCGATCCCACCAGCAGGCCACCACTGAAACCGACCGCACTCACCGCAAGGGTGACTCCGATCGAGAACGTCAGGATGCGTTGCTCGCGCGCGGTATCCATCGTTCGCCGAACGGCCGACCGTTGCCGGTCAGGCCTTCAGCACCTCCACCTTGTACGAAACCGCATCACCCTCCTGCTCGATGATGAGCCCGTGCACGTCCGATTCGAAGCCCGGGAAACGCGCGTTCTGCTCGCGGGCGATGCGCAGCGACTGGATGATCGGCTCGTCGCTGTCACCGAAGCGCTCGCCCGGCATGATGGTCGGGATGCCCGGCGGGTACGGTACGAGCATGGTCGCGGCAATGCGGCCGCTGATCTGCTCGATGTCGACCCGCTCGATCTCGCCCTTCACCAGGTGGTTGTAGGCATCGGCCGGGGTCATCACCGGCGTCGGCAGATCCACGTACATCTCGCGCATCACCTTGGCCACCGCGAACTCCTGGTTGAACGCATGCAGCGCATCGCACAGGTCGCGCAAGCCCCAGCCGGCGTAAGCCACCGGGTAATCGGCGGCCAGCGTCGGCAGCGCCTGGCTGAGCGGCGCGTTTCGGTCGTACAGCTCCTTGAACGCCATCAGTTCGGTGACCAGGGTGCTCCACTTGCCCTTGGTGATGCCCATCGAGAACAGGAACAGCACCGAGTACAGGTTGGTCTTCTCCACGGTGATGCCGCGGCCCCACAGGAACTTGCTCAGCACCGCCGCCGGGATGCCCAGCTTGCCCATGCTGCCGTCCATCGCCAGGCCCGGGGTCAGCAGGGTCACCTTGATCGGGTCGATCAGCACGTAGTCGTCGACCAGGTTCTCGAAACCGTGCCAGTGCGCGTCCGGCTGCAGGTACCACTCCTCGCGCTTGGCCACCAGCGGTGCCGGCGTATCGCCCTTGTCCAGGCTGCGCTCGACCTGGGTCGGCTGCCACACGCTGAACCACCAGTCGTCGCGACCGAGGTAATCGCGCACGTGCAGCATCGCGCGGCGGAAGGCGATGGCCTCGTCGTGCATTTCCTGTACCAGCGAACGACCCGCATCGCCTTCCATCATCTTCGAGGCAACATCACACGCCGCGATCACGCCGTAATGCGGGCTGGTCGAGGTATGCATCATGAACGATTCGTTGAAGCGTTCAGCGTCCAGGTCGCGGCTGGCCGAATTGCGCACGTGGATCATCGAGGCCTGCGAGAACGCAGCCAACAGCTTGTGCGTGGAATGAGTGGTGAAGATGATCGCATCCTGCTCGCGCGGCTTGCCCTTGGCCATGCCGTAGTGGTTCTCGTAGAACGGATGGAACGCGGCATAGGCGTACCAGGCCTCGTCGAAATGCAGGAAGTCGACCGCGCTGCCGATCTCCTCCGCGATTTTCTCGGCGTTGTAGCACAGGCCGTCGTAGGTCGAGTTGGTCACCACCGCGATACGCGGCTTGGAACCGGCCTGGTAGGCCTGGCTGGCCAGCGGATTGGCCGCGATGCTCTGCTGCAGGGATTCCGGGGTGAATTGGTCCAGGCTGATCGGGCCGATGATGCCGTGCGCATTGCGGCTGGGCGTGAAATACACCGGTACCGCGCCAGTCATGATCAGCGAATGCAGCAGCGACTTGTGGCAGTTGCGGTCGACGAACACCACGTCGCCACGGGCCACGGTGCCGTGCCACACGATCTTGTTGGCCGTCGACGTACCGTTGGTGACGAAGAAGGTGTGGTCGGCGCCGAAGTTGCGCGCGGCCTCGTCCTCGGCCTCCTTGATCGGGCCGGTGTGGTCCAGCAGCGAGCCCAGCTCCGGCACCGAAATCGACAGATCGCTGCGCAGCGTGTTCTCACCGTAGAACTGGTGGAAGGCGCGCCCGACCGGTGACTTGGTGAAGGCCACGCCACCGGCATGGCCAGGCGTATGCCAGGAATAGTTCGACTCCGCCGCGTGGTGGATCAGCGCCTTGAAGAACGGCGGCAGCAGGTTCTGCATGTAGTCTTCGGCCGCACGCATCACCTGACGCGAGATGAAGCTCTTGGTGTCTTCGAACAGGAAGATGAAGCCGTGGATGTACTTGAGCAGCTTGCTCGGCACCTTCTCGATGGTACGGCGCTCGCCGTACAGGAACACCGGCAGGTTGGCCCGGCGCGCACTCTGCTCGCGCAGGAAGGCGGTCAGGCGCTGGAACTCGCCATCGACCTCCTCGCTGCCGTCGATCGAGATCAGCACCGCCGAAGCAGCCACATAGGTACGGGCGCCGGCACGGGCGTCATCCAGGTTCAGGCCGCACAGCACGCGCTGGTCATTGCTGCGCAGCTCTTCCACCAGCGCACGGATGAGGATGCCGCCGATGCGCGGCGAGTCGTAGTCACCGTCAATGACGATGACCGGATAATCCAGAGACTTGAAATACACGTTGATTCTCCTTGTCTAACTCAGGAACGCTGGGCGCCGGACGAAATTGCCGCCGCCTCGCGGGAACGCTGCCGCTGTTGGCGACGCTCCTCGCTGAAGAAGGGATAGAACACGGTGATGAACAGCACGAACAGGAAGGCGTACTGCACGATCGTTCCCGACGAGCCGTATATCGCCCACAGGCAGTACACGACCGTCAGGCTGGTCAGGGTCCAGAACGCACCGGTGTGCACCAGCGTGTGCGACCGCTCCACCACGAAGTAGCAGGCCACGCACGAATAGATGTACGGCAGCAGCGTCAGCACCACCGCCGCCGAAGTGATCACGTCGAACTGGGCCGAGGCGGTCTTCGAGGTGGAGGTCACCAGCACCGCCAGGGTCATCAGCACCGCCACGATCAGCACGCCCTTGACCGGCACGTCATCCTTGTTGGTCTTGCTGAAGATGCTCGGGAACAGGCCATCGTCGGAGGCCGCCTTGGCGCTCTGCGCGGTCAGCAGGATCCAGCCGCCCAGTGAACCGGCAGCGCCGATGAAGGCGCACAGGCTGACCAGCGCACCACCCCAGCCACCGACGGCCTTGGCCGCCGCCAGTGCGAACGGAGCATCGGAGGTCTGCAGCTCGCCGTTGGGCACCATGCCCATGATCACCGAAGAACTGGCGATGTAGGCGATGGCAGCCAGGAACACACCCGCCAGGGTGGCGCGGGCCACGTTTTTTTCCGGATTCTCCACCACGCCGGCTGTGACCGAAGCCGATTCCACGCCGATGAAGGCCCAAAGGGTCAGTGCCGCCGCACTGGAGATCGCGCCGAAGTTGGATTCACCGGACACGTTGTAGGCGCCCTTGAAGATGTCGGCATCGAAGAAGAACCAGCCAAAGATGGCGATACCCAGGATCGGCACCAGTGCGAAGCTGGTGGTGACCGTCTGCACGCGGCTGACGAACGCCGGGCCGATCATGTTGGCGAAGCTCAGCGCCCACACCAGCACCAGCACCGCGATGCAGCGCACCAGCGGCTCGGACAGGATCGGGAAGAAGTAGCTGAAGTAGCCGACCGCCGCGATCGGGATGGCGACGTTGCCGATCCAGTTGGCGAACCAGTAGATGGTGTTGGTCTGGAAGCCCATGTAGGGCCCGAACCAGTCACGCGCATAGGCGTAGGGGCCGCCCGCCTTGGGTGCCAGCTTGCCCAGCTTGGCGAACACGAAGGCCAGCAGCAGCGCGCCCGCGGTGGTGATCAGCCAGCCCCAGATAGAGGCGGTACCAATCTTGGCCAGGCTGGATGGCAGCAGGAACACGCCTGAGCCCATCATGTTGCCGGCGACGAGGAAGGTGGCTCCGACCACCCCGATTTTCTTTGCTTCTGCCATGACAATCTCCTGTACTGGCATGAGCCCGGTACAACCGGGCGTGGGGACGGTTACGCTGGCGTACGACCGCTGGCGCCTATTTGATGAAGTTGTATTGCAGGCTGCCCTGCACCCGGACCGTGTCGCCGCGCGCACCGCCCTGTTGTTCCAGACGTCCGTACAGCAGCTCCATGCCCATCGTCCACGACGGCGCCGGGCTCCAGATCAGATTGAACACGCCGTAACGGCTCTGCCGGAACGCGTCGGCCGCCAGTGCGGCATTACGCTCCAGGGTCAGCTGGCCGAAGATCAGGTTCGAACGCCACAACTCGGACCAGTAGTGGGTGTAACCCACAAAGCCGCCGTGCAGATCCAGTGCATCGAGGTGGCCATCGGCACCGACCACCGCGTCCAGTCCGGAGCCGGTCAGGTCAGCGGTGTAGCGGCTGAGGCCGCGCCCACCCAAAGCGCCGAACAGCAGCAGGTCGCGTTCGCCTACCGATGCCGAGCCGCTCAGCTGCAGGCCACCGGCCATGCGCCGGTCGCGCTCATCGTCACCGTCGTAGGCCAGGCTACGTGCCACCGCGCCCAGCTGCAGGTGGCCCCAATCGCGCTCCATGCGCGCGGTCACCGTCACATCCGGCAGCCGGTTCACGGCGGCGCGCTCATCGCTGGCACCGGCAAGTTCGGTCTTCGGATCTTCTGCAGCGACGGTCAGGGTGTTGCCCTTGCCCATCGCAAAGCTGTGATGGATGCCTGCCACCAGCAGGTAACCGGCGCCGCCGGGCCCTGCAAAGTCCAGCGTATCGGGCAGGCTGTCCGGATCCATGAAACTGGAATAGCCATAGCCGGCGTAGGTATTGCCGAGCTGGCCATAGGCATGGCGCAGACGGAATTCGTAGCCATCGCTGCTGCCGAAGAAATCATTCTCCAGGTAGAAGCGCAGGTTGCCATGCGTGGTCGGACGCCGTGCCTCGAAGCTGAAACGGGTCTGCTTGGCGTGGATGTTGAAGTTGGAGACATCGCGATGATTGCCGCCCACCGGCATCGACGAGGGGATGAACTGATCCTCGTCACCTGCTCCACGCGAATCGGCGATGGCATCGAGTTTGGCGTAGCCGCCGATACGGATCACCGTGTCGGTACCTGGAATAGCGAAGAAGCCCTTCAGATCGGGATCGGTCGGACCAGCGGCACTGTCGGGACGCGACGCAGCGGTGGACGGATCGGCCACCGATTCGCGCAGTGGCAGCACCGGCGGCGCCACGCCCGGCACCTGGGTAGGGTGCAGCAGGTTGGCGGTACCGGTGGGTGCGATCACGGGAGCTGGCAGCGATGCGCTGGCGGGTACAGCAGCCCCATCGTGCCGCTCGAGACGGTCCAAGCGCTGCTGCATGCCTTCAAGTGCCTGCCGCATGGCCGCGATCTCACGGCGCAGGGCCTGCGCGTCCTCCCGGTCATCCTGCTGCGCATACGCCGGTGTGATCACCAACGCGGTCAAACAGGCCAGACTCACTACCGCCAAGCGCATTGCATCCTCCCTGGAAAAACACTCGCAGCGCGATGGCGGGACGCACGCATGCGCCGCTCCGGCCTCACGTTACCGTTGCTGGAAATGCGGATACTGCGTTGACGACACCAGTCAGCCTGCACATCGCAGGCCACAGGACGATGACACTGTCCTGCCCACACCAATGTCGACGCCAACAAGGCCGCGCTGCCAGAGAGGTGGCGGCCGCAGCGGTCTGGGTAACAAGCACGGGGTGAGGTTGTCGTGAATGGCTGAGCCGGCCGACCCTGATCAGGGCGTGGCGAGCGCGGCATCCATCGCGCATTGACGCTGTATTCCATGCGTCACAGGCTAATTCACCTGTCGTTTTTGGCCTTGATTGGAATCAAGGCGCGAGGCTTGATGTCAGTCACTATTCAGACGTGATGACGAACAAGTCATGCGCAGGCCGCAATGTCGGTTTTGATCACGAAAAGCAACAGGCCCGCATGCTGCCATGCGGGCCCGTGGGTCATTCACGATGAGAGTCGCGGCTCAGCGCGGGCCCAGCACCGTCTGCAGGTCGGCACCCTGCGGCAGGCCGGCGCGACGCTGCACCTGGCCCTGCGCATCCTGGAACAGGATGCCTGGCGTGCCCTGGAAGCCCATCTCGATCATCAGCACCTGGTTCGCGTCGAGCTTGCCAGCGATCTCGCGACTGATGTTCGGCAGCGCTTTGATGCCACCGCGATCGAACTCATGCTCATTCTGCAGCAGCGCTGCACTCGGATCACGCGCAGCAAGGATGGCGGCCGCCTTGGCCGGACTGTCTTCGCGGATCACACCGACCATGATGTGACGCAGCTGGACCTTGCCCGCATCGACCCACGGACGCGCCGCTTCCCAGAACTTGTGGCAGTACGGGCAGTTGGCATCGCTGAAGGTGTAGACCACCCGCGGCGCGTCGGCCTTGCCATCGCGCACCCACGCGCTGGCCTCCAGCTTGGTCCACATTTTGGCCGACATCGGCTGCGCAACCAGTTTCTCAACGGCCTCGGCGGCCACGTCGTTGCCCTCGGCATCGAACAGGCTGCCAACCAGTACATGCTTGCCATCGGCAGTGACGTAAGCCGCGGCCGGCTGCTGGCCACCGACCACGCCGGCAAAGCCACGCAGGCCACCGGGGGCGTCGAATTCGGCAACAACCTCGAAGCCATGCTTCTCGATGCCCTTCAGCACAGCGGGGCGGTCGCCCTTGGCGGCGGAGGCCGCAGCACTTGCTGCCGGTGCCGCGGCAGCCTTGCCCGGCGGTGTCTGTGCCTGGCTGCAGGCGGCCAATGCCAGCATGACCGGCAGCAACAGCACCGCAGGGACGGTGCGCAGGGAAGTCGACAACATGGGAACTCCGTAGTGAGATGCCCGCGCAGGCTACCGCAGCCGGCGCAGTTTGTGTTCAAGACCGGCTGCGGTCAGTTCGCCGAGGTGCAGTTCGCGCAGGCGTCCTTCGGCATCGAAAAAGAGGGTCGACGGGTAGGCCTGCACGCCGAGCACGGTGGATGCTGCAGCGTCATCGTCGAGCAACACGTTGCCGAGCATGAGCCGCTCGCCGGCGATGAAACCCTGGACCTCGCCCAGGGTTTCGCCCTGGTTGAGGAATACGAACTGCACATCCGCGTGTGCCTGCTGTGCCGCCGCCAGCACCGGCATCTCGCGCCGGCAGGGCCCGCACCAGGTCGCCCAGAGATTCAGTACCAGCGGTTTACCCTTGAACTGCTGCAGATCAACCTTCCCGCCCTGCAGATCAGCCACCTGCAACGTCGGCAGCGGCATCTGCCGTTCCTGCCAGGCTGACAGCAGCTGGCTGCCACCTGCCCATAGCAACATACCAATCAACGCGCCGACCAGTACTGGCGCGCGCAGTGGGCGCCAACGCCGCAATCGCCACAGCCCCCACGCCAGCCCGGCAACAAGCACTACCGGCAGGTGGTAGCCGCCGTCTGCGATCTGCAGAATGCTCCAGGGTGCCTCGCGATACAAGGCAAGGTTCAAGGCAACGAAACTGATGCGGCCAAAGAGCAGGCCGATCAGCAACATGTCCAGCACCATGCTTGCCGCCGAGGGTAACGGCCCCCCGTCCTTCCGACGTGGCAATAAATGGGCCACGGCCATCGCCAGCAACACGCACGCGAGAATCAATACCACCGGCATCGGCACCGGTCCAACACTCGACATCAGCCCACCTGCCTCATTCGTTCACTGGCTGCATGGTCGAAGGGTCACGCCCACGTTGCAAGCGCGACATCTGATCATGCGCTAGGCCGCACTGCGTCCCAACTGCAGTGCCGAGGGGACCTGCAGACCGCGCAGGCTGCCCGCCACCGATGGCATCAACGGCCGTTCACGCCGCTTGCTGTTGACATGGCGGCGATAATTGGCCGGCGTCATGCCGACAATGCGCAGGAACAGGCGTCGGAAAGCACTCTGATCCGCGTAGCCCACGCCCCAGGCCACTTCATCGATGCCTGCCCCCTGCTGGAGCAGGGTCTGCGCCTTGGCGATGCGCAGCCGCTGGCAGTACTCGATGGGGCGCAGCCCCGTGGCCCGCAGGAAGCGTCGCTGCAGCGTCCGCGGCTCAAGCCCGGCAATCTCGCAGATCGCGGCGAGAGTAGCGCCGCGTGCCGCTGTGGTATGCAACCAACGCTGCGCTTTCAGCACATCGCGATCGCCATGGGCGAAGTTGGCGCTGAAACGCTCCAGATCCTGCTGGATCGTCGCCGGCACGGTGATCCCCAACTGCTGTGCCACCGCGCTGGCCACGCCCTGCCCGTGCAACCGGTACAGCAGGCGCAGCGCCAGGAAGCGCCACGCCTGCGAACCGCCGACGGTCAGCAGATCGCCGTCATCGACCAGTGCGCGTTCACTCGGCACCCAGCTGGCAGCCTGTGCCTGCAGCCCGGGATGCCGCGCCAGATCAGGTCCACTGACGGTGCGCCCGGCCAGCAATCCGGCGCGTGCCAGTACGCTTACGCCATCACTGGCGGCCGCCAGAAGGCTGCCGCCGTCGTAATGAGCCCGCAGCCAGTCCAGCAGGATCTCGTCGGCAC
The DNA here is from genome assembly GCF_059416125.1 of Stenotrophomonas sp. GW821-FHT09E08. Lineage (NCBI taxonomy): Bacteria > Pseudomonadati > Pseudomonadota > Gammaproteobacteria > Lysobacterales > Lysobacteraceae > Stenotrophomonas > Stenotrophomonas sp. GW821-FHT09E08. Next base: position 29,289 of record NZ_JBWKOO010000003.1, read on the forward strand.
GCAGGCAGGCTCCGGGGCTGATCTGGCCCGGCACCGCGATCACTGCGGGAATGGCGGCATCGAGCATTTCCGCACCGGCGATGCGATGCACGCCGGTCTGACTGGCCGGCACGATCCAGCGGGTAACCAACACGCGCTTGAACGGCCGGCGCTGCTGCTGGGCCAGGCGATTGGCCACGTGCGCCATCTCTGCCAGCACCGAGGCGGCCGAGGGATCGCCTCCCGGGTACTCGACCACCGCGACCTCGACGAATCCTTCGTTCCTGAATCCTTCCACACACCACCTCCTCGGTTCGTTGCGGGCCATCGAATGGCCGGTTCAGGCGAAGGGTAGGAACTGGTCCAGCGGCAGGGCTATGAAGAAAGTTGCAAAGTGCGCTGAATACGCGGCTCGGCAGAAAGTCTTGACTCTTGACCAGACTCAAGGCTTCACAATGCGCGGCAGCATCCGCAGGAATCCGCCATGAACATTGGACAACTGGCCCGCCAGGCTGGCGTGCCCATCGATACGGTCCGCTACTACGAGCGCCAGCATCTGCTGCCCACGGCCGCACGTTCGGCCGGTGGCTACCGCATCTTCGGTGAGCGGGACCTGCGCCGGCTGCGCTTCATCCGCCGGGCCAAATCACTGGGCTTCAGCCTGGAAGAAATCGGCGAGCTGCTCGCGCTCAGTGATCGCCACCAGCAGGACATGGGCAGCGTCCGCGACACGGCCCAGGCACGCCTGCTGGATATCGCGCAGCGGATGGCCGAACTGCAGCGCATGCACAACGCGCTGTCACAACTGGTCGATGCCTGCCCGGGGCACGGCACGCTGGATCAATGCCCGATCCTGGCCGCGCTGACCGACGACACTGCATGAGCCCAGGCGAGCGAGATCCACCTCGCAATCGACGTGAAGAAAAGTGCAACAAATGCTTGCCAACCCCCTGGGGCAAGGCTATTATTTCGCTCCTCAGCGACGTGGGGCCATAGCTCAGCTGGGAGAGCGCCTGCATGGCATGCAGGAGGTCAGCGGTTCGATCCCGCTTGGCTCCACCAATCTTTCGGCATTAGGCCGTCGAAAGGTCGCTAAAGAACATTGATGAGAATTGCGTCCCCATCGTCTAGAGGCCTAGGACATCACCCTTTCACGGTGGCGACCGGGGTTCGAATCCCCGTGGGGACGCC
>NZ_JBWKOO010000003.1:30554-314935 GCF_059416125.1 Stenotrophomonas sp. GW821-FHT09E08
GTGCGTCCCCATCGTCTAGAGGCCTAGGACATCACCCTTTCACGGTGGCGACCGGGGTTCGAATCCCCGTGGGGACGCCAGTTTCAAACGGACTCTGCTCCCAGCAGAATTCCGACGTTTCATGGGGCCATAGCTCAGCTGGGAGAGCGCCTGCATGGCATGCAGGAGGTCAGCGGTTCGATCCCGCTTGGCTCCACCACTTCGACATTAGGCCGTCGAAGAATCTACAACTTGAAGTTTTCGTGCGTCCCCATCGTCTAGAGGCCTAGGACATCACCCTTTCACGGTGGCGACCGGGGTTCGAATCCCCGTGGGGACGCCAATTCTTGAAAACCCCGGTTTCGACCGGGGTTTTTCTTTGCCTGCGATCTGCTGGTGGAACGCATCCACGCATGGCGTGGATCTACCCCGACTCTGCAGTAGATCCATGCCATGCGTGGATGGAAAACGCTGGACCGCGCCTCAGAACCGCCGATACATCCCGATCGATGCCGGTGCCGTCGGTGCAAAACCGAACTGCGCGTACAGCCGATGCGCCTCGCCATCGGCCAACAGGCTCACATAGGCCGACGGCGGCAGGTTGCCCTGCATCCACTCGCTCAGGCGCCGCATCACTTCCTTGCCCAGACCCTGCCCCTGCAGGCGCGGCAACACCGCGATATCGCAGACCTGAAGGTGACATCCGCCATCACCAACGATCCGTCCCATCGCCACAAGTTCGTTGCCCTGGTAGGCACACACGCCGAACAAGGTATTGGGCAGTGCACGCGCCGCGGCCTCCTCGGTCTTGGCACTCAGGCCGGCCAGCACACGCAACCGGCAGTAGCCCTCGACGGTTGGCACAGTCTCGCGGAACTGGCAGGTGGCGGAATCATTCATGCGGTATCTCCCTATAGGTCGAGCTATCCTGCCTCATCCCCGTCGCAGTTGCTGCGATCCATCCCGGCAGATTTACCATGTGCTATTCCGCCCTGATCCGCGCCGACTACGCCAAGCTGGTGCGCGAGTTCGGCGCCATCCTGTCGCTGGAAGATTTCGCGGAGCTGTACGCGCACGATCCGGGCAAGAAGCGACCGAAGACACCCAAGGCGATGGATGACGGCTTCGCTGCTGCACGCACCGAGCTGGGGCGCGACATCGTGGCGAAGATCCAGCAGTGGCATGCGCAGGAGCAACGCGAATTGGAAGCGGACCTGGCCCGCCAGTGCGAGCGGCGTGATATCGCCAACGCCACGCTGGCGACCCGCCCTACCCAGAAAGCACGCAATGACCTGCGCGTGGCCGGCAACCGCATCGAGCGCGCGCAAGCCCGGCTTGAAGACCTGCACCGGGTGCAGTTGCTGCCACGCGATAACCGGATTTTCCCTGGCACCTATGCGCCGGTGATGATCAGCGAGAACGGTGAGCGGGTGATCAAGCCGATGCGCTACCAGTGCCGGCTTCCTGACAAGCCCGCACGCAACGACGTGCTTTATCCCGGCACCTACAACGCACGACGCGACAGTCTGGAAGGCTACTGGCGTGGTGCGTTCGGCCTGCGCCATGGCGTGGTGGTGGTGCAGGCGTTCTACGAGCACGTGCCCCGCCATGCCATCGCGGGACGCACGCTCGGCGCAGACGAAAAGGAACAGGACGTGGTGCTGGAGTTCCGTCCCGATCCACCGCGCGACCTGCTGCTGGCCTGCCTGTGGGCGGAATGGGAGGGCCCGGAGGGCCACCTGCTGTCATTCGCCACCATCACCGACACACCGCCCGGCGACGTTGCTGCGGCTGGTCATGATCGCGGCGTGGTACCTATCCGCAAGGAATACCTCGATGCCTGGCTCAATCCCGATCCGGACGACCTGGCGCGGCAGTACCGAATTCTCGATGACCGCGAGGACATCCGCTACGTGTATGAGGAAGCAGGTTGAACATGGCGCGCGAATGAAAAACCCCGCCTGGGCGGGGTTCCTGGATCAGGGGTTGCCGCCGCACATCGCCTCTTCGCAGAACGCTTGCTCCTGCAGGCACTGCTCAACCTCGCCACCCCGCGCAATGCAGCTCTTGTAGAGCTGGTAACAAGGCTGGCCGCACCACGCGGCAGAGGCCGTACCACCGAAGACAGCCATCGAAAGGACACCCGCAGCAACCACGCGCTTGATCCACTTCTTCATGCCACTCTCCTTGTAGGCCTGAGCATTCAGGCCCGGGCAGCATACGCCCGCCGATTCCATCAGGACCAATCAGGCCTTCGCGCTGGAACGACCCACCGCGCGCGCCAGCGCCCGGCTCAGATCCGCCGACAGGTACGGCTTGACCAGCAGCACACCAGCCAGCATGGACTCAGGCAGCTGCTCGGCCAGCATCCCCGTGGCCAGCACGAACGGTACGCCACGCGCCGACAGCGCAGCTGCGACCGGCTCGCTGGTTTCATTGCGGGCAAGGCGATAATCGAGCAGGGCCACGTCCGGCGCCGAATCCTCCAGCAGGCGCAGCGCTTCGGCCACGCCCGCCGCCAACCCGACCACGGTCGCGCCGGCATGCACCAGCTGCATCTGCAGCAAGGCGGCACTCATCTCGTCGTTCTCGACCACCAGCACCCTAAGGTCCTTCAACACTGTCATCGGCTACCGCTCCTGGAGGGATACATGCCGCCGCAGTATAGCCACCATGGGGTCGAAGCCGACAGGAAGCGCCCTGATCGCCTCTCCCCCTATGAAAGCCCTGCCGACCTCGGTTACACTCGCACGCTGCCTGCCGGTGTGGCGGAATGGTATACGCAGCTGACTCAAAATCAGCCGGGGGTGACCCCATGAAGGTTCGAGTCCTTTCACCGGCACCACTGCATCAAAGGCCAGGTCTCCGACCTGGCCTTTTTGCATTTCCGGGTTTGGAACGCCGACACTGGCAGCCATGCCCGCCCCTTTGCACCCCTCGCCTCCCGACACCCCGCCCCCGCGCCTGCGCTCGTTGCGGCCGGATGATGCTGTCGCCTGGTCGCGCTATCTTTCGCTGCCCGGCGTGACCGAACACACCAGCTGGGGTGACGTTTCTCCAGAAGCACTACGCCACCTGATCAACAGCTACGCAGCCTCGCCGGTCGACCGGCGCTGGGCACTGGTCGATGCAGACAACCTGCTGATCGGCACCGTAGGCCTGAACGGAATCGATCTTCAGCATCGCCGCGCCGAGCTCGCGTACGATCTCGATCCCCGCTGGCAGGGCCAGGGACTGGCCACGAACGCGGCGCGTGCCGTGCTGGCCTGGGGACGCACTACACTGGCGCTCGTCCGCATCCAGGCCACGGTGCTGGACAGCAATACCCGTTCGATCGCCGTGCTGGAACGCATCTGCATGCAGCGCGAGGGACTGCTCCGCGCTTATCGCCAGGTCCGCGGCCAGGCCGCTGACTTCTGGATGTACGCGCACATCGAGAACACCGCGTCATCGTGCTGAAACACAACGGCAACCACTGACAACGTTGCCAATGGACGCAGCGCACACTTTTCTTGCAAGCCTCACGTGCATCTGCCTATCTTGAGGGCAGCCGGACCTGGGGGCGGGGGAATGCATGACGTTGCGTGCTGCACTGTTTTTTCTGGTCACGCACGCGCTTGTCATTGCTCTGATCGGCCCTCAGGACCCGATAGGTTCCTTCCTGCTGTTGATGGCTGCTCCCCTGCTGGCGGCACTGGCATGTGTGCGGCGTGCCCGCGACAGCCGGGCCGCCTGCAAGTGGCGGCTGCTCGGCTTCGCCGTCGGCCTGTTCTCGATCGCCTTGCTGGCCCAGCTGTATCGCATCGCGGATGGCGGCGGGCAGGCACAGATGCCACTGTCGTCGCTGATCCTCTACGTGTTCTACCGGATACCGCTGACCTACGTGGCGGCCAGCCCTGGGGGCGGCAACCGCTACGTGCGCGCCGTGGACCTGTCGATCATTGCCCTGCTCTGGCTGCTGTACTACGTACACACGCGGGCGCTGGTGCACCTGGATGCAGCCCTGTGGATGCGGGGTCTGAACGCGATGAGCACCGTGCAGAACGGTCTCGTATTCTGCTTCGCGCTGATCCGCTTCCTGGCCGAAGACAATGCCGATCGGCGTGACTTCTTCCGTACCCTGACGACCTATGCGCTGGGCTATTTTCTGCTCGCGTTCTACATCAATCACTACCAGCCCCAGGTGCCCGACGGCGGTTGGGGCGACCTGCTGATCAGTGGCCTGTTCGTACTGCTGGCAGTGATGGCAGGCAGCCCATGGCGGCCGCCTGCGGTAGTGGTGTCGCGCAATCTGCGCCGCGTCGTCGATGCTGGTGTTCCATTGATGCTGCCCCTGTTGCTGATGATGGTGGCACTGCTGGTCTCACGCCTGCATCCAACACTGGCGATCGTCGGCTTCATCGGCGCCATGTTGGGTTACGCGTTGCGCAGCGTGCTGACCCAGGTCGAGATCCAGCGCCAGCGTGACGAACTGGAAGCACTGGCCCGGCGCGATCCATTGACCGGGTTGGGCAACCGGCGCAACTTCGACGAATCCCTCGGCAGTGCCCATCGCCGCGCACGCCGCCAAGGGCTGGGCCTGGCCGTGCTGATGATCGACATCGACCATTTCAAGCGGCTCAATGACACCTATGGCCACCCGGAAGGTGACCGCCGGCTGCGCGCGGCGGCCGGGATCCTGGACGGCTGCCTGCAACGCGGCGATGACCTGCTGGCCCGTTATGGCGGCGAAGAGTTCATCGCCGCCCTGCCCTCGCCCGATATCGCCCATGCCCTGAGCCTGGGTGAACGGTTGCGCGCGGCAGTCGAAGCCGCTGGCCTGCCGGCGGCCGAAGCCGTCGTCACCATCAGCATCGGCGTGGCCTGGCAGGCCGCCGGCGAGAACGGCGATCCGCGCGACCTGGTCGACCGCGCCGACCAGGCCCTGTACCGGGCCAAGCACGCCGGGCGCAACCGTGTGCACGGCGCCCCGGCCGCCACGGCCGGGAGCGAACGGCCCGACCGGCGCGCCTAGACCGCGCGCAGCACCGCTGCCCCGTGCAGATGCCCGGCCGCGCCCTGCACGCGGAAACCGGCCACGGTGTGCAGCAGCTGCGCCGACTGCTCCTCCACGCTGCGCGCCGCCGCCGACGCCTCCTCGACCAGCGCTGCGTTCTGCTGGGTGCCCTGATCAATCAGGTCGACCGCATGGTTCATCTGCTGGATGTCGTCGCTCTGCTGCTGCGCGGCGGTACTGATCTCGGTCATCAGATCGCTGACCCGACGCACGTTGACCACGATCTCGTCCATGGTCCGGCCGGCACTCTCGACCTGGGCGGTACCAGCGCCGACGTTGGCGACCGACTCGTCGATCAGGTGCTTGATCTCCTTGGCCGCGCTGGCCGAACGCTGCGACAGCTCGCGGATCTCGGTGGCGACCACGGCAAAGCCACGGCCGTGCTCGCCAGCACGTGCAGCCTCCACCGCTGCATTGAGCGCCAGGATGTTGGTCTGGAAGGCGATCCCGTCGATCACGCCGATGATATCGACGATGCGCCGCGACGAGGTGTTGATCACCGCCATGGTCTCGACTACTTCATGCACCACGCTGCCGCCCTTCGCCGCGACATCGGCAGCACCACCGGCAAGCTGGCTGGCCTGCCGCGCATTGGTGGCAGTGCGCTGCACGGTCTCGGCCAGCCCCTTCATCGACACCGCGGTTTCCTCCAGCGAGGCCGCCTGCTGCTCGGTACGCTGCGACAGGTCGCTGTTGCCCTGCGCGATCTCGGTCGCGCCCACCGCGATGGTGTCGGCGGCGAACTTGATCTGGCCGATGATGGCCGCCATTGCCTCGACCAGCGAGTTCACGCCCTCGCACAGCTCAGCGATCGGGCCACGCTTGTCGGCCGTGGCCACGCGCTGGGTCAGATCGCCGCCTTTGGCCGCCGCCACCACTTCACGGGTCTGCGCCACCGCCCGCTGCATGGCCTGGTTTTCATGTACCTGCGCGGTGATGTCCGTAGCGTATTTGACGACCTTGAACGGCTTCCCGTTGAGGTCAAGGATCGGGTTGTAGGACGCCTGGATCCAGACCTCGCGCCCGCCCTTGCCCAGGCGCCGGTACTGCCCGGCATCGTATTCGCCGCGTCCGAGCTTCTGCCAGAACTGCCGGTACGCTTCACTGCTGCGGTGGTCGGGTTCAACGAACAGCGAGTGATGTTGCCCACGCACCTCGTCCAGGCTGTAACCGGTGGTGGCGAGGAAATTGTCGTTGGCCGAGAGGATGCGGCCATCCATGCTGAACTCGATCACCGCCTGCGACTTGCCGATCGCTGCCAGCTGCCCGGCCGAGTCCGCCGCCTGCAGTTTCTGCGCGGTGATGTCGGTAGCGAACTTGACCACCTTGTAGGGGCGTCCCTGGCGGTCCAGCACCGGGTTGTACGAGGCCTGGATCCAGATCTCACGCTGGCCCTTGCCGAAGCGCCGGTATTGCCCGGCGTCATACTCGCCGCGCCCCAGCCGCGCCCAGAAGTCGCGGTACTCGGTGCTGCCGGCGTGCTCTGGATCGACGAACAACGAATGATGCTTGCCCTGGATCTCTTCCAGCCGATACCCCATTGCCTGCAGGAAGTTGTCGTTGGCCTGCAGGATGGTGCCGTCGAGCCCGAACTCGATGACCGCCTGCACGCGGTGCAGCGCCGCGACCTGCGCCTCAAGCTCGGCGCGGTCGTTCGCCGCCAGCTCGGTACTGGGCCGATGCCGGGGAGCCAACGCACCCAACAGCGCGCGCCAGGGAGACCAACGGGTATGCAGCTCGGCCGGCGCCTGCGCGCCCGCCGTGAAGCCTGGAATGAGCATTGTCTGATCCTCGGTGTCCGGTAAGCGGTTGCGATCCGACGGGCGGGATGCCCGGCGGCAACATCAGTTGCCTGGGACTACAGGTGCCGGCTGGCACCCCTCGAGCGGCTGGCAAGAACGTCTGGTGCGGGCGCGATCAGCATCTGGGAGCGGCGGAACACACGGCGCGGGCCGCCCATCGGGGGCAGCCGGGGGTCCTGCAGCGGGTGACTGGAGCGGGATCCAGAGGGGATATCGGCGATGCAGTCGGCGGCTTTAACCGGATTCCGCGACGCCCGTCGCATCTCCATGCTTTGCCGCAGGAATGCGGTAGACAATCGCCGTGTACTTCACGCCCTGCTCACGCCCGGCAGGCACGCCGCCAAGCGATTCGACCAGGCGCCGGCTCGGCGCGTTCTGCTCCGCCACCGGGTAGCGGAATGCCGCGCATCGCAGATGCGCGGAGGCCCGCGACCACACCGCCGAGACGGCTTCCCGGCCGTAGCCCTGCCCATGCATCGCCTCGCTGATCCAGATGCCGAGTTCGGGCTCGGCGTCTCTGCTGCGATGAAGGCCGGCCAAGCCAAGGAAGGCGCCATCGTCACGCCGGCGGATGACGAAGGTGATGTCCGTGCCCGAGGCGATGGTTGGCAACCACGCCTGCCAGACCACAGCGAAGGCCTCCTTCGACGGCGGCGGCTCGAACGCCATGTAACGGGTCAGCCCCGGCGTGATCGCTGCGAATGCCTCATCCGCATCCGCGGCCGTGAAAGGCCGAAGGCGCAACCGCGCGCTATCTATCATCCAGTTGCCGGATGCCATGTCATGCACCACCTGACCATTGAGCACAGCCTCGCCCAGCAGACTGATGCAGCGCAAGGCAAAAGGGTTTACATGACCAACGGGAGGTCCCCGGATACTGGGAAACGGCCAGCATGCAGTGACCTGCAGGACGTTCACGGACACGGAGATCAACATGCTTCCACGCTTGGCCAGCTACCTCTTCCTGGGCCTGTGCAGTACCGGCGCCCTGGCTGCCGATGCCAGCTACCGGCCGACCTTCCATCCCGACCAGCTGAAGGGCCCACCGGCCGGGCGTCCGAACGAGGTGCTGGTGTTGGGCAGCCCGCATCTGTCCAGCCTGCCGAAGACCTTCGAACCGGCGATGCTGGAGCCACTGCTGAAGCGGCTGGAGGCCTGGCAGCCCACCGCGATCGCGGTTGAGAACCTCTCCGGCCTGCAGTGCGATTTCATGCGCCGCAATCCGGCCCGATACGCAGAGAGCGTAGCGGACTACTGCGTCGATCCGGCGCCGGCACAGGCCGTCACCGGCCTGGACGTTCCCAGCGCCAACGTGGAAATGGAACGCCTGCTTGCAGATTGGCCGAAGGCGCCAACCGCTGCCCAGCGGCGCCGATTGGCTGCAGTGTTCCTGGCCGCGGGCGAAAGCAGTTCGGCAGTCGTCCAATGGCTGCGGCTGCCCAAGGAAGAGCGACGTGCCTCCGACAGCCTGACACCGGAGCTGGTGCAGTTCCTCGACACGCGCATGGCCCGCCGCAACGAGGCCGGCCTGGTGGCCGGCGTCCTTGCCGCACGCCTGGGGCTGGAGCGCGTGTGGTCGGTCGACGACCACACTGCGGATTCGCCGACGCCGGCATCCCAGCAGAAGGCCTATGCAGCGGCCATCCGGGGCGCCTGGGATAATCCCGTCGTCAAGGCACGCAGGGCGGCTGATGAACGGCTCGAAGCCAATCTTGCCCAACCGGACGGACTGCTCGCGATGTATCGCGCCTACAACACACCCGAGACCGCGATGGTGGCCTACAACAGCGACTTCGGCGCGACGCTGGTCGAGCCCTCGCCAGAAGGCTTCGGCCGCAACTACGTGGGCTACTGGGAAACCCGCAACCTGCGCATGGTCGCCAACATGCGCGACGTACTCGGCCAACAGCCGGGCACCCGCATGCTGACCATCGTCGGTGCCTCTCACAAGGGCTACTACGAGGCCTATCTCAACCTGATGCACGACGTACAGCTGGTCAGTTCGGATGAAGTGCTGCGTTGACGTCAAGCCGGTCGGCTGCGGTATCTTGGATGCAACTTCAACCACTCCACGGAAGGAACCCATAATGAAACAACGCATTTCCGCCGTACTCTTTGCCATAGGCCTGGCCGGTGCCGCGCAGGCCTCGGCATGCGATCTCACTCTCGACAGTGGTGGTAACCTTGCTGCCGCAGTGGCCACCGCACCTGGCAAGAAAATCTGCCTGCGGCCTGGCACCTACGTCACTGGCCCTGCACCACTGGAAGTTCCCTCCGGCACGACCATCGAGGGATTGGGTGCGAGCATGGCCGACGTCGTGATCTCCGCCCATGGCTCCCCACAGAAGGCGATCGGGCTCGGCAGTGGCACCATGCTGCACAACTTCACATTGTCCACCGGTGCAGGCGGAAACTTCGGTGTACTGGCCTATCATCAGGACCGCATCATCATCTGGAGCCTCGATATCGTCGGCTTCCAGATCAGCACTGGTGTCGTGGGCGGGAAAGGTGTGGATATATGGGACACCTTCATGCGTGCCAACGGCATAGCAGGCAACAATGTGGCGGACCCAAATCTGTGGATCACCGATTCCCGCGACGTCACCATTCTCTATGGGCAGCTGACCGGCCGAAAGGATGGCCCGGGGGGCGATGGCGAGATGGCCATCTACAACTCGAGCAACGTCATGATTGATGGCGCCCGCGTCATCGACTCCGGCGCCAGCGCCATCTATCTGGTGAACTGCGTCGACTGCACCATCAAGAACTCGGTGATCGAACGCCCTGGTGAATGGGGTATCGACGTCGTACAGGGTTCACAGCGCTTTCTTGCAGAAAACAATTCTGTAAGCGGTGCGAACTATGGTGGGGCGGTGTTTGAGACATCGGGCGGTACCACGGCCACATTCCGCTCCAACCGGTTCATTCAGAATCGTCGCTTGGGTGTTGGAAACTGCAACGGCATCAATGCAAAGGGTGGTGTTGCAGGCGTTCTATCGACAGGTAACATCTCTTTGCCTTCAGGTGATCTCTGCGCCTTCCCGTGAAGCGTGGGCCTGAGCATCAAGAGTATGAGGCGGTACCTCCTTCCGGCCCGCCCGCCACAACACGATGCTGGCCCCGCCGATACAGGACAGCGTGAACACCAGCAGGGCGATGGCACCGCCCTGCAGCACCGGCAGCAATGCCTGCGCGTGCAGATCGTCGCGCACTTCCTCCAGACGCAGGCAGGCCGCCAGCGCAAGGCACCAGCCAACCATCGCCGGGGCGTAGGCCCGCATCGCAACCGGGTTCCAGACCTTCATGGGATCACCTGCATGAGTGGATGTGCGCGCAGTATTCGCGCGCGTCCTCTCACAGGCTGAGATCAGCCTTCGGCCGCATCCGCGTCGTCGCCAGGCAGCTCACTGGCCTCACCCTGCACCTGCACGTTGTTGCGTCCCATCGCCTTGGCCCGGTAGCACTGGGCGTCGGCGGCGGCCACCGCCTGGTCCACGCTCATGCCGCCCGCCAGCGGCGCGATGCCGATGCTGGCCCCGACATGCAGGCGGTCCTGGTCCCACGGAATCGACAGCGACGCAAGGGTATGCAGCAGTTCGCCGCCGATACGCGCGGCACGCCGCGGCGTACAGCCGGACAGGATCACCGCGAACTCATCCCCCCCCAGCCGTGCCACCACATCCGAATCACGCACGCCATGGCGCAGCACGCTGGCCACCGCCCACAGCACCGCATCACCGGCCAGATGGCCCCAGGTGTCGTTGACCGGCTTGAAGCGATCCAGGTCGATGTACATCAACGACGCGGCCTGGCCCGTGCGCTCGACACGGGTGATCGCCTGCTGCAGGTGCACCTCGAAGCCGCGGCGGTTGCTCAGCTCGGTCAACGGGTCGATTTCGGCCAGGTGTCGCGCCTCGCGCTGGCGTGCACGCTGCTGGGTATCGTCGCGCAGCACCCACACCGCACCGCGTACATGGCCTTCGTCATCGCGAAGCCAGGCGCGGGTCAGGTCCACCGGTATGGTCGCCGTGCCCAGCCGCAACAGCAGGTCGGCATGCAGGTCCACTGCGTTGCTTTCCGGATCCAGCAGCACCGAGACATCCAGCACCGATCCAGGCGCGTACTCGGTGGTCAACGCCAGCACGTCCTGCACCTTGTGCCCGGCCAGCGACAGCGCACCATCACCGGCCAAGGTACGCACCGCAGCCGCATTGGCATAGTCGATGCGGCCATCGAGGCTGACACTGAGCACCAGGTCGGCGACCGCATCAAGAGTAATGCGGCTGCGCTGCTCACTTTCGAACAAGCGCTGCTCGCTGCTGCGCTGGGCGCTGATGTCCTGGATCTGCGACACGAAATGCACAGGTTCACCACGCTCGCTGCGCACCAGCGAAACCGACAGCCGCGCCCAGATCACCTTGCCGTCGCGATCGAGGTAACGCTTCTCCAGGTGGTAGTGGCTGCGCCGCCCGGCCAGCAGATCCTGCACCAGAGCCAGGTCGGTCTGCAGGTCATCGGGGTGGGTCAGGCGCTGGAAATCGACCTGCAGCAGTTCTTCGCGTGGATAGCCGAGGATCCGGCACAGCGCGTCATTGACGTCCAGCCAGCGCCCTTCCAGCGACACCAGTGCCATGCCCAGTGCAGCCGAGGTGAACGCACCGGCGAACTTCTCCGCCGACAGCCGTGCTTCGGCGCGCGCCTGCAGGATCTCGGTGATGTCGATCGCCATGCCGACGTAGCCGATCCGCGTGCCGTCGGCGCCATCCATGCGGCTGATCGACAGGCGGACCTGGCGTGACTGGCCATCCTTGCGACGCAGCGTCCATTGCCGCGAATAGGTCTGCCCATCGGCACGGGCACTGAGCGCCTCGAACACGCCAGGTACCTCGCCGTCGTCGCCCGCCAGCGGCTGCAGCCAGGCGCTCAGCTCGTCCGGGTCATGGAACGCATCCAGGCGCCGCTGGCCAACCACCTCCTCGGCGGTGTAGCCGAGCAGGCGCTGTGCGCCGGTATTGAACAGGGTGATGGTGCCGTCGATATCGGTGGCGATCACCGCAACCTCGTCGGAGGCGTCGACCACCGCCTGCAGTCGCTGCCGGGTCTCGGCCGCATCCTGGCGTGCCTGCTGCAGTTCGGTCACATCAGCATGCGCACCGGCCATCCACAGAGGCCGCCCCTGCCCGTCCCATTCGAACACGCGGCCACGGTCGTGGATCCACATCCACTGGCCGTTCTTGTGGCGCATGCGCAACAGGCAGACGTAATTGTCGCTGCGGCCCTCGAAATGGTCCTCGAGCGCCGCATCGGACAGGGCGATATCGTCGGGATGGACCAATGTCAGGAAGGTCTTCTGGCACACCGGCTCCAATTCTTCCAGCCGGTAACCGACGATCTCGGCCCAGCGCGCGTTGACCCGCATCTCGCCGGTCTGCACGTTCCATTCCCAGGTGCCGGCGGCGGTGCCGTCGATGATCATCGCCAGCCGGCGGCGTTCTTCAGCCAGCTCCTGCAGGCGCCGCTCCAGCAGCCCGTTGCCGTTGCTTCCCTGGCCGGCCATCAACCCGTTCCCCGGGACGCGCAGGCAGCCTCCGGCCGCAGCAGGGCGCTGCAGACGTCAATGAAGACGACGGGTCGTGCTGGCGTCATGGCCCTCCCCAGAGACAGCGGGGAGGCCACACGCCCCCCTCAGGCGCAAGTGTGCGCAATCACGGGGAAAATCGACAAGTCCCCCGCCCCGGATCAACCGTGACGGGGGACACGCTCCTCAGCTGCGCTTGGCGCGGGCGAAGGCGTCTGCCAGGGCATTGTTGGCCGGCGCCGCCGACTGGCCACCACGGCCGCCATTGCCCGGGCTGCGGTTGGGGCCACGGTTCTGGCCACCCGCGTCACGACGTGGCCCCTGGCCCTGATTGCGCTCATCGCGCTGGCCCGGGCGGCTGGTGGCCTGGCCGGGGGTGTCGTCCAAGCGCCGGGTCAGGGCGATGCGCTTGCGCGCCACGTCCACCTCCAGCACCTTCACCTTGACGATATCGCCGGCCTTGACCACGTCGCGCGGATCCTTCACGAACGTATCGGAGAGCGCCGAAATGTGGATCAGGCCATCCTGGTGCACGCCGATATCGACAAAGGCGCCGAAGGCCGCAACGTTGCTGACCACGCCCTCCAGCACCATGCCTTCGCGCAGATCCTTGATGTCCTCGACGCCCTCGGCGAAGCGGGCGGCCTTGAACTCCGGACGCGGATCGCGGCCCGGCTTTTCCAGTTCCTTGAGGATGTCGCGCACGGTCGGCACGCCGAAGGTGTCGTCAGTGAACTGTTCTGCCTTCAGGCCGCGCAGGAAGCTGCCATCACCGATCAGCGCCTTGATCGGGCGCGCGGTGCTGGCAACGATGCGCTCGACCACCGGGTAGGCTTCCGGGTGCACCGCCGAGGCATCCAGCGGCTGGTCACCATCGGCGATGCGCAGGAAGCCGGCGCACTGCTCGAAGGTCTTCTCGCCCAGCCGCGCGACCTTCAGCAGGTCCTTGCGACGCTTGAACGGACCGTTGTCGTCACGATGGCGCACGATGTTCTCGGCCACCGTCGCCGACAGGCCGGACACGCGCGACAGCAGCGCGGCTGAAGCGGTGTTGACGTACACGCCAACCGCGTTCACGCAGTCTTCCACGCGTGCGTCCAGCGCCCGTGCCAGGCGGTACTGGTCCACGTCGTGCTGGTACTGGCCAACGCCGATCGCCTTGGGCTCGATCTTCACCAGCTCGGCCAGCGGATCCTGCAGGCGCCGGGCGATCGACACCGCACCGCGCAGCGACACGTCCAGGCCCGGGAATTCCTTGGCCGCGAACTCCGAGGCCGAGTACACCGAAGCACCGGCCTCGCTGACCACCACCTTCTGCAGCTTCGGGTTGGCCGCGGCCTTGATCGCCTCTCCGGCCAGCTTGTCGGTCTCACGGCTGGCGGTGCCGTTGCCGATCGCGATCAGTTCCACGTTGTGCTTGGCGCACAGCTGCTTGATGGTCTGCAGCGACTGCTCCCACTGACGGCGGGGTTCGTGCGGGTAGATGGTGTCGGTGGCGACCAGCTTGCCGGTGGCATCGACCACGGCGATCTTGCAGCCGGTACGGATACCCGGGTCCAGGCCGAGCACGGTCTTCGGGCCAGCCGGAGCCGCCAGCAGCAGGTCCTTCAGGTTGTCGCCGAACACCGCGATGGCTTCGGCCTCGGCCTTTTCGCGGGCCTGGTTGAACAGGTCCAGCAGCAGATGGGTATGCAGCTTGGCGCGCCAGGTCAGGCGACAGGCATCCAGCAGCCAGCGGTCGCCCGCGCGCCCCTGGTCGGCAATGCCGGCCTTGCGCGCCACGCGGCCTTCCGCGTACTGGTGGCCAGCCTCGGCATCGCTGCCCGGGTCCAGCTCCAGGAACAGGATTTCCTCGCGGCGTGCGCGGAACAGTGCCAGCAGGCGGTGCGACGGAATCTTCGCCAGCGCTTCGGCGTGTTCGAAATAATCGCGGTACTTGGCGCCTTCGGTTTCCTTGCCCTCGGCCACGCGGGCACGGATCACCCCGGTTTCGCCGAGCCAGGTACGCAGTTCACCGACCAGCGCGGCGTCTTCGCCCCAGCGCTCCATCAGGATCGCGCGCGCGCCTTCCAGCGCGGCCTTGGTGTCGGCCACGCCCTTGTCGGCGTCGACAAAGGTGGCGGCTAAAACCTGCGGGTCCTGCGTCGGGTCGGTCAGCAGGCCATCGGCCAGCGGTTCCAGGCCGGCCTCGCGGGCAATCTGTGCACGGGTACGGCGCTTGGGCTTGTACGGCAGGTACAGGTCTTCCAGCCGGCTCTTGGTATCGGCGGCCAGGATGTCGTTGCGCAGCTCGTCGCTGAGCTTGCCCTGCTCGCCGATGCTGGACAACACGGCGGCGCGGCGGTCTTCCAGCTCACGCAGGTAGGTGAGGCGGGTTTCCAGGTTGCGCAGCTGGGTGTCGTCCAGGCCTCCGGTCACTTCCTTGCGGTAGCGCGCGATGAACGGGACGCTGGCGCCCTCGTCGAGCAGGCCGACAGCGGCGTGTACCTGGGTGGACTGGGCACCGATCTCGTCGGCGATGGTCTGGGCGATCTGCTGGGCGAGCGCGCTCTGGGCGTTCTTGGCGTCGTGCATTGCTTCAGGTCTGTGCCGCGATACGGGAAGACCCCATTCTGGCAATCCACGACGGAGCCGGACAAGGCATTGACAGGGGGCGAGGTTCAGCGGCGGGACCGGATTGGACGCCGGCATCCTGGCAAAGAGAGGGCTCGGACTGGCCCTGGGCTGGGATGCCGGCGCGGGCGCACGATGGTGGGCGCGCCCTGCCGCATGTTGCGAAGGTCAGCGGTAGTGGCGGGCGGCACGCTGCATGACGATCTCGTCACGCATGCTTTCCAGGGCCATCAGGCGGACCTTGCCGACACCCTGCAGTTCCATGAACCGCTCCGTGTAGAACTCCGGCCCCAGCGCGGTGTCGGCGCGGGATTTGCTGAAGCCGTAGGGCACCACGCCCTTCTCGCCATCCTTGCTACCACCGACATAAAGAACGATTGCCATGTGATGTCTTCCTCCAAATTGCTACTGCGTACTGCACTCGATGAGCGATGCTGCTAGCTCATCGAGGGAGAGCTTACCGCGTCGAACCTGACTGGAACGTCACAAAGGCTAATGACGATCGGTTGCATGCAGATGACTGCGGGATCGCAGCAGAATGCTTACGGATCTTTAACTTCCAGCTAACGAATCGGGGGTTTCCAGCGAACGGCGCAGCCCCTCGTGGGTGGTTTGGGATGATCGCGGAAAGCCGGTTTCCTGTAGGCTGGCCGGGTGGGTGGGGCTGGCGGGGACGCCGTGAACCCGTCCCTGGGGGCTTAGCCGCGGCATCCATGCCGCGGATACCCCACCAGCCCCGCCCACCCGGCCGCTGACAGATTTCTGCTGCGTCTGCCACCCACGGAGAAGAAAAAAGAAGATCAAAAGCAAAAGCAGCCTGGCTGGCCGCTTTTTGTAGAGCCGAGCCCACGCTCGGCTGCTTTCAGGCCAGTCCGCGAAGCCGACCGCAGGCTCGGCTCTATACGAGCAAGCGCAGCGCGCGACCCGCTTCTGCTCTTCTTTTTCTTCTCCGTGGGTGGTGCAGGCCATCGCCATCTGTCAGAGGACGGTCGGGTTGGGTTCGCGGGGGTGTCCGCGGCATGGATGCCGCGGCCAAGCCCCCATGGACGGGTTCACGGCGTCCCCCGCGAGCCCAACCCGACCGTCCAGCGCGACGGTTTTGCATTTGGCGACCAAACATCGCCAGCCACGAGGGGCTGCGCCGTTGGCTGGAAACTACGGCCACCAACCGTGCCCGAACCGGGCGAAATGATCGGCCGCGCGCTCGAACGGGTTGCGCGCACTCACCCCGCCGCACAGCAGGTATACCGGCAGGTACAGCGGCCCCAGCACCATGTACTGGTAGACGTGCGCGCGTTCGTGGTCATCCAGCCGGATCAGCGGCTCCACGCCCCACCCCGCCTGATGCGCATAGGTGCGGCAGGAAATGCCCAGGTCATGGCCGGTATGCAGGATCACGTTGCCCAGGGTGATCGCCCCGCCTGGTCCCCACGGCCAGCGATCGAACACCAGCGCACAGTCAAGGCTGCTCCAACGCAGCGTCGCCCCGCCAAGCATGCCGGCCAGGCCGCCGATCACGCCGAGCAGGGAATTGGGGGACGTCCACACCGCGCCCAGCACCTGCAGCGCGCGCAGCCAGATCGGCCAGGGCGTCACGGGAGTCTTCAATCGGCCTCGTTGGGAATCAGCAGCCACAGGATCAGGTAGACCAGGATGCCGGGGAAGGCCGCCGAGCCGATCGAGACCAGCACGAACACGATCCGCACCAGCGTGGGGTTCCAGCCGAAGCGGTGGGCGATGCCCCCCATCACGCCGGCAATCATGCGGTCGTTCAATGAACGCGACAGCGTGCGCGGCGTGGTGTTCATGGCGGTTCTCCTGAGCTACGGGAAAAAGCAGTCGTGCATGGCTCGACTTTACACCGCCCCTATGTCTACGGCGTGCGGTGGCGCAGGGCCTGCAGGCGTGCGCCGAACCAGGCGGCCGCGGTCTGTTCAGGCTGCCCTGGGCACTGGATGCGATAGGGCTTGCCGCTCATGCTGCTCTGGCTGGCGGCGCGCTCGATGAACTGCTCGGCGCTGTCCACCATGTCCTTCTTCAGCAGGTAGTCGTACTTGCGCTGCAGGTGCGCGCGCGCATCGCTGCCATCGTGCCAGCTGCCATTGCGCTGGAAGCGGCATTGGGAGCCGTCCAGGCTGGAGATCAGCTGCGCGATCTCCCGCTGCGCCTGCGGGCCGGGAGCGGCATGGGCGACAGGCGCTGCCAGCAGCAGCGCAGCAAGCATCATCGAAATCCGTTGCGACATCATCATTCTCCAGGCAGTCGAGCAAGCTCGACTCTACAAAAGCGAAGCAAGCCTTACACGTCGCGCGCTTTCAGCCAGCCATCGATCGTCGCCGGCACTTCGCGTTGTGCACGCCCGGAAACATAGATACCGATGTGCCCGCCGCGGAAACTGGACTCGGTGTAGTCGTCCGTGCCCAACCGGCCACGCATCGCGCGCGAGGCGTCCGGCGGCACCAGATGGTCCTGCTCGGCGTAGATGTTCAGTACCGGCAGGGTCACCTTCGACAGATCCACCGCCTCCTCGCCGATCCGCACCGTCCCGTTCATCAGCCCATTGCCCTGGTAGAACTGCTTGATGAAATCGCGGAACGCCTCGCCGGCCAGGTCCGGCGAATCGAAGATCCACTTCTCCATGCGCAGGAAATCCTCCAGCGCGGCCTTGTCATCGAGGATGTCGAGCAGGCCCACGTACTTCTGCACGTTCAGGCGGAACGGCTTGAGCATCAGGTAACTGGCATTCATCAGATCAGCCGGGATGTTGCCCAGCGTATCCACCAGCAGGTCTACATCCACCTGCTGCGCCCAATGCGAAAGCATGTTGTCGGTGGTGTGGAAATCGACCGGGGTGACCATGGTGATCAGCTTGCCCAGCTTCTGCCGGCGCAGCGCGGCGTAGCAGAGTGCGAACACGCCGCCCTGGCAGATGCCCAGCATGTCCACCGGACCACCGCTGCGCGCGCGCAGCGCATCCACCGCGCCATCGATGTAGCGCAGCAGGTAGTCCTCCAGGGTCTGGAAGCGTTCGGAGCGGTCCGGGTAGCCCCAGTCCAGCACGTAAACATCCTGGCCCAGCGCCAGCAGCTTCTGCACCAGCGAACGGTCGGCCTGCAGGTCAACCATGTACGGCCGATTGACCAACGCATAGACGATCAGCAGCGGCGTGCGCCGGGTCGGCGCCTGTTCGCCGACAAAGCGGTACAGCACCACCTTGCCATCGCGCCAGACCTCCTCGCGGGCGGTCACGCCGTAATCAACATCTTCGACCTGCGGCAGCAGCTTCAGCCCTTCCATCAGCTTGCGCTGCATGGCCAGGGTTTCCTGCATCAGGTCATCGGCGTTGAAACCCAGCGGCCCCTTCATCGGTCACGCGCCCGAGTGGAAGTACGAGGTGCGGCCTTCTTCGCAGACGACTTTTTCGCAGGCGCCTTCTTTGCGGGCACCGTCTTCTTCGCAGCCTTGCGCGCGGCCGGCTTCACCTTCGCCGGCGCCGGTTGCGCCACCGGATCCACCTCGGCGGTACCGGCCAGCACCGCCACCTGCGCCTGCAGGCGGCGCAGGCTGCGCTCCAGCTCGGCGATGCGGCGGTGTGCGGCGTCCATCTCGCTGCGGGTCGGCAGGCCGATCCGTTCACTCATCTGTTCCACCTCGCGCTGCAGGCCGGCGCGCAGGCGCATCTGTGCATTGCCCAGCGCGGCATACACCTGCTGGAACGGTTCGGACATGGCGACCTTGGCGTAGGCCTCCTCGGCCACTTCGATCCACAGGTCGAACATCGCCCGGGCGCTGGTCAGCTGGCTGCCTGGCTGCTCGTGCTCGGCCAAGCGCTGCTCGAACAGCGCAAAGGCCTCGTCCAGTGCCTGCTTGATCTGATCGACGTAGGCGCGTGAATGCTGCTGGTATTCCTCCTGCGCACGCAGCAGGGACTGCCAGCGCGCCTGGTGCTCGCGGCCGGGGCCGAACGCCGGGCTCTGCAGCCAAGGGCCGGCCTGCAACTGGAACTGCTGCAGCCACGCGGCGAACTCGGGCACGGCGGCGCCGGCCTGGGTGCTGCCACGGGCGCCCTGCAGCATCCACTGCAGCATGCCATCGCCCTGCCCCTGCACCGCCTCGCGCCAGGCCTGGGCCACGTCGGCGCTGCTGGCATCGCGGCCGGCGAAGCGCGCAGCCACTTCCTGCATGGTGCCGTACCAGCTGCCCGCCTGTTCGCGGAAGCGGCGCACGGCATCTTCCGGCGCGCCCTGTCCCTGTTCGGGCAGCAACTGGCCCCACCAGTCGAACAGGCGCCGCCAGCTGCCGGGGTCGTCACCGGCCGGTGCACCCGGGGTGGAGGCATGACGCAGGGCGTCGCCCCAGGCGCCGAAGTACTGCCGGGCCAGGGTCTCGAAATCACTGCTGCCGGGGTCGTGGGCCGAGCTGGTCATCGCAGGCCTCCGCAGGGCTGGCTCATGGCTTGGGGATGCGCAGGGTCTTGCTGATCATCAGCGACCCGGACAGGGCGAACAGCAGCACCATCGGGTGCAGCTGCCACGGCCCGATCTGCCACTGGCCGAACCAGATCTCCTGGCCGATGGCGCCGGTGCCGGCGGCGATGGCCAACACGATCACCAGCAGCAGGCTGGTCGGGATCGGCGTGCCCTCGAAATACTTGACCTTGCCCTCGTCGCCGGCCAGTGCCTCGGCGGTGACGTTGTAGCGGGCCAGGCGGCTGACACCACAGCAGACGAAGTAGCTCAGCACCAGCCAGTCCCAGCCGCCCTGCATGCCGCAGGCATAGGCCAGCGCCGCCGGCGCCACACCGAAAGAGATCACATCGGACAGCGAGTCCAGCTCACGGCCCAGGGTGGAGCTGGACTTGCGCCAGCGCGCGATGTGCCCGTCGAGTGCATCGAAGATGAAGGCCAACGGGATCAGCGCCATGCCGAACAGCAGATAGCCGCGCTCGCCGTCCTGCAGGAAGCGCATCGCAGCGAAGACCGCACCGGTGCCGCAGAAAGCATTGGCCAGGGTGAACCAGTCGGCCAGCTGGAATTCGCGCAGCATCGAGAAGTGACGTTTCATGGGGTCTCACGGAGCATCAAGGCCCACAGGTTACCGCGAGCACCGCTGCTGGCGACAGCGGCGGCAGGGACCACCCTTCACCGCTCCCTCACCCGCCCTCACCGGCGGTGAATTTTTCGCCACCCATCTTGACAGCCTAGGGGGGTGGCGCCTGTCGACGCTTATCCACAAAGTTGCCCACGCGTAATCCACACCCCCTGTGGACAACCAGATCTCACCGACTGCGACGCTGGACATTTCCTCATCACCCCGAAGCGGGGTTTCCCTACTTCCCAAGCCGCAGGGTCGGCGCTATGGTCACCGGCGGACCCGCCGTCGCCACGTCCGAAACTCTGCAACGGACGATGATGATGCTGGATGCTCCTACCCTGGCCGCACAGCTGCGGCAGCCCCATGGCGAGGCTGCGCTGGAGGTGGCCGACGCGATGAACCGCAGCAACGGCGCGCTCAACCAGGCCGCGATCGGGCTGCTGGCGGCCTCCGCCGGCGAACGGATCCTGGAGATCGGTCCGGGCAATGCTGCATTCGCGCCACAGCTGCTACAGGCCGGCAGCCACTATCTGGGTATCGAGCTGTCCCCGGCCATGGTCGAGGCCGGCAACCAGCGCCTGGCCAGTGCCGGACTGGCTGAGCGTGCCGCGATGCGCCATGGCGACGCCCATGCTCTGCCGGTCGCCGACGCCTCGATGGACGCCGCGCTGGCGGTCAATACCCTGTACTTCTGGCCGCACCTGGCGCCGGTGCTCGACGAGTTGGCGCGGGTGCTGCGCCGGGGTGGCCGGCTGTGCCTGGCCTTCGGTGACGCGGCCTTCATGCGCAGCCTGCCATTTGCCAGCGACTTCCAGCTGCACGAGCTGGACGCGGTGGAACTGGCCCTGCGCGTATCTGGCTTCACTGTCTCGGCCTGGCGCAGCCATCGGGAAACCGCGACCGGCAATGACGGGCAGGTTCGCGAGAAGCACTTCCATCTGCTGCTGGCGCAACGGCGGTAATGCTCGCCGGGCATGGCCCGGCGCTACCGAGGCTGCGCCGGATGGGTAGCGCCGGGCCATGCCCGGCGAGCCGGGTCACAGCCGGCTGTAGGACCAGCTCACCATGCGGCCGTCCTTGTAAGGCATCACGCCATGGAACGGACGCGGGTCGGCGTCGAACACCAGCGGCAGGAAGTTGCGGTCACCCTCCCACATCGGCAGCTGGTCGAGCTTGTCCACATCCACCCATTCCAGGGTGCCCTCGTGGTTGCCCCCATGCGGGCTGCCCTCGAAGCTGTCGATGACGAACACGAAGCCCAGCCAGTCCTCGCCATGCTTGCCGAAGCCCGGCCAGCTGATGGTGCCGCGCAGGCGCATGTCCATGCAGTCGATGCCGGCTTCCTCGGCGATCTCGCGGCGCATGCCGGCGGCCACGTCTTCGGTCGGTTCGATCTTGCCGCCCAGGCCGTTGTACTTGCCCAGGTGGTGGTCACCTGGACGGGTGTTGCGATGGATCATCAGCACCTGGCGACGATCCGGCGACAGCACGTAGCCCAGGGTGGCGACGATCGGGGTATACGGCATGGCAGCATCCAGCGGCAGGTCAGCCGTGGATTATGGCCGATCAGCGCACCAGCGACAGGCGGCGCTCGGCGGGCGTGCTGGCGCCGTCGGGATCACGACGCAGGGTGGCGACGCCGTGGCCGCGTTCGGCCAGGTATTCCAGCCACTTGCCGAGGAAGGTGTTCATCCGCATGCGGTGGCTGATCAGCTCCGCCGGCGGTGGGTACAGGCCCATCGTGTCCTGCCAGCGGCGGCCGACATAACAGTGGGTGGTCTCGGCCTGGCGCGCATCACGGTACAGGCGTACATAGGCCGAGGGATCCGGCTCGCCGGTGACCGGATCGGCCAGGTCGTAGGTCAGGCGCAGTTCCACCGTGTAGCGGTGGCACTCGATCACGTCCAGGCGAACATCCAGGCCGTCGCCGATCGAGGAGATGTAGCTGCCCGCCACCAGTCCGGCCGGTTCGAACAGGCGCACCAGATGGCGGTAGTTTTCCGCGTACAGGCCCATGAGCCAGCTGAGCCGGCTCATGCGGGGAATGCGTTCGGTGCGGGGCAAGGCTCGGGCCATGGGTCGATCCTACACGTTGGTGCTTCAACGTGGGGGCGCGCACGTGCAAGCCAACCCCTGGGTAGTGCCGGCCGCTGGCCGGCAGCCCCGCATCACGGCCGAGGGTTCATCGACCAGCCGGCCAGCGGCCGGCTCTAACAGACGAGGATCAATACAGCTCGCGCTGCAGCCCCAGCGTGGCAAGCACCTTGCTGGAGATCTCCTCGATCGAGGTATGGGTGGTGCTCAGGGTCGGGATGCGTTCCATCTGGAACATGACCTCGGCCGCTGCCACCTCGCGTTTGCAGGTATCCAGGTTGGCATAGCGCGAGTTCGGGCGGCGCTCCTGGCGGATCTGCTGCAGGCGGTCCGGGTCGATGGTCAGGCCAAACAGCTTGCGCCGGTAGTTGCGCAGGCGCGGCGGCAGGCGGTCGCTTTCCAGATCCTCATCGGTCAGCGGGTAATTGGCCGCACGCACCCCGTAATGCAGGGCCAGGTAGATGCAGGTGGGCGTCTTGCCGGCCCGCGACACCGCCACCAGGATCACGTCGGCGTCGTCGTAATTCACCGCGATGCCGTCGTCATGGGTCAGCGCGAAGTTCATCGCGTTGATGCGGCGGTGGTAGGTGTCGAAGTCGACCATACCGTGCGCCTGCCCCACCCGGTTCACGCGCGAGCTGGACAGTTCACGCTCCAGCGGCTCGATGAATGGCGCGAACACATCGAGCATCAGGGCCCCGCTCTCGGCCAGGATCAGGCTCAGGCTCTGGTCCACGCAGGAGTTCACCACGATCGGCCTGACCTGGTAACGCTCCCCCGCCGCCTGGATCCGGGAACAGGCTTCCCGGGCTTTTTCGGGGTCGTCTACAAACGACATCCGGTCGGTAATGAAGCTGAACCCGGAGAACTGGGTCAGCAGGCTATGCCCAATGGTTTCAGCGGTGATACCGGTTCCATCGGAAACGTAGAACACCGGACGGATGGTCGACATGCGCGCTTTTACCCCCTACGAAGCCTAAAAGGGCCGCCAACACAAGCTTGTGCCGACAGCGGTCTGCCCGGCATCATATCGGCTTCTTCCTACGGACGCGGCCACTCAGCCCGCCTCGGGCGATGGCCAAACGGAGCATCGCGCTTGAACGAGAACATCCTGTGGTTGCACGAACTGCGTCTGGCCGACCTGGCCCGCGTAGGCGGCAAGAATTCCTCGCTGGGCGAGATGATCGGCAATCTGGCCGGTCTGGGCGTCTCCGTTCCTGGAGGTTATGCGACCACGTCTGAAGCCTTCAAGGACTTCATCGCGCACAACGACCTGTCCAAGCGCATCTTCGACAAGCTGGCCACGCTGGACGTCGAAGACGTCAACGCGCTGACCGCCGCCGGCAAGGAGATCCGCAGCTGGGTGATCGACGCGCCGCTGCAGCCGCAGCTGGACCAGGACATCCGCACCGCCTACGCCAAGCTGAGCGCCGAAAACGGCGGCGGCGACGTGGCCGTGGCCGTGCGTTCGTCGGCCACTGCCGAGGATCTGCCGGATGCGTCCTTCGCCGGCCAGCAGGAAACCTTCCTCAACGTCACCGGTGCCGACGACGTCGTGCACAAGGTCAAGGAAGTGTTCGCCTCGCTGTACAACGACCGTGCCATCGCCTACCGCGTGCACCACGGCTTCAAGCATGAAGACGTGTTCCTGTCCGCCGGCGTGCAGCTGATGGTGCGTTCCGGCGTCGGTTCCTCCGGCGTGCTGTTCACCCTGGACACCGAGTCAGGCTTCCGCGACGTGGTGTTCGTCACCTCCTCGTTCGGCCTCGGCGAAATGGTCGTGCAGGGCGCGGTCAACCCGGACGAGTACTACGTCTACAAGCCCACCCTGCAGGCCGGCAAGCCGGCGATCCTGCGCCGCTCGCTCGGCAGCAAGGCGATCCGCATGGTGTATTCGGATGTCCCCGGCGAGCGCGTCAGGATCGAGGACACCCCGGCAGAACTGCGCAACACCTTCTCGATCAGCGACGAGGACGTGCAGGAACTGTCCAAGCAGGCGCTGGTCATCGAAAAGCACTACGGCCGCCCGATGGACATCGAGTGGGCCAAGGACGGTGTCAGCGGCAAGCTGTTCATCGTGCAGGCGCGCCCGGAGACGGTGAAGTCGCGCAGCCATGCCACCCAGATCGAGCGCTTCGCGCTGACCGAAAAGGGCGGCAACGTGCTGGCCGAGGGCCGTGCCGTGGGTGCCAAGATCGGCGCCGGCGTGGCCCGCGTGGTGAAGACGCTGGACGACATGAACCGCGTGCAGCCGGGCGACGTGCTGATCGCCGACATGACTGACCCCGATTGGGAGCCGGTGATGAAGCGTGCATCGGCCATCGTTACCAACCGTGGTGGCCGTACCTGCCACGCCGCGATCATCGCGCGCGAGCTGGGCGTGCCGGCCGTGGTCGGTTCGGGCAACGCCACCAAGGTCATCGAAGATGGTCAGCTGGTCACCGTCAGCTGCGCTGAAGGCGATACCGGTTTCATCTACGAAGGCAAGCTGGGCTTCGAGCGCACCACCACCGATCTGGGCAACATGCCGCCGGCACCGTTGAAGATCATGATGAACGTGGCCAACCCGGAACGTGCCTTCGACTTCGGCCAGCTGCCGAACGCCGGCATCGGCCTGGCGCGCCTGGAAATGATCATCGCCAGCCACATCGGCATCCACCCGAACGCGCTGCTGGAGTACGACCGCCAGGATGCGGCGACCAGGAAGAAGATCGACGAGAAGATCGCCGGTTATTCCGACCCGGTCGGCTTCTACGTGGACCGCCTGGCCGAAGGCATCGCCACCCTCACTGCCTCGGTCGCACCGAACGCCGTGATCGTGCGCCTGTCGGACTTCAAGTCCAACGAGTACGCCAACCTGATCGGCGGCAGCAACTACGAGCCGCACGAAGAGAACCCGATGATCGGCTTCCGCGGCGCCAGCCGTTACGTCGACCCGAGCTTCTCGGCCGCCTTCGCGCTGGAGTGCAAGGCCGTGCTGCGCGTGCGCAACGAAATGGGCCTGGACAACCTGTGGGTCATGATTCCGTTCGTGCGCACCCTGGAAGAAGGCCGCAAGGTCATCGAGGTGCTGGAACAGAATGGCCTGAAGCAGGGCGAGAACGGCCTGAAGATCATCATGATGTGCGAAGTGCCGTCCAACGCACTGCTCGCCGATGAGTTCCTGGAGATCTTCGACGGCTTCTCGATCGGCTCCAACGACCTGACCCAGCTGACCCTCGGCCTGGACCGCGATTCGTCGATCGTCGCGCACCTGTTCGACGAACGTAACCCGGCGGTGAAGAAGCTGCTGTCGATGGCGATCAAGGCAGCACGTGCCAAGGGCAAGTACGTCGGCATCTGCGGCCAGGGCCCGTCCGATCATCCGGATCTGGCCGAGTGGCTGATGCAGGAAGGCATCGAGTCGGTGTCGCTGAACCCGGACACCGTGGTCGATACCTGGCTGCGCCTGGCCAAGCTGAAGGCCAACGGCTGATCCGGCTGTAAGGCTGAATAAAGAAACCCCGCCTCGGCGGGGTTTCTGCTTTTGGGGACCAACTGGACCGATATGTCATTTGCAACTATTCCAGTAGGCGCCCTGAAATGGCCGACGCACACTGGGAGGACTGGAATCACTTGCCGGCAAGGTTCGCCCCATGACCATCCCGTTCGCACTTGGACTGTTCAACTACTCCGGCCCACTGGCAGGAGCGCAGGATTTCCAGAAGTTTCACGAGTTGGCTATATCCATGCTCGAAAAGCGTGGAGTAGAGGCCACCTACTTTGCGTCTGACGGAAAGGGCCACAGCAGCAAGTTGGCGAAGCTGGGCAATGCAGCACATCGAAGACTTCTGGCCAGCAGCTTCAAGGAGCTGACCCTCCTCAGCGTTGTCGCTGTACCCAAAGGAAGTGATGCGCCGGCTTACGATCTGACGGCATCAGTTGATTTCTCCTCCTGTGGTGATCTTGGAACGGAACTGACTCTGTTCTCCAGGGACAATCGCTTCCCCCTGGAATCGCATTCATTCCGGGAGCTCTTGGTGAGGCTGATCACCCTGTATGACTGGGACTTCGGCTACGTGACCCATCCCCCATTCGAGCGCAGCCCACAGGCCTACATTGCGAGCTACTGCGATGGCACACAGCCGCAGGACGAAGAAGACCGCAACCAGATCTGGTATGACGCCCCGCCAGAGGTGCGCCTGCACAAGGCCCGCAACATCTTCCCGCTTAGCCTGCTGAATCCAGTGCAGTTGGGTGTGTCCGTCGCGCCCGGCAAGACATTGGCGGGGATACTGCAAGGTACTCCCGGCTGCACGTTGGACGAACTGGTGCCCGGCCGCCTCTGGCTCAGTACGGTAGAACCGCACCTGGTACAAGGACTCCGCTCGCTGCTCAAGGGTACGGGCGCGTTGATCGAAGGCGGCTGACATCACGTTCATCCCGCGATGCCGATAATCTGCCCACATGCAACCCCGCCTCTGCGGGGTTTTCAGTTTTTGGCGTTCTTGAGCGCCGCGCCCGTTCGACAAGGAGCCCGCATGATTGCTACTGCCCCACCCGCCCCCGCCACGACCTCCTGGTTCCATTCGCTCGACTGGGAACGCCTGCTGGAGACCTACGGCGTGCCATTGCTGGCCGCGATCGTAGTGCTGCTGGTCGGCATGTGGGTGGCACGACGCCTGTCCAATGCGATGCCGCGCGCCACCGCGCGCATGGGCGTGGACCCGATGCTGGGCAGCTTCCTGCGCAACGTGGTGTATGCCACGTCGCTGGTGATCGTGGTCGTGCTGGCCATTGGTACGCTGGGCGTGCAGATCACCCCGCTGCTGGCCGTGCTCGGCACCGCCGGCCTGGCGGTGGGCCTGGCCCTGAAGGATTCGTTGTCCAACATCGCCTCGGGTGTGATGCTGGTGACGCTGCGTCCGTTCCGCGTCGGTGATGTAGTGACGGTGGCCGGGCAGACCGGCACGGTGCGCGAGGTGCGCATCTTCCAGACCGTCATCACTGGTGCCGACAACCAGCACACCACCATTCCGAACACGCTGATCACCGCCGCACCGATCATCAACCTGACCGCCGAACCGACGCGCCGCGTCGAACTGGTGATCGGCATCGGCTACGAGGACAACATCCAGCTGGCACGCGACACCGCGCTGCAGTTGATGAAGGCCGACCCGCGCGTGCTGCAGACGCCAGCACCGGACGTGGTGGTGTACGAACTCGGCGCGCATGCGATCAACCTCGGCATCCGCTGCTACGTGAAGTCGGCCGACTGGTTCGGCACCAAGGTGACGCTGCTGGAGCAACTGAAGCTGGGCTACGACAAAGCCGGTATCAACATTCCGTATCCGCAGCAGGACATGCACCTGTACCTGCATGGCAAGGATGGCGGCGTGATCGAGGCCGACGCGCTGGTGCGCGACAAGCCTTGATCGGGAGTGCCGACCAACGGTCGGCACCCACCCACCGGCGATCCGAGATTGAAATGCCGGCCAGCGGCCGGCACTACCCTGCCCCGCACGCCCCGGTAGTGGCGGCCGCGGCCCGGCAGCCTCCGGGATCAGGCGGCGACGCTTTCTTCCAGCGTCGGGTAATCGGTAAGCCCGACCGCGCCACCGCCAAAGAATGTCGCGCGATCCGGCGGATTCAGCTCCGCCCCCAGACGCAGGCGCTCGGGCAGGTCCGGATTGGCAATGAACGGGCGGCCGAAGCCGATCAGGTCGGCCCAGCCTTCGGCCAGTGCCCGCTCCGCGCGTTCGGCGGTGTACTTGCCGGCGTAGATCAGCGTTCCCGGATAGATCATCCGCAGCGCCTGCTTGAACGCCACCGGCATCAGCGGTGCGTCGTCCCAGTCGGCCTCGGCGATGTGCAGGTAGCCCACGCCCAGCCCGCCCAGCAGGTGTGCCGCAGCCAGATAGGTGGCCTGCGGCGTGTCGTCCACCGCGCCCTGCAGGGTGGTCAGCGGCGCCAGGCGCACGCCAGCGCGCTCACCACCGGCCACCGCCACCACCGCCTCCACTACTTCACGCAGGAAGCGCAGCCGGTTCTGCAGCGCGCCACCGTAGCCGTCGGTGCGCTGGTTGGCCTGCGAATCGATGAACTGGTTGATCAGATAACCATTGGCCCCGTGCAGTTCGACGCCATCGAAGCCGGCGGCCAGCGCATTGCGGGTGGCCTGCGCGTAGTCGGCGATGATGCCCGGAATCTCAGCCTCGGCCAGCGCGCGCGGCATCGAGTGCTGGATCATCTCGCCCACGCCCGCTTGCGGACCAGCGCCAGTAGGATCGACAAACACCTTCACGCCTTCGGCCAGCAGCGCCGACGACGACACCGGCGCGGCACCACCGGGCTGCAGCGCGACGTGCGAGACCCGACCCACGTGCCACAACTGGGCGTAGATGCGACCGCCGGCAGCGTGCACGGCGTCTGTCACCTGTCGCCAGCCCTGCACCTGTTCGGCGCTGTGGATGCCCGGGGTCCAGGCGTAGCCCTGGCCCTGCGGGCTGATCTGGGTACCTTCGCTGACGATCAGGCCAGCACCGGCGCGCTGCGCGTAGTAGGCGGCCATTTCCGCAGTGGCAACGTTGCCGTCGGCGGCACGCGAGCGGGTCATCGGCGGCATCACGATGCGGTTGGGCAGGGCCAACAGGCCCAGAGGGTGGGGAGTGAACAACATGGCGGCGATCTCTTGCGGGGGGACTGACCGCAAGGATGGGGATGGATGCCGCAGCGCAACAGGCGGATCGTGGCAAAACAGTTGTGCCTGGCAGGCAAGGGTCAGAGCCCTTCCTGCGGAAGGGATCTGACCCTGTGCGAGGTCGGAGTCGGATCCCTTTCCGCAGGAAAGGGCTCTGACCCACCGTTACAACGTGGGCTCGATCAACGCCCCGCCGTGCGCCACGCGGTCATAGCAGGTGCGCACCACGTCTTCGCCGTACTTGCGCTCCAGCCTGCGCACGATGAAGTGGCCGCGCGCCATGTCCTGGTAGTAATCGGTGAACATCGTATTGAGTGTCGCACCGGCAGCTGCACCCACGATCGGCACCGCCTGCGCGGCGAATTTCTCGGTAACCACCACGCCGAAGCGCGCGGCCACCTTCTCCACCATCTTCGCCAGCAGCTTGCCGGCTTCCTTCGGTGCCACGCCCAGGGTCAGGTCACGGCCGGTCACCACGCGCCCGGCCAGCTCAGCCGACAGATGGCGCATCACATCGGTGGTGAAGCCACGGGCCAGGTAATAGCCAGTCTCGCTGGCGTCATCGCGCGGCGAGTTGCCGCCCAGCGCGAACACCTCCAGGCACGCCTGGCGGGTACTGAACTCGGACAGATCGAAGCCTTCGCTGCGGGCCACGTCGGCCACGGCACGCATCATGATGGTGGTCGACACCGGCAGCTCGATGAACAGCGCGGCAAAACCAAAGGCGCCGCCAACCGCACCGGAGGTCGCTGCGGCCAGCTTGTGCCAACGTGTGGATGCCCCCTTGCCGGGGGTGTTGTCCATGCTCCACAGCGCCGCCTGCGCCGACTTGGTCAGCGCGGCCTGCACCGCGCCGTGGATGCGATTGGAGACCGAGCTGGGCAGCGCCTTGACCGCGAACTCCAGCGGCGTGCCGACCAGATTGGCCATGCGCGCGGTCAGGGTCGGCGCTTCCAGCAGGGCCACCGCTCGCTGCAGGTCAGACCAGTCGCGGGCGTCGTGGGCAATATCGCGGGGGAGCAGGATGGGCTCGTTCATGGCGCCGATCTTAGCGCCAGGGAGTTGAACGGAGAGTGGTGCCGGCCGCTGGCCGGCAACCTTATACACCTCACGAAAGTCCTGGAACTGCCGGCCAGCGGCCGGCACTACCGGTCAAGAGGTCGGCAACCCCGACAGCGCGCCCATGAACTGGCGATAGTGGCGCAGCTCGGCGATCGAGTCGTGCACATCGCTCAGCGCGGTGTGGTTGCTGTTCTTGCCGACGCCGGCGGCCACGGTCGGTGCCCATCGCTTGGCCAGTTCCTTCACCGTGGACACGTCCAGGTTGCGGTAGTGGAAGTACTTCTCCAGGCGTGGCATCTGGCGGTGCAGGAAGCGACGATCCTGGCAGATCGAGTTGCCGCACATCGGCGACAGGCCGGCCGGAATCCACTGCGCCAGGAAATTCACCGTCTGCGCTTCAGCCTGGGCAAGGGTCACCGTGCTGTCCACCACACGCTGCCACAGGCCCGAGCGGCTGTGCTGGTTACGGTTCCACTCGTCCATCGCTTCCAGCGTTTCCAGCGGATGGTGGATGGCGAATTCCGGACCTTCGGCCAGCACGTTGAGCTGGGCGTCGGTGACTACGGTGGCGATCTCGATGATCGAATCGTTGTCGGTATCCAACCCGGTCATTTCCAGGTCGATCCAGATCAGTCGTTCGTTGGCCGCGCCGTTGTCCGCCATGTGTCGCCTCGTTGCTGGGCAGGCGCGCGGCCTACCGGTGATGGAAAGAGGCGCCCATCATACCCGTTCGCCCCTCAGGCCTCGCCGGCATGGTCTTCCAGCAGCAGCGGCGGCTTGCCGCGCTTGGCGCGGAAATAGTTGGTCAGCCGCATGCTGGCTTCCTTGGCCAGCACTCCGCCGTGGATCTCCACCCGGTGGTTGTGGCGGGCATCGCCGAGCAGGTCGAACACGCTGCCGCAGGCCCCGGTCTTGGGATCGCTGGCACCGTAGACCAGTCGTGCGACGCGCGCATGCACAATCGCCATCGCACACATCGCGCACGGTTCCAGGGTCACATACAGGGTGCTGCCGAGCAGGCGATGGTTGGCGAGCAGTTTTCCACCTGAACGCATGGCCACGATCTCGGCGTGCGCGCTGGGGTCGTGCGAGGCGATGTTGAGATTCCAGCCTTCGCCCAGCAGCTGGCCATCGGCGCTCACCAGCACGGCTCCCACCGGAATCTCGTCGAACTCGCGCTGCGCGCGCTCGGCCAGCGCCAGCGCATGGCGCATCCAGTGTTCGTCGGTGTCGTGCACCGGCACGCCCAGGGCGTCGGTCATGGCGGTTCTCGCGTGTCTGCAGGGCCAGGATGGCCGCCGGGGCCGCATTGTACGCCCGCGGCCGTGCAGGTGCCGCTAGCGCGCGTCGAAGCGCTCGCGGGCCGCGTCCAGTGCGGGAAAATTATGCTCGGCCCAGCGGTCCAGGGCGGACAGCGTCTCGACCAGACCGCGCGCGACCTCGGTCAGGTGGTACTCCACATGCAGTGGTTTGCTACCGAGATCACACCGCTCGACCAGGCCATTGCGCTCCAGCTGCCGCAGGGTCTGGGTCAACACCTTCTGCGAGATGCCTTCGATCTTCCGCAGCAGCGCACCGTTGCGTTGCGGGCCCTGCGCCAACGCCGGCAACAACAGCATCACCCACTTGCCCGAGATCAGCGCCAGCGCATCGCGCGCCGAGCAATCGGCGGCATAGACATCTCCGGGAAAGGCCATGGTTACCTCAAGGTGCGTAATTGCCGGGGCATGCCGGCACCGCGAGGATGGTCGCACACTCCTCGAACACCTCGCTCCATGCGCGCCCTGATCCTGCTTGCCCACCCCGAACCCCGCTCCTTCAACGCCCACCTGGCCGTGCAGGGGGCCGAGCAGCTGCGGCACGACCACCTGCAGGTGGACGTGGTCGACCTTTATGCGGAAGGCTTCGATCCGCTGGAAGCGGCCTGGCACCATCCACGGCGCCTGCAGCCCGAGCGCTTTGATGCCCAGCGCGAACAACGCTACAGCGCCGAACACGACCAGTTGCCCGCCGATGTGCAACGTCACCTGCACCTGCTACGGGCCGCAGACCTGGTGATCCTGCAGTTCCCGCTGTGGTGGTTCGCGGCGCCGGCCATCCTCAAGGGTTGGCTGGACCGCGTGCTGGTCTATGGGCCGATGTACAACAGCCGTCAGCGCCACGAACATGGCGTAATGCAGGGCAAGCGTGCGTTGCTGAGCGTCACCACCGGCTCTTCGGCGCGGGCGTGCGCGGTCGATGGCCGTGAAGGCGATACCCGGCTGTTGCTGTGGCCGTTGATGTACAGCCTGCGCTACATCGGCTTTGAGGTGATGGAGCCGCATATGGTGCACGGCGTGCGCTCAGGGCATGCAGCGGAGCGTAAGCAGGCCCACGATGAGGCGCTCGCCACGGCTACGCGCAACTACCTGGAACGGCTTGCTCGGTGGAGGCAGTGGCCGATCGTGCCTTTCAACGACAGCGGGGACTTCGAGGATGGCGTGGTGCTGCGCGCCGAGGCAAAGACCCATAGCCCCTTCATCCGCCATCGCAACGATGGATGAGTGCGCGCCCGCACCTGCAGCCGGAAGGCTTCATAATGCGCACTCTTCCGAAGCACCTTGGTGAACCCATGACCACTCTGCGCCCCTCGCGCGCCGACGACGGTGTCGCCCTCGTCGACCTCTGGCGTCGCGCCGTCGACGCTACCCATGACTTCCTCAGTGCCGAAGACCGCCAGGCCATCGATGCCGAAGTAGCCGCTTTCCTGCCGCAGACGCCGATGACCGTCGCCGTCGATGCACAGGACCAGCCGCAGGGCTTCATGCTGATCGATGGCACCCACCTGGAAGCGCTGTTCATCGATCCGGACGCGCGCGGCACCGGTATCGGTCGGCAGCTGTTGCAGCATGCGCTGGCGCTGCACCCGCAGCTGAGCACCGACGTCAACGCACAGAACGCGCAGGCCGTAGGCTTCTACCTGCGCATGGGCTTCGTCGAAACCGGTCGCTCGCCGCTGGATTCGCAGGGCCGCCCGTATCCGCTGATCCACCTTCGGCATAAGGCCTGACATCCGTCGGCAGCAGCCGCGTGCTAGCGTGGCTGCTTTCGATCAAGGAATGCCGTGCATGGATGGTGCAAAAGCGCTGTTTACCCTGTTTGCGCTGGGAATCAGCCTGGTCTGGATCCTGGTGCCGTTCGCCATCTTCGCTGTGCGCAATCTGCTGCGTGAGGTACTGGTCGAACAGCGCCGTACCAACGCACTGCTCGAGCATATCGGCGGCTACCGCATTCCCAAGCCGCAACCCGAACCGACCGTCTGGCGCGCGCCCTGAGCTGCAGCGCGCCAGGTCCGGCTCAGGCCGTCGCCTCGAAGGCCGGTGAGTACTGCACCCCGCCCTGTGCCACCGGAGGCTGCAGGCAAAGCGCCTGGAAGTACTCTGCCGGCACGCCCGGCAGCACCAGGCCCGGCTCGGCACGGAACCCGAAGCGCCCGTAGTACGCCGGCTCACCCAGCAACACGCAGCCGTACGCGCCCTGTTGGCGCAGGGCTTCCAGAGCCGCGTGCATCAGGGCCGCGCCAACGCCCTGCCCCTGCCATGCGGGCAATACCGAAATCGGGCCCAGGCCGAACCAGCCGGCGCTGCCATCGCTGACCGTCACCGGCGACAGGGCAATGTGGCCGACCACCTGGCCCTGAGTTTCGGCGACCAGCGAAATGCTCAACTCCCCACGCGAACGCAGCGCATCGACGATGAACTGCTCGGTGTGGCTGCTGTGCGGGGCTTCGCGGAAGGCGGCCTCGGTGAGTGCGCGGATGGCGGCGTGGTCGGCCGTGGTTTCGGTGCGGATCATGCAGCTCAAGGAGAACGCCTTTGATAATGTGATGAATGTGTGAATTATTGATTTACGTCGCAGATTCCACCGCGAACAGACCCTGCCAGCAAGTCCAACGCGACGCCCGAATCCCCTGTGCTGCAATCGATTCGCCGGAATACACCGCATCGGGCGCGTCAAAAAGCCGTCGCGACGGTGGCGCAGCATTCCTGACACGCTCCATAATCGAGAAACCTGTCACCCAGGAAGGATATATGGACATGGACGCACGATGCAGGATCAGGCCATGGGAGTAGTGCTCCCTGAAAGGAAAAGGCAGCCGCTGCTGGCGTTGCTCGCCCTTATCCCACTGGCCGCATGCTCGCCCTATGCTGATGCCGAACGCGACGTCGCCGCTGGTGGGCGCGGCTTGGCCAAACTCAACCCTGCACCAAAGCAGGGCTACGAGCTGGTACTGACACTTAAGGATGCCCCTGGTCCATTCACGGTGGTCGAGGGCGTTGCCCAGTACGACGTCAGCAACCACAAGGACTGCGGCCGGGTCCTGAGGGCGACCGGTACCGCCAGCCGTATTACCAGCCAGGAGCTCGTCACGCTGCGCAAGGTCGGTGAGAACGAGTACCGCGGTACGTTCTACCTCGACCGCATGCAGGACCAAGACTATTACGATCGCGGCGTCTGTCATTGGACACTGACCGGAGTTGGTGCGATGTTGCGCGCCACGACCGACGAAGCGGACACTCGATTCCTGACGTTCGTCGACAAGGAACGCATGGACGCGAGGAGTCCATTGACTCTCTATTATCCGAAGGTTGCCTATCCTCGCGCCGAGCTTGCTGCCAACTATCCTGCCAGCGGCAAAGAGAATCCTTCGGAGTACAAGGGAGAGCTGCGCGACGCGCTGTTCTCGACCACCACCACTGTGCAGAAACTCGCGCCATGAGCTGCCAGTTCAACCATTCCTACCCCCAAGGAGGCCGACATTGCGCCACAAGATGATCCCGTGCCTTGCTCTGCTTCTGTTGACCGCCTGCAATCCGGAGACCGCCATGAACCAGGAACGTGCCGCTGCTGAAGCCGATGTCGCCCAGGGTGGGCGTGGCCTCGCCAAGCTCAACCCCAGCCCGCGCAAGGCCTATGAACTGGTGCTGCGCCTGAAGGATGCCCCCGGTGATTTCGCGGTGGTCGAAGGTGTCGCGCAGTACGACGTGACCAACGAAGACCAGTGCGGACACATCGAACCGGCCACCGGCACCGCCGCACGCATCACCAGCCAGGAGCCGGTGGAGCTGCGCAAGGTCGCCGACGGCGAATACCGCGGCACGTTGTATGTGGACCGCATGCTGGATGAGGACTACTACGGCCGTGGCGTGTGCAAGTGGGAGTTCAGCGGCGCAGGGGCGATGCTGAAGGCCACAGGCGCCGAGGAAGAAACCCGCTTCCTGACCTTCGTAGACGCCAAGCCGTTGACCGAAGGTGGCGCCCATACGCTCTACTACCCGGATCTGGTCTATCCGCGGGCAGATCGCGTTCCCAATTTCCCAGCGAGTGGCGAGCCTGATCGCAGCAACTATGCCGCCGATCTGCAGGACAAGCTGTTCACGATCAGCCTTTCTGCAAGTGAGGTGGCACCGTGACCATCACCTCCCAGGATTACGCAGCGTTATCTGATGACGCGTACAAGGACCGCGCCGTCGGTCGACGCGCCCCTGGCCAGGAAGAAAAGGTCATACTGAACGGTCATGAGTACAAGATCCTTGAGCATGTCGACAATCGTCTCAATGGCTATCAAGGTACCGTCTATCAACGCGTAGACAGCAAAGAGATCGTCATTGCCCATCGTGGTACCGAGCAGATCGCCCGCGATGCAATTCTGACCGATGGTGGAATGGTGGTTGCACGGACAAATGTGCAGGCACCTGACGCGATCGCATTGACGCAGAGGACAATTGAAGGCGCCGCACTTCAGTCCCGCTTGAGCGGCGGACCTGCTCCCCAGGTTACCGTCACAGGCCACTCCCTCGGCGGTGCCCTGGCCCAGATCACCTCGCACCACTTCAACGTCAAGGGCGAGACCTTCAACGCCTACGGCGCGGTCAGCCTCAGCTACCGCATTCCGGAAGGCGGCAACACCATGATCAACCACGTCATGGCCTCCGATCCGGTCAGTGCTGCATCGCCCCACTTCGGCCAGGTCCGCATCTACGCCAAGCCCGATGAAATCAAGACGCTCGCGGCAAACGGCTTCAGCAATCACGCCCTGCGTGATCTGATTCCAGACCGTCCGATCATCGCGGCCACCAGCTCATTCGGCGCGCACAAACTGGGCAACTTCCTCAACGAAGGCTCGGTACTGAAGCACCCGGAAACGCAGAAGCTGGCGAAAGACAACGCCAAGATGATCGAGGAGTACCGCGACGACGTCGAGTCACTGCGTCGTGGCGTCACCCGCGCGGCACGCGGCATCCCGGGCGGTGCCGTCGATCTGTACGACCACATCCGTGGCCCGCTGCAACCCGGTGAGCCGGCCCGTCGCGAGGCGGAGAAGAACGGCCACCACACCAGCATGCTGCGCATGGACGATGCCACTCATCTTGGCAACCCGCTTTTCAACGACGCGATCCGTGGCGTGCATGCGCAGGACGTTCGCGTCGGCCGCGTGCCGGATGTGATGAGTACGCAGTTGGCCGGTAGCCTGGCGGCGGAGATGCACGCTGCAGGCGGCAAGCGCATCGACGAAGTGGTGATGAATGCCGATGCCTCGCGCAGCTTCGCGGTGCAGGGCCAGGGCGGCGACCCGGCGCATCTGCGCGTGTCGGTGGACACGGCCGTGGCGATGAACACCCCGCTGGAGCAGAGCAGCCAGCGCATTGATCAGCAAGCCGCGGGACAGCGTCTGGCACAGGACCGCGATCAGCAACTGGAACAACAGCAGAACCAGACCCGCAGCATGCAGGCCTGATGAACAGCGCGGGAGCCGGTCATTCCGGCTCCCGCGTCACTTCGGCCCTCTGCCTCAGGGGCTGGAGGCCGCGACCGGCGCGGACGCACCGGCGGTCACGAACAGATCCAGCCCGGAATCCGGGAAGCCACCACAGGCGCGATCGCCCGGTGCTACCGGATCACAGGGCCACTGCGCCCGCGCGACCTTCTCACGCAGCTCGAAGCGATCCCCAGTCCAGACCACGAAGGCCAGGTGCTCGCGGTTCCAGTCACTGTAGGCACGCGGACCGACCTTCTGCGCCGTCTCCGGGTACTGCACGAACCAGCGCATGGCCGGGCCGTACTGCAACTTGCTGTGGTCCAGGCTGATCCGGCCGTCGCGCGACAGCTGCCGCGCACGATCGGCCTCCGTCACCTGGGGCATGGCCGGCATGGCATCGGCGGTCACATCCCTCGGCGCGGCGTCCCCGCGAACCTGGTACACACGCTGGGCCACATAGGCCTCGCGGCAGTCACCCGCTGGCACACGTACCGGCTCCGCGCCGTACTCATCGCGGTTGGCGACCCGGTCGCTGCAGGTGAACGGTGCCGACACCAGGTAGAACGTGCTGTCGGCGTCGCGTCCTTCCAGCGAGCGCACCCAGATGTCGCCCATCCGCGCGATGAAGTCCGGGCGCTGGCCGTAGCCCGGCACCGCCTTGAACCAAACCTTCTGTTGCACCTCACGCTCGCGCCAGCTGCGCGGCAGGTGGATGTCCTGCTGGGGCAGCGCGACCAGCAGCGCGGCCAGATGCGCCGGCATCGTGCCCTGGCAGGCGCCGATCAGCAGCTCGGCCTGGGCCGCCAGCCGCCCAGCCAGATCCACCGGGCAGCGGGCACCAAGCGCACGCTCGGTCGCCTGCTCGGGCGGCAACGGCGCGATGACCAAGGCGGGCGGCGCGGGAGCTACCGCCGGGACGGCTGGCTCGACGACAGCAGGCGGTGCAGCGACAGGCGCCGCCGCTGCGGGTGCAACGGGCACAGGCGTCGGGTCTGCAGCCGGCGCCGGCTGCGCGTCCACCACTGGTGTCGCAGGAGGTGTCACGGCAGCCGGTACATCGGGAGCCGGCGCCGCGACAACGGCTTCGGTGGCCATGGGCGCTGCAACAGGTGCCATCCCTGCAGGCGCGTCAACGATCGCCTCGGCGGCGATGGGCGCCTCCACGACGGGCGCCGCTGTCTCCTGAGCCTGAGCCTGTGCCGACGCTGCGGCAAGTCCAAGAGACAGCAGCCAGAGCGGCGGCAGGCGGCGCGCGGATGCATCGCAGCGGGCAGCGACGTGCCGGGCATTCGAGGGAACGATTCGCATGTGGTGTCCTTCCGAGTGGGTTTCCATGTCGGCGCCACAGGGCGCCACGCGTCGTACGTAAAGCGCCGGCGGGTCCCCTGCCCGCCGGCATCAGGTGTTACAGGGATCGAGAACGCTGCTCCTGCTCGCGGGCGAGCGCGGCCGCCGGGTCCTGCTGGGCGACACTGGCAGCCAACTGCTGGCTGCTCTGCGCCAGCGGCTGCTGGGCGGCCTGCTCCCGGTCAACGGACGCACGCAGCATCGCCGGATCTCCCAGCGCGCCCTGCACCGCAAACAGCGTGCGCCCGTCGTTGCCCGCCAGCAGATGATCGATACGCGACAGGCCGGCCTTCTGCGCCCCCAGCGCCAATGCGCCAGCGGTATTGTCGAGCTCCTGTGCACTGCGCAGTCCATTCTGTGGTCCCATCTGCTGCAGGTGCCGGCGCGCATCCTCGAACAACGCGTTGCCGGGCTCACCGGTCTGCGACATGTCTCGGGCAACACTCTGCGCCGGCGCACCGACTTCGCCCCGCTCCAGCCGCGCCATCACATCAGGCGTCAGCTTCTGCTGCCACGCATCGAATCGCTGCTGGCGGGCCTCGATGCCGTTCAGGCCACCATTGATCGCGCGCGTCGCTTCGCGCACATCCTCGCGCGCCGCCTCCGGTACCCGCGTCTGCCACTGCCACACCGCAATACGGCCTGCGTGCTCGGGCTGCGCGGCCAGTTCCGGCTGATTCACCAGATCCAGATCCAGCGCCTTGCCGGCACGCTCATAGTTTTCCTTGCCGACCAGCGGCAGATAGCCGCGGCCGTGATACTTCAATGCGTCGCCGGGCGCATCATTGCCCATGCGCCCGCCGTACATCAGCTCGGCCAGATTCTCCGGACGGCCGCGCAACGCGTCCTGGCGGGCGCCCTCAAGCGCGCCATTGCCATTGCGCCACGCCGCTTCCACCGGGATCTGCGAGATACCCCGCGTGAAGTTGAAACTTTCATTGAGCCGGCTCAGGCCACGGGACTCGTGCCCGGCCTGCGCCATGAAGTTGGCCAGTTCCCGGGACGAGGTGATGCCGGCCTCCGTGGCCTGCCGCAGCAACTGCGACTCTCTATCCTGCGACACGGTGAAACTCCTGCTCGATCATCGTTGGGTACTCCCGCCTCCTCACAGGCATGGCACTCAGGGCAAGCTCACGTCGGCGACAACGGACGGATCGAAATCCTCGAACCGCACCCGACCAAGTTCGGCCGCCGAGAAATCGCGTGTATGACTGGCCTCGGTCTCGGTGTCGACCACCCTGCGCTGCACGCCATGCACCCAACAGGCCTCGTCGGCCGGAACGTAGCGGAACGTGTAGATGCTGCTCCAGCGCTCACGGCTCCCACCGTTGGTGATCACACTGAAAGCGCCATCCTCGATGGTCACGTACGCGAAGGGGTCGCCGGCAATGCCCCCACGGGTGGAGCACGGCACCAGCTTGTCGTTGCGCGCGGCCAACTGCCATCGGCCCGCGGCGTCACCCAGCAGCAGCAACAACACCCGGTTAGGACCGTGCTCGCCGGGCACCAAGCCGTCGGGTGCCGGTTGATCGATCACCAGCAACTGGTCGTCGATCCCGTTGCCGGTGAGATCACCGCGTACCGCCTCCAGCAGGTTCGCGCCGGACGGAACGAACGCCAAGGCATTGTCCATGTGTACGCCACTCCCCTTCTGCATCCCCTGCGACTCCTTCAATCCTGACCTTCCAGTACCCGCGCGACGACCGGGAAACCGTGCGCTGCGCTGCAGGCTCCGGTGTCCGCCATGGCGGATGATAGCCCCGGCCCGGCGGCGTCTGCGATGGTCGCAATCATCATCCGCATCGTGGGTCGTCAGAGTCCTCATGGACGGAAAAGCTCCTGCGCTCGATGGCACCGATGCGTCGGGATTTTGACGCGTACGCAGCTTACTTCGAGGAGGCGGCGCTCGTCGAAGGGGACTTTGGATGAAAAGCGCACTTGATCACAGAAAAAGCGCGGTTAACGTGGATGGCGCCTTATTTGGACAAGCTGCCTGCCTGCGGCTCGCGCTACCAATACCACCACTGGAAGCATCGCGCTCAGGCCGTTGAACAGCCACTTCAGTAGCAGCCATTCTGCCAACCAGCTTGCAGCCGCGAAGAAAAGGAAAGGGTTCGAGTTGACAACAGTGCAGAGGCCCAATTTCGCTGAGAGCTGCAGTTCTACCGATTCTGAAAAGAAACGACCTGCTCGACGGCAGGCCATTTCATTGCATTGCCGCATGATCAGCAGATAGGTGGGGCGTACTATCCATCTGCAGAACTGGTTGAATCCGGCGGCCGTCCTCGCCAGCCGAGAGGAAGGAACCGATGCCAATACCGGAGCGAGAACAAGTCTCATAAAGAGCATGATCTTGTTCGTCCATTCCTCAAAGCACCCCTACATGTCGAACGCCTGTCTTGAATCCCGGACCATGGAGCCATTACTCAACTGCAAGCATCTCAAGAAACAGGTCAAGACTTCCTGCTTTTCATGAATGAAATAGAACCACTCAAAACAGGCTCACTGCAATCCGCATATACGATCTTGCACCGCGGCTGGACTTCATCCACCTACTAGAACGGGGAGGCTGCAGGCACTGTAGACAACATGGCATCCCTTCTGGGATGGATCTGCACAGTTCCTTTTGGCCGCCACTACCGCGAGAGCCTCGGAAGACCCAGTCCCTAAACCACCTGCGGCGCCCATCCGCTTCTCCGAAGGCATGACCCAAGCTGCGCATTGGTTCCTGTACTTCAGGATCATCTTGCAGTCGCGCGCCCCATTCCTGGCACATTGTCGCAAAGCCTCGGATTCAGCCAGAACCTCGCTATCGCGACCAACCACATCACCTGCATCGCTCGTAGCATTAGAGAACGCAATGGCGCCCCATCGATCCATATAGCGCGTACGCGG
Organism: Stenotrophomonas sp. GW821-FHT09E08; assembly: GCF_059416125.1. NCBI lineage: Bacteria > Pseudomonadati > Pseudomonadota > Gammaproteobacteria > Lysobacterales > Lysobacteraceae > Stenotrophomonas > Stenotrophomonas sp. GW821-FHT09E08. The sequence goes on from NZ_JBWKOO010000003.1 coordinate 71,553, forward strand.
CTGCGGATTTCCGCCCCGCCCCGCTGCCCCCGCATTGGCGCCAGGAATCGGAGCGCACCCTTGAACACCCTGACCTCCGATTGGGTAGAAGCCAGGCGGACAGTTTCCTTCCGCAGCGGCATTTTCCATAAAACCCCACCCACCGAAGACCACAAGAGCAAAGAGAGCGAGTAGAAATTTATGCATATGGATATCTCTCATAGCTTGTGAATCAGGTGGAGTCCTGCGCATTGCCACGACTACCCGCTGGTGTACTGCCGCCGGAGAAATTCGGAGTCGCAACTATGGTTCGGGTAGCACTCACTTCGCTGGGAGAACTAGCTGGAGTAGGTGCACTGGCCACCGAACCAGGCGGCTGCCCTTGCGGTCCCGGCTGTGCGGCTGGTGAGCCGCCAATCTGCGAATAAGCCATGAAGCTACCCAGCGTGCCCTGGAAGAACATCGCAGCCATCGGCGGCGACGTAAGAATCAACGTCGTCAGAATCAAACCCATGCCGCCCTGCTGCAAGGCCATGCTTGACATGCCTTCGGTGAAGTTCTCACCCATCAGGCTTCCGAGCAAGGTCGACCCCCAGAAAGCCAGCGCAACCTTTGCCACCATCTTCATCGCGATCGCAGTCATTGCAGCCAGCACCGCCATCGAGAACATCGTGCCTATGCCATACATCAGCCACTTCTGGAATAGCTGCTTGGTCTGATCAAATAGCAGACAAAGAATGAACAATGGCCCAAGGCCAATGAACAGGGCCAATGCGACCTCATAGAGAAGCAACATGGAGCCGGCCGTCACGGCGGGTCCGCCAGTTCCCATTCCGATGAACCACATGGCACGCGTCTTAGCGTTGTCCAGGGTCACATCACCAACGACATCCAATGTGTCCACTGAAGCCAGGGCAAGCTGCATGTAGCCAAGATTCTCATCGATGAGATCCTCCGGGGAGTCCTTCTTGCCGGTGATGACCTGGGTGATCTCGTTCTTCACATCCTTGTTCAGGAACGTATGGAGGTCGCGACCGAACATGGCCATGGTGGTCGCCACCGACACAATCAACGCTGCCCTCGCCATGTTGGTGACAAGGATCATCATCGAGTCCCGGCTGCGGCCTGTAGCTATCCGGAAGCCTTGGATAAGGACCCAAAGCGTCATGAGTGTGAGCGCGATGGCCCCAACCCACTTCATCATTCTCCCGAGCAATGCGATACCGAAATCCGCAATCTCCTTGTGGAGATAATCGAGGATCAGACGAAAGAACATGAAGTCGCCAACCGACGACGTCACGTGCAGGTTTTGCAGCATATCCAGCGCACTTGAACCAAACATGCCGCCCACCATCCCTAGACTCATGACTTCACCCAATTATTGAATACGGCCCAAAGAGACCGAGTTCGGCATTACAGCGACAGCGCGCCCTTGAGGGCCGCAGCCTTCACCACAGTACCAAGCGGCGAGCGGGTACCTTTCAATGCTCGCTCAGTCAAGAACTGTTGCTGACTCTCGAGCGCCGAAATCTGGCGATCGTACATTTTGATCTGCGTTTCCCAAGAGGCGAAACCCGCATTCATATAGGAATCGGATACCTGAGCATTGGCCATTGTCTCGGTCATTCCACCTTCGGTAGAGGTCAGGTCTCGAATATTCTTGATCTTGTCGAGAACAGAGCGCATCTGCGGCAGAGTTTCCTGCACCACGGCAATCGTCTCATTGTATTTTTTGTTCTCGATCATCTGGATCGCCGCACAGATCTGCTTCTGCTGCGCGGCGATATCGCCCTTCGGGTTCAGCTTCATCGCCGAAAGCAGATCACCGATGCCTCCGATAACGCCAAGGCCACAGCGCTCGGCCACATTCCAATCTGCCTCGACAGGGGTCAGCTTGATACCACCCGGCATGTTGGGAGAAGCGATGATCTGCTGGAACTTTGCCAGCTTCTGCGCCCAGTTCTGCGTCGTCTCGATGAATCGCTGAGCCTGGGTGCCGTACTCGGCAAACGCCTCGGCCTGCGACGCAAGGGTGTTGACTTCGGTCATCGTGCCATTGAAGAGATTCATGCCGATCTCAACAACTGGAAGTGTGTAGGCCTGAACCGGAACAGCCATCATTCCGGCCAGTGACAGCGCCAGCATCGTGTTCCTGACGCGGGTGGTGGCGCTCGATGCTTTTTTGATACGAATGGCGGCCATGTTCTTCTCCATCGAATTCAAGGAATTCACGCTTTTCACACCCTCGGCAGCACTCATGCCGCCACCTCACTATTGTTGGCTGACTTCCCCGAACCCCTCCGGTTCTTGTAGAAATCTTCCAGCCATTGCTCCGGCGTGAGCTCGTCCACGGTGATCCGGTTGCGGACCGCCGCCGTCTGCAAAACCCGATGCATGATGTCGATGTTGTCGGTCGAGGCCGAGATCACAGACAGAATGTCGTCCATGCCACGCAGGTTGAGCTGGCAGACGCTGGATGCATGACCCTGCTTGACCAGGAAGCAACGCGAGCGCTCGTCCAGGGCAGTAACCACCTTGAACTCGGCCTCCGTCAGCTTCAGGCCATCCATGTAGTCGCTCTTGCTGGCATTCGGGTTCGGCAGCAGGATCAGCGTCGCGGTCTGCTCGATCAGGGCTGCGGAGATATCGCTCTTCAGCGCATCCTCCGGGCTCTGCGTTGCAAAGATGCCCAGACCGTTCTGCTTACGGATGGTCTTCTGCTTGTTCTTCGCGAATTCCTTCAGGCCTCCCTCACCATCCAGGATCTTCCAGAACTCGTCCATCACGTAGATCAGCGGACGGCCATCGATCAGCGATTCCAGGCGGTGCAGCAGGTAATTGATCACCGGCACGCGCACTTCAGGGTTATCGATGATGTCGGTGTAGTCGAAGCCGATGATGTTGGCCTTGCTCAGGTCAACGGTATCGATCGGATTATCAAACACCCAGCCCAGCGAGTTCCCCGAGGTCCAGCGGCGCATGCGCGCGTAGAGGCCATCGTCACCCATGTTGGGCAGGCTCTTCTGGAAGTTGGTCATGCTGCGCAGGTGCATCGGCGTATCGAGCATGCTTTCCACTGCGCGGTAGATGTCCTCCTCCTCGCGCGCACTGTACTCGCGCTTGCCGGCCAGCACCTTGATCAGATCAGCCAGGAACTGCACATTGGATTCGTTGTTCTCGCACTGGAACGGATTGAATCCGGTCGGCGCACCATTCTCCAGGGCCAGATAATTGCCACCGCAGGCGCGCACGAAGATCTCCGCACCACGGTCCTTGTCGAAGAAGAAAATGGTCGGCGACGGTTCATACTTCTGCACCTGGCTGAGCAGGAAATTGATCAGCGCGGTCTTACCGGTACCGGACTTGCCGATCACCATGGTGTTGGCGATCGCCTTTTCGCCCAGCGAATTTTCCGACGGATGGGTCGCATGGAAATTGAAGTAGTACGGCTGGCCGTTGGTGGTCTGCAATGTGGTGACGCAGTCACCCCAAGGATTGTTGTGCTGCTTGCCGGTGGCGAAGTTGTGCAGCGGAGACAGGCCCAGGAAGTTCAGCGAGCTGACATTGGCCAGGCGCGTGCGGTAGCGCCAGTTACCCGGCAACTGCGAGTAGAAGGACGAGGTAACGGCCAGGTCTTCCTTGGTCGATACGAAACCGGCATTGGAAAGCTCCGCGCGGGTCGAGGCGATGTTCTGCGAAAGCTTGGCCTGCGTGTCGCCGTAGACCGCCATGATGAAGTGATATTCACCCAGCACGAAGTTGCCCGATGACAGCTGATCCATGGCCTGATCGAGCTCGACGATCTGGCTGACCGCTTTGTCGCCGGAGGAGATCATCATTCCCTTGGTGCGGTCGAGCACCTTCAGCGCGTCTTGACGCCCCATCGGGCTGAACGAATGGGTGATGACGTACTCGTAATCCAGATACTTCAGGCCATTGAGGATGCCGGGGTAGGTCCCCTCGGCATACTCCTTGATGTTCAGGATGGCGCCGTAGTGATTGGCACCATTGGGGGTATTGATCGCGAAGTCGCCGGTCTTCGCCGAGAACATATGGCGGCTGACAGGCAGGTAATCCTTGATCGGTGCCGCCAGCACCGGCACCGGCTCGTCGATGCGATTGATCAGGTAACCGAACAGTTCCAGCGTTTCCGAGAACACCACCCCGTTCTTGGCTTCGTACATGCCCAGGCGATACGGCGCGTAGTCGCGGATCACGGCCTCGACGTTGCCGGCGAGTTCCATCAGCTTCTCGACCGCCTGCTCCTGCTCGGCGCGCAGCTTTTCCACGTTCGCCGACTTTTCGACGAAGCGTTTACCCGCCACCACCGGGCGATAGATCATGGTCAGGTACAGCTCGTTCTGCATGATGCGCTGCGAGGACAGCATGCCCATGTACTGGTCGGACACGTCCTGATTGAAGCGCTGCCTGTAGTTGCTCTTGCCCTTCAACGTGCGGCGACGACGGATGTCGTGCACCCAGAAGGCAACGTTGACGAAGTCGGGCGCGCGCAACGTCTGCAGCAGGCGGTTGAACGTGTTGTGACGATGCTCGAGCTCCCACTCCTCGCGGCCGACGAACGGCAGCCCTTCCAGATGCCAGGTCAGCAGGTAGTCGCCGCCCGTGGTCTTGACCACGTTCGGGGCTACATGCGACGACAACGGAATGAACTCACTGATGGAGGTGTCAGGGCTGAACATACGACTGCTTCCAAAGAGGTACTGCCAAGGAGTTTCAAGAGACCTGGCGGGCGCGGACGCCCGCCAGGCCAGATCCGGACCTCAATCCATTCGGGCCGGCTTGTTACGGTAGTGATTGGGGTTGAATACCCACATGCCGTCATGTTCCGGTACGTTGCGCACCTTCAGCTTGAACATCAGGCGCAGGCCCAGCAGCCGGAAGATCATTTCGTCACGCTTGGCCATGTGCCGCATGATGAAGATCGCCACCGGAATAGTGAGCAGGAACCAGAAGTTCGTGTACACGCTGAGCAGCAACAGCCCGCCCGCCACCATGAAAAATGGCAGGTAGGGCACGCCCAGGAACATCGCCGGGCGCGTGCAACCGCGGAACACGACGTTCTTATGCACTGTAGTACTGGATGGCGTTGTTGATCAGGTAGTAGGTCGTGCCGCCACCGGTGCACTTGCCGTCACTGCCCTCGCCCAGCAGCATGCGCGCGATCTGGCCGGCGGCACCGATCAGAACACCACCGATCAGGATCGGCGCGACGTCACCGATGCGCTTGTGCGCGAAGGCGATCTGATAGCCGGCGAAGATCACCGCAATGGTCACCACGGCGATCGAGGCCATATTCAGCAGGCCATTGATGTTGGAGAAGAAACCGCAGACCTTTTTGTCGGTACCGCCGAAGTCGGTACCGTTGGCGAACACCTGCGGGGCGAACATGGCGCCGACGAAGATCGTGGCCATCAGCAGGGTCTTCAGCGTGCGCTGGGCCTGGACGAGGTCGAGATTGGATCGCTTCATGGATTGATTTCCTTGTTGATGGACTAACACAACTGAATTGGCCTGGCGGGCGCCCGGCCGAACCACGACTTCGTCAGAACACGAAGGCCGCATCCCCTGCGGGAATCTGCTGCACCGGTGCAGCCTGTACCGGTGCGTTGTATGAATTGTCACCACCGGCGACAGGCTGGTTGCGCTCGCTCCAAGGCCGCAGCATCACGGGGCCCTCATTGCCGACGCCAGCGGCACCCGGCAGCTGCTGCGGCATGCCCGCGGCCTGCTGCTGCGGATAGACGGCCCCTTGGGCCGGCTGCGCCTGTGGCTGCATCATCCGATCCACCGAGCGCAGCAGCACCTTGGACAGCGCTTGGTCTGCGATGTTCAACAGGCTGCCGCGGGCCATGGCACCAGTGGACGGATACACCACATAGGCGCGTGCCGGATCTTCGGACGGCACGTATACCGGGCCATTCGACTGGGCAACGATGCGTGCCTGCGCCGGCGACGCCAACTGCGGATGATGCTCGACCTTCACGCTGCGCCGTTCACCACGACTGATCACGTCGATCGGAGCAACGCCGTTGCTGGCCACCTGCTGGCCGCGACGGATCGAGTCATAGACTTTCTGCACATAACCGTGGCGGAAGCCGGTCTCGAAATTGCCGGAGTAGTAGCAACTGAACGACTTGCCCCAGTCGCCACCCGAGCGCTTGTAGCACTCGGCCAGGATGCGTGACCCGGCCTGCAGGTTCGGGCACTGCTGGAAGGCCTTCTCATAGGAATCCAACCCGTACTTGTCGAGGTTGTAACGATTGACCTGGGCCAGGCCAATCGAGAAGTTGTAGCCCTTCTCTTCCAGCATGCGCACCGTCGCCAGCGCTTCATCCAGCGCCTTGGGCTGACGCGCCAACGCGCCGCCAACCACGCCGATGGCATAGGGATTGCGCGACGATTCGACGTTGATGACGTGCTGCATCACGTCCATCGACACCGCCATCTCCGGGCACGCCATCATTTCCAGTCCTGGCAGCATCCTTCAGCCCTCCTGCCCCTGGGCACGCCCAGGATTGAAGTCGATGCCGGTGATGTAGCGCGAACCGGCGTGCGCCTTGATATGTACGACGATGTCGATGGTCATCATCAAGAGTCGCTTGATCACGTTGAATTCCAGGCCCGAGCCTTCGGTCGAGGCCTTCACCATCAGGGCCAACTGGTCCCAGGTCTGCTCCGGGCTGCCCGCATGGCAGCTGGTGATCGAACCCGGGTGGCCGGATGCACAGTTGCGAATGAAGTAGAACGCTTCGTCACCACGCAGCTCGGCGAGGATGATGCGTTCGGGCTTCATGCGCAGGCAGGCCTCCATGCAGCTTTTGGCGCTGACGTTGCTGGTGCTCTGCCCACCCTTGGAGTACAGCAGGTGCACCACATTGGGTTGGGTCAGAAACAACTCGCGCGCATCTTCGATCGTGACCAGGCGTTCGCTGTCCGGAATATGATTCACCAGCGCTTTCATGAAGGTGGTCTTGCCGCTACCGGTTGCGCCGGATACCACGATGTTCTTGCGGTACATCACCGCACGCCGGAAGAACTCGGCATACTCGCGCTGCTGACGCAGCTCCAGCAACTCACGATCCTGCTCGCTGATGCTGCCATCGCTTTCCAGGATCTGGTTGAAGAACCCATCTTCGTGATACTGGCTGAGCGACTTGGTGTGCTTGGACGGCAGGCGGATGGTGATTGACACCTTGCCTGCATCGCACGCCGGCGGAATCACGAACTGGGCACGCTGGCCGGTGGGGAACGTGAGCGAGACCACTGGATCGGCATCGGTGATGCGCTGGCCGGTGTTGCTCTCGTTCACCACGGCAGTGCAGAACTGCCGGGCCCGCTCGAAGGTCAGGCCCGGTACGTCCACGCGTTGCCACCCGGCCCGGGTTTCCAGGTACAGCTCGCCGGGACGGTTGATGCAGATTTCCGTCACTTCCGGAGAAGTCATGTACTCGGCGATGCCCAGCACTTCGTACTGATAGCGCAGAAAATCGCTGGAGACGAGGGCGAGGGGTGACACTTCAGCGTCCATGATCGTTCGATGGTTTACCGGCGGGGGGGCAGCACGTTGGTAAAGTCGACGTCCTTGGCGACGTAGACGTTCACGATCGTGCCCTGATTGATGGTGACAGTCGGCGGACGACGGTTGCTGCTCAGTGCTTCGTTGGCCAAGCGCTCCATCGTGCGTGCGGTAGAACTCTCATAGGGTGACTGCACCGTCATGCCATTGTTGGCGATGGTGGTCGTCTCCGGACCGTGCTCGGCAGCCGCGTACTTGAAGGCATCGGAAATCAGGCTGATCATCAGCGCCGAAGCAATGCGACTACCCCAGTGTGCGCTGTACTGGCCCGGATGACCGGCGCCGCCCAGTTGATCCACGCCCGGGCTGGACATCGCAACGTCGATGCCATTGGGAGTGGTGATGCGATCCCAGATCACTTCCACACGCTTGCCGATCGGACCGCCGCCGTAGGCGCCATAGATTTTGGAGCCCTTGGGCAGCAGCAGGTTGCGACCGTTGATCGAGTACACCGGCTCGGTCAGCAGGCACGAGGTATAGCCGGCGAGATCGGTGATGATGCGGGTTTCCAGCACGCATCGCAGGTACGTGCCGCGCACCAGCAGGGCATCGGGGCTCTGGATGTAGGTGGCACTGGAGACGTCTTCCACGTCCGGCCCACGGCGAATCTTCTGCTGCCCCTGCTGGTTGGGCATCATGTTCGCAAGCAGCGCTTGACGGGTCTGCTCGTCGATCGCGCTGCGCTGCGGTTGCGCCCGATTGCCTGCCGCAAGCGCGGCATCATCCGCGCCGGCCATCCGGCGCTCGACCAGCGACGGCCCACGGGGCTCCATGGCTTCCGGCCGTGACGCGATGGGCACCAGTTTCGGATCTTCATCCTGCGACATCGGTGGAAGCATCGGAATCGGTTCGGCGGCAGTCGGCGGCGCCTGCGGAGGCGGCGCAACATCCGGCAGTGTCGGCGTGCTGGCACGTGCGACATCCGGCACCTTCTGCGCGTCGTCATCACCATCCTGGCCCTTGCGGAAAAGCAGGAAGCCCATGGCAACAAGCAGCACCACGATGCCGCCCAGGAACAGCAGCGCCTTGCGGTTCAACCGCTGCTCTTCAGCCGAGCGCAGCTGCGGCGCGGCCGCGTCCAGATCCGGTGCGGGCTCAGCCTGGGTCGTGCCGAAGTACGGATTCGTCTGCGCCTGCGGAGCAGCCTGGGCACCGTACGGACTCTGGCTCTCGTCGCGTCCGTTGTTCGGGTCGTTTCCGGGAGTGTTCTGCTGGCTCATTTCTTCACGTTCCTTCGCAGGCCGACGACGAAGTCGCCGTGGCGGATGACCAGGTACGGGTAGGTCCCGTGCACGATCAGCGTATTGCCTTCAACCGTGGTGTTGACCACGAAGTCTTCACCGTATTCCGTTTCACGACCGAACACGGCCGGGAAGATGCCGGTCTTGTATTCCGGCGAGTTCGGCAGTTTCAGGTAGGTGAAGCGGCTGTCGTCGTAGGCGTTGACCGGGATCAGCCAGCCCATCTTCTTCGCCTTGCTGGTCGAATAGGAGTAGTTGAAGTTGTACTGGCGATCCTTGGCCAGTTCAGAGCTCAACAGCGGCTTGGCCTCTTCCTCGACAGCTTCCTGGGCGACGCCGAACACGGTGTCGTTGGGATAGACGAAGGCGATCTTGTACTGCACGCCTGCGCGGCGGGCCTGTTCCAACTGGCGCCAATCAGTGGCCACCACCTTCAGTTCGAAGATGTAGGAATGGGTCTCGGTGCGCACCATCATGTTGGTGTCGACGTCGACGTTCTTCGGCTTGAGATAGAACACGTTCTCTCGACGTGTCAGTTCCCAGCCACTGCTGAAACCGGTGCTGTAGTCGAGGATCTTCTCGTTCGGGCTCAGTTCGATCTGGGTGGTCAGGCCCAGGCCGGTGCGAACCGGATAGATCCGGTCCTTCTCGTACTCGTAGTGGTCCACCGCCTGCGCCATCGCAGCTGCTGAAAACAACAGCGACAACAGCGACAACATCGACAGCAGCGCCAGCGCGCTTCCCCTGATATCTCGACTACTCATCGGTTGCTTGCTCCATCAGCAGTTCCGGTGGAATTGTTCTGCGCCGGCCTCATGGCCGGCTGACCGGGCATGGCCTGCCCCGGTGTTGCTTGACCCGGTACCGGCTGCGCCGGCATCGGTTGCCCCTGTATCGGCTGCCCCTGTATCGGCTGGCCCGGCACCTGGCCATTGGCCGGCACGGCGACCGGCTGGCCGGTGGCCGGATCGATCATCATGGCCGCGGCCGGATTGTTGGGATCGTAGGCAGCCTGGGCCTGCTGCGCGGCCTGTGCTGCCTGCTGCGCCTGTGCCTGCATGGCGCCGTCATCCGGCACCGGTACGCCACGCGAATAGTCGTTGTCGACGCGGTACTCGGTGACCTGGAAGGCCAGCGGATTGAGGATGCGATCCTGTTCGGACAGCGCCAGGTTCTGGTTGTACCCGAAGCGCATCGTCACCAACTGGTTGTCCAGATAGGTGGCAACGCCGGTGCGCTTGTCCAGCAGACTGCGCTGGATACGTACCGAAGCTCCGCGGAAGCTGCCGTTCGGCTCAGCACCCAGCGGCGTGATGCTGAGGATCTTGACCCGGATGGCGCGCTCGCGGCCGTACATCACGAACGGGTTCTGCGGGTTGTTGCCGGCATAACGCACGCGCATGGACTGCGCCACCGGATCGGTGGACATCACGAACACCAGTTCCCAGTCACGCAGGCCCATCACCGCCGAGTCGTACGATTCACGCGCCAGCACGTACTGGGCCACGTTGCTGCGATTGATCGCTTCATTGCTGGTGATGGTCTCGCCCTGGAAGGTGCCACTCAGGCGCGCAACCGTGGCAGTACCGGTGTAGGCATCGGCCATCACCAGGAACGGCACCTTCTCCTTCAGCGGCAGCATGTAGTAGTAGCCACCGGCCAATGCCAGCGACATCAACAGCGAGCCCGTGGCGACCCACCAGGCACGTCGCTCGCTGCGACGCGCCATGTCGGCCACGGTGATCTCGTAGCTGACCGCCTTGGCGACCGACTGCTCGACCTTGGGACTGTTGCCGGGATCCTTCTTGCGGAACATGGATTCTTCCGTACTGCTGAAACATCAATGGGCGTGAAGCCCCTGCGCCAGGCGCGGGGAGCAGCACGTTCGATGATTTCGATGTGGACTCAGGTGCCGCTGTTGGAATCAGCGCCCTGCGCCGACGCGGTCGGCGTCGCGCCAGCGCTCTGCACAACGATCTGGTTGCCAACGATGGAGACGGAGATTCCCTGCGTCGCATAGGCCGCAGTGAGATCGATCACGGCCTGCTGTGCATTGGTGGTGTCGATGTTCGAGACCGCGCCGTACAGCGTGAAGTCCGAGCTGAGGCGGTAGTCCAGCGTGCGCCCGGAATCCTTGGCCCAGCGCTCAAGCATGGCTTTGAGCGTGCCATCCATCGGCGAAGCCTGGTAGACGTAGCTGGAGTACAGCGGGATCTCGGTCGTCGCCGCAGCGAAACGGTTGACCGGCTTCCAGCGCCCTCCGAAATCGGGAGCGGACTTGGTGGCACACCCTGCCACCATCAACGCCGCCACTGCGGCGATGGATATTTTCGCGATAAACGCCTGATTCATACGGGCTTCACTTTGACGTACGAAAAAGCAGTCCCGAACATTGGCTCCCCTGGTCGTCCGGCGCCGCATCACGCGCACCGGAAACGGGAAGACGCGCTGGCTCGCAGCACACCTGCCCCGGTTCCCCTGCAGCCCGAAAGCCGCCAACCAGGTGACGGGGCCGCCAGTCATTGCCGACGACACACCCGCACACATCTCCAACGTCGAAACCATCCTTGTTTCCATGGCACAAACTCCTGGCCACCCTGCTCTACAACATTTGACACCCAGCACACATTTCTGGAAGACGAACACAGGGTCGCACAACCACGCGTCAATTCCATGTCAGACAAGTCTGAATTTCTATGAACAGATGATGTTTTTTTGACTTAGCTCACGAATTCACGTCAATGAATATGAATCTACGTCACAAATTTAGCGACGTGAATTAGACGTTAAGCATCGGAACGTCGACCTTCGGCAGCAGCCTCGAGGTGAAGTAGCGATCCTTGTAGTAGCGGATCTTGTCGCACTTCACAGGATGCGGTATGCCCTCGTACAGGAATACTTCCTTGTCCGGCCCCATCGCCTTCAGCTCCTGCGGCAGCATCAGTGCGCGCCGCTCCTCGGTGAAGCTGTGGGTCTTCTCGCGGGCATGGGTGACGTTCTTCTTGCGGATGGTGGTGTAACCGAGCATGTCCGAGTAGTCATTGGCGTCCTGCTGCTCACGCGGCGCGTAAAGGATCTGCAGCGCGTGGTTGGTGATGATCGTGCGCGACACCTCCCGCCCGTAGGTGGCATCGAGCTGGGACATGCTCTGGATGATCGGCAGCAGGCGGATGTTGTAGCCGGCCATGTAGGACACCGCCGACGCGATGATCTCGACCTTGCCGATCGAGGTGAATTCGTCCATCAGCAGCAGGCACTGGTACTTCAGGTCCGGATTGGACTTGGGCAGTTCCTTGGTGTTGAGGTTGATCAGCTGGCTGAAGAACAGGTTGATGATCAGGCGACTCTCGGCCAGCTTGTTCGGCTGGATGCCGATGTAGATGGTCATCTTCTTCTTGCGGACATCGGTCAGCAGGAAATCGTTGCTGCTGGTGGCCCTGTCCAGCACCGGGTTGATCCAGGCGTTGAGTGGTTCCTTGAAGGTACCCAGGATCGAGGCGAAGGTCTCATCGGCCTGGGACAGCATGTTGGCAAACGCCGAGCGCGCGTTGGAACTGAGGAACGACCGCTCCGACAAGGCTTTGAGGTATTTCTTCAGATCGCTGCCGTCACCCGATGACAACCGGTAGACAGCGCCCAGGGTGGGCGTGCCCGAGCCGCCCGGGAAGCCACTGCTGCGCTCGTCATCCCAGTTCTCGAACAGGTACAGGGTGAAGGCCATGAACGCGTTGCGCGCCTGGCTGACCCAGAATTTCTGGTCCTCGGCACCATCCGGATACAGCATCGCGGCGATGCTCATCAGGTCCGAAACGCGGAACGCCGGGTCGTCGGAGACGTAGCTGAGCGGATTCCAGCGATGCGTGCGGCGGTCTTCGGCGAAGGGATTGAACAGGTAGATCTCCTGGCCCTGGCTGGCACGCCAGCCGCTGGTCAGGTCGAAGTTCTCCTGCTTGATGTCCAGCACCACCAGCGATTCGCCGTACTCCAGCAGGTTCGGAATGACCACGCCCACGCCCTTGCCCGAGCGGGTCGGCGCGGCCAGGATCACGAACTGCTGGCCGTCCAGCCGCACCAGCTTGCCGCCATGGCTGCCGACCACGATGCTCTGGCCGGTCTTCTTGAACATGCCGTGCTTGGACAGGTCGGCGCTGGTGGCAAAGCGTGCGTCACCGTGCAGCGAGCGCTTGTCCTTCTTCAGCAGCAGCACCAGGCCGGTCACCAGCAGCACCAGCAGCGGCAGGCCGAAACCGAGATAACCGGCCCACTTGATCTTGCCCACGAAGGGCGCGACCTGTGGCTGGCCGAGCGCGTTGAAGTACTGGTAGTAGGTGTTCCAGGTGAACAGCTTGGTGTCCAGCCCCAGCAGCAGCAGGGTCAGGTAACCGGAAAACACGAAACCAAGCAGCAGGGTCGCCAGCGTGATGATGGCGATGAGCAGATACTTCTTACTGGGCAACACCCGAATCCTCCATGATGCGCACAAGGGCGCGACGGCCTAGCGGCGGCGCCAGCGCGACGCCTTCTTCCGCAGGTGGTTTTCGTTCTCCAGCCCGGGCTCCTCGCCCTCTTCACGCACCAGTGCCTGCAGGCGTTGGCGCGCTTCGGCCAGCGACATCAGGTCGGTCAGACGATCCCCATCGTCGGCTACGACCGCATGGCCGACCACATCGCCCGGAGCGTACACCGGCGCGTAGGACACCGCTACCAGCTGATAGCGACCTCGCGTCTCCAGTACATGCCTGAATTCCTGCATCGACATCCTCCTTGTTCCTGCACTCCACAGCCCCTGTGTTTCGCATCATGCCGACCGCCATGTCGTCATCACATGCAGGACGCCGACAACAGCGCCCCGAACCTGCCGTCGTACCGAGCCCATGCCCGGCTTGCCGCAGCTCCACGGATCAAACGCTGTTTTACCGCCAGCGTGGCTGCTGCTGTTGCGGTGCAGCAGTACAATGGCGAGCTCCCCGCCCCCATCGCGCCCCCGCATGAGCCCCAACTCTTCCCTGGCTGCGCGGCTGACGCCCCGTCAGCGCACCCTGATCATCCTTGCCCTGTCACTGGGCGGCTTCGCCATCGGTACCAGCGAGTTCGCCAGCATGGGCCTGATGCTGGAGATCAGCCGCGGCCTGTCGATTTCCGAAACCCAGGTCGGCCACCTGATCAGCGCTTACGCCATCGGTGTGGTGGTCGGTGCGCCGATCCTGGCCTTCGTCGGCGCCAGCTTCCCACGCCGCAAGCTGCTGCTGGCGCTGATGGGCTTCTACGCCGTTGGCAACCTGGCCAGCGCCCTGGCCCCGAACTACGGCACGATGCTGATAGCACGTTTCGTTGCCGGCCTGCCGCATGGCGCCTACTTCGGCGTGGCGATGCTGGTGGCCGCTGCGATCAGTCCGGCCGGCCAGCGCGGCCAGGCGATGTCGCGGGTGCTGCTGGGCCTGTCGATCGCGATCCTGATCGGCAACCCGCTGACCACCTGGCTGGGCCAGCAGCTGAGCTGGCGCACCGCCTTCGCTCTGGTCAGCCTGCTGGCCATCGCCACCGTGGCGATGATCGCGCGCTTCCTGCTGCCGGACCCGGACGAGGTGCGCACCTCGCCGATGCGCGAACTGCGTGCCTTCAACACCACCCAGGTGTGGCTGGCGCTGGCGATCGGCGCGGTCGGTTTCGCCGGCATGTTCTGCGTGTTCACCTACCTGGCGCCGACCCTGGTGCAGGTCACCGGCGTGGCCGAATCGTGGATGCCACTGGCAGTGGGCGTGTTCGGCATCGGCGCGATCATCGGCAACATCGCCGGTGGCTGGCTGGTCGACAAATTCCACTTCAAGGCCGCTGCGGTGGTGCTGCTGTGGTCGATCGTGATGCTGCTGCTGTATCCGTTGGCCGCACAGTCGGTGTGGACCATCGGCCCGATGATCATCACCGTTGGCACCATGGGTGCGCTGGCTGCGGTGCTGCAGACGCGCCTGATGGACGTGGCCGGCGAAGCGCAGACCTTGGCTGCCGCCTCCAATCATGCCGCCTTCAATACCGCCAATGCGCTCGGCCCGTGGCTGGGCGGCATGGCGATCAGCGCCGGCTTCAGTCCGGCCAGCACCGGCTATGTGGGCGCGGCCACCGCCATCGGCGGCCTGCTGCTGTGGTGCGTGGCGGTGATGCTGGACAAGAAGCGCAAGGCCGCCGTAGCCGGCAGCCACTGAACATCGCGCCGGATCGTCAGTCGCGGCCTATGCGGCGGCGATCCGGGCGCAGCATCGCCACATCACCGGCCGCCAGCGTCGGCCGCGCCAGCTCACCGCGCTTCACGCGGTCCAGCACCCGCCGGGAATTGGCCGCGCAATCGATGCCCTCCGGGCGCGCCTGGATATCTTCGATCAGCGCCAGCAGATGCACACGGCTCTGTTCCAGCCGCAGTTGCAGCGCCTCGATGTCGGCCACTTTCTGCTGCAGCATCGTAATCAGCGCGTCGTGCTGCCACTGGCCCATGTCCGGCGGCAACAGCGCGCGGATCTCTTCCAGGCTGAAACCGGCGCGCTGCGCACCGGTGATCAGCTCCAGCAGCAGCACCGCCTGCTCCGGATAGTCGCGATAGCCGTTGGCCTGGCGCTGCACAACCAGCAACCCTGCATCCTCATAGAAGCGGATGCGCGATGCCGCCAGGCCGGTGCGTCGCGCCAGCTCACCGATCTTCATCTGCCTGAATCCTCGACATTGGAACCCGTTGACCTTCAATCAAACTTGAAGGTTAGCGTAGCGCCATTCCCCTGTCCTGGAGCTGTCCGATGTCGCTGTTCTCGCCCTTGGTACTGCCTTCCGGTGCCGTCATCCGCAACCGCATCGCCAAGGCGGCGATGGAAGAAAACATGGCCGACGCCGACCACGCGCCCTCGGCCGCGCTGCTGCAGCTGTACCAGCGCTGGGCGGACGGCGGCGCCGGCCTGATCATTACCGGCAACGTGATGGTCGACCGCCGTGCCATGACCGGCCCCGGCGGTGTGGTGCTGGAAGACGATCGCCACCTTGATCGCTTCATCGCCTGGGCCGACACCGCTCGTTCGCGCGGTGCGCAGATGTGGATGCAGATCAACCACCCCGGGCGGCAGATGCCGGCCGCGCTCGGCCAACCGGCGTTGGCACCCTCATCGGTAGCCATGGATCTGGGGGCCCTGTCCAAGCAGTTCGCACCGCCGCGGGCGATGACCGGGACCGACATCGAGGAAGTGATTGCCCGCTTCATCCGCAGCGCCGAACTGGCCGAACGTGCCGGTTTCAGCGGGGTGGAAATCCATGCCGCGCACGGCTACCTGCTCAGCCAGTTCCTGTCGCCGCTGTCCAACCGGCGCGAGGACCACTGGGGCGGCAGCCTGGAAAACCGTGCGCGCCTGCTGCTGGAGATCGTGCAGGGCGTACGCGCGGCGGTGTCGCCCGCCTTCGTGGTGGCAGTGAAGCTCAACTCAGCCGATTTCCAGCGCGGTGGCTTCTCGCACGAGGAGGCGCGCGCAGTAGTGGAGATGCTGGCACCACTGGGCGTGGATATGGTGGAACTGTCCGGCGGCAGTTATGAAGCGCCGGCGATGACCGGCGCCGCACGCGACGGCCGCAGCCTGGCCCGCGAAGCCTACTTCCTCGAATTCGCACGCGAGATCGCCACGGTGGCAACGATGCCGCTGATGGTCACCGGCGGCATCCGTCGCCGTGCAGTGGCCGAGCAGGTGCTGGACAGCGGTGTTGCGATGGTCGGCATCGCCACCGCGCTGGCAATCGAGCCGGACCTGCCACACCATTGGCAGCAAGGCCGCGATCAGGTACCGACCCTGCGCAACATCGACTGGCGCAGCAAGCCGCTGGCTGCCAGTGCACACATGGCCACGGTGAAGTACCAGCTGGGGCGGTTGAGCCGACGTCAGCCGACCGCCCCCGGCGTCTCGCCAGTGTGGGCACTGCTGCTGGCACAGGCCGCGGCCACATGCAGGACCCGCCGCTACCGACGCTGGATGGGGGCACGCGCGGCCGCGCACTGAGCCGGAAAGGCTTCTCATCACCGGGGCAATACCCCACCATCTGCAGGATCGGCGGCACCCCGCCGCCGATCGCAACGGGCAGAAGGAACCGACGTGGCAGCAGCACCGACCAAGGACCGCGAGAAACTGCTCGATGACCTGCTCTCGTTGGGCCGCAACTGGGCACTGGCCATCGCCATCGCCGGTGCCGGGGCCGCCGTGCACTACAGCGAATCGGTATATGAAGCGGGAATCTGGCGTGGCCTGCTGCCCACGCTCTGCTTCCTGGTCGCGATCGTCTGGATCGTGCTCAGCATCATCCGTTTCGACCTGACCATCCAGCAGCACTTCGAGCGCAAGCTGTCGCGCTGGCTCAGCCGCCTACTGTATGTCGTGCTGCTCGGCACCGGCGTCACTGCAGTGTTCTTCGTCACCGAACTGGCGGAGAACAACCACATCGCGCGGATGTGCGACTCGGTGGCCAACGAACCCGGCAGCCGCATCCACAGGTCGGAAGAGTGCCAGCGCCTGTACCAGCACCGGGCGGCGTACCGGCAGCGACTGGAATCGGCCGAGGGTGAGTTCGACTGAGCGCCCCTGCTGCAGGCACATGGCGCACGCGAAGTACACGCGGCGTGGATATGGGGTCGGGCACAGTAGCTGCGCCGCCCTTCCATGTGACCACTCCGGCCAGCATGTTCCGCCACCCTGCCCCTGCCCGCCACGATGCCGTTGCCCTGCAGGCCGGCGTGCTCGGCAGCGTGCTGGGCGTGGCCTTGTTCAAAGCGATTGCGTTGTCTGCGCTGGCGAGCGGATCACTGATGGTGATCGGCCTCTGGCTGCTGGCCTGCGCACTGCTGGGCGCCTGGGCGCTGGCAGCCTACCTGGCCTGCCTCGCATTGAGCCGGCGTGTGTTCGTGCTGATGCTGGTGCTTTGCACGGTGCTGATGATCTGCCTCGCCTGATCCGGGCAAGCGCACGACTATCACTTAAACGTTACAAGATAACAAGTGCGATCAGTCGGATTGTGCGTGCCGGGGGTCACGGATTGGAATGCCATGGCCACCCGGCATTACCCCCGAGACCACGCCATGACCCTGCAGCCCCTGTATCGCGCCGCCCTTTCCGCCATCGCCCTGGCATCGCTCAGCGCCTGTGCTACCTATGACGACAGCAACATGCATCAGGCCTGCCAGGAGTCGCCGCATCTGAAGGATCTACCGCGCGAAGTGGCGGCCCGCGAGAGCCGCTGCAACAAGAGCATGGAAGTGTGGTCAAGTGAGCGCAAGGGCAGTGACCGGCCGCTGGATCTGAGCGGAAAGAAGAAGGACCTCTGACCACAACTGGCGCAGCCCTTGCCGGCTGCGCCACCGTCTTGCCGGTCAGCCTGCTGCCATCGACCCGAACCAGCGCCGCAGCGCATTGGACATCCCGGCCCCATCCCCCCCCGCATCACAGGCCCAGGCAACGATGCCATCCGGGCGCACCAGCACCGCGCCCAGTCCGAGCGTGTCATCCACCGCCTGCCGGATGAGGGCCGGGCGCCGTTGGCAACCCTCGATGCTTGCGCACAACGACGTGCCCGCGTCGAACACCAGCAGCACGCCCTGCCCTGCACGCAGCAGTTCACCCATGCGGCGTCCATCGGCCAGTTGGAAGTCCGGCGCGCTGCGGCCGACCAGCGGATGGCCCACGCCCAGATCCAGCTGCTGCGCAACGCCCCAGACCCGCTCAGCCAGGTATGTCGCACCATCACGGGTGTCGGCCAGATCGGCCATCACCGCCGCCAGCGCGCGCGAGCCAGCGCCCGGCCGCATCAACGCGACCTGCGCACGCGACCAGTCCAGCACCTTCGCGCCGATCGGATAGCGCTCGGCCTGGTAGCTGTCCAGCAGCTCCTCATCGGCATCGCCACGCACCACGGCGGCCAGCTTCCAACCGAGGTTCATCGCGTCGCCGATGCCAAGGTTCAGGCCTTGCCCGCCAAGCGGCGAATGCATGTGCGCTGCATCGCCGGCCAGCAGCACGCGTCCCTTGCGATAGGCCGCGGCCTGGCGCGCGGCATCGGTCCAGGTGGTAGCCAGATGCACCGCCGTGATGGTCGCTTCACGTCCGGATATGCGCCGTAGCATGGCCTGCGCGCGCTCCCGGTCCAGCGGCGTGCGATGACCGGCACCGCCGTCGAAATCGGCCAACGCCAACACGCCTGGCGGATTGAAGTTGTACATCCCAGCGACGGTGTAATGGCGCCCCGGCGTGAGCACCGACGGGTCTTCCAGCTCGATCAGCAGCGAGTGCCCGGTGAATTCCGGCTCGGTACCGGCGAAGGTGAAACCTGATTGCTTGCGCACGGTACTGCGCGCGCCGTCGCAACCGATCAGCCAGCGGCCATGGGCTGTACCGCGAAGGGTCTCCACGGCAACCTGCTCACCTTCCATGCGCACCGCCTGCACCGCGCTCCCGCGGTCGATGCGCACGCCAAGCGCGGTCGCGCGTTCGGCCAGCACCGCTTCCAGCGCCTGCAGTTCAATCGCCATCTGGAAGCCGACCGGCGACGGCAGGCGATACAGCCAGCGCTCGCTGGCCACGCTGTCCAGCGCAAACGGAATGCCAGCGAAGTGGCCGCCCAGCGGCCGGGGCTGCGCCAGCCAGTGGGCGGTGCCGGGCGGTGGTGCGCCCTTGTCGGGTTTCAGCACCTGGCGCGCGGCCACCGCCTGCAGCAAGTCGCGCCTGTCCAGCGCCTCCAGGGTGGGCGTGTTCAAGCCGCGCAGCCCAAAGGGCAGGCGCTTGAGGGGTGATTCCGGGGACTCGGCCTGCTCCAGCACCAACACCGAACAGCCGGCCAGGGCCAGCTCGCAGGACAGGAACAGGCCGACCGGGCCAGCCCCGGCAATGACGACGTCGTACAGCATCGGAATTCCTTGTGAGCACCGGGCCGGCACTCTGGCGAAGCGAATGTTACACTCGGTGTACTTTTTCACAAGTGAGCCGCCCATGACCCCGCCCCCAGGCCGTCGCGAACAACGCAAGGCCGAGACCCGGCAAGCGATTTCGGACGTCGCCACCGAGCTGATCATCCGGCGCGGCTTCGAAGCCGTATCGATGTCCGAGATCGCCGAGGCCGCAGGTGTCTCACGCAAAACGGTCTTCAATTACTTCGCGAGCAAGGAAGACCTGGTGTTTGACCGCGACGAGGAGGCCCGGGATCTACTGCGCGAGGGAATGCTGGCGCGCCGCAGCATGCCCCCGCTTGTGGCCTTCCAGTCGCTGGTGCAGGAACTTCTGGAGAGCGGCCACCCCCTGCTGCGGATCAACACAGGCGCGGCGGCCTTCTGGCTGACCGTAGCCGAAAGCCCCGTACTTGCAGGCCGCGCACGGGAGCTGCAGGCCCTGCTCATCGCAGACCTTGCATGCTTGATGGCAGATGCCACCGGGGCCGACCCCGCCGACGCACCGGCACAACTGGGTGCATCGATGCTGATGGCAGCGCTGGTGGTGGCCTATGCCGATGCACTGCGTGCCTTCAACAAAGGCAACGATTCCACGCCGGCATTCGCTGCAACCTGGCAGCGCGGCAGCATCGGCGTGCGCGCTGCGCTCAGCGGGACCGCCTACACAGCACGCGACCAGTAACCAGCCCGCAACGATCATTGAATCCACCGCATCGGCGGTCACGACCAGCATCGATTGCCCCGATCATTCCCGCTTGCCGGCATCTACGGTGAAGCCACTGTTGCGTCAGGCCCCACCTCGCGCAGCACCCTGTCTTCCCGCAGAGGCCAAGCCATGAAAGAGACACCTGAGCAAGCCGACTGGCGCCGCCAGATCAGCGGCGACCTGACCAAGAAGATCAACAGCGCGCAGACGTACCCGGACATCCGCAACGCCGTCATCAGAGCGCTGGCCGACATCGACGGGAAACTGCATGCCCTGTCTGACGGCGTGCGCACCAAGTACCTGCTCCGCCAGGACATGTCGTTGGTGCATTTCTACATCAAGGGCGGCAATGCCTTCGCCGCACGAATGGACATGTTGCAGAACCACAACGAACACCTTTTCACCTCGGGTGACTCGGACTGGGATACGCAGATTGTGATCGATCCCTGGCTGCCAGGCGCGGTGCAAAACGAACTGCATGCCTTGATCGAAGATCTGGTGGTGGAAGAACTCACCATTGCCGGCCAGAACGTCGCACTCCTGATCGATCAGCTCGCAGCACAGAATGCGGCGTATCCGCTGCAGCCCCTTCCCAGACCGCCGCAGCCCGCCGCATCGCCGCTGGAACCGACGCCTCAGCCATTGCCCCTCCCTCCAGGCCAGCCCGCGAACATCACCTGGCGTGCCACCTGCGATCCCACCCAGGCACTGCGCCGTGTCTACAGCCGCGACACCACCGGGCTCACCCTTGACACCCGCCGTGACCTCACATCGCCGGGACGTGCAGCTCCGCCGGGCATCATCCTCAACGACGCCATCCGGCCCTTCATCCTTTACCGGATGGGTTACACCTGGCATGCCGAGCTGATCACCGCGCCGCCGAATCCACCTCAGACGGCGCCCGCTACGCCCCGACCGATCCTGATGGAACTGATCGACGTCAGCCTGCCGCGCCGGAACTCGATCGAGGCGGTCACTGTCTGGTCGGAAATCGACCGCGGAAAACTGGTGATCGGCACCGATGGTGGGGCCCAGGATCCGGTCCGTCTGCCACTACCGGACATGGACTACCACCTGCGCGAGAACCTGGTGATGCTGTGTGAGATCGCCGTCGACCCCAACCGCCCCAGCGCGCGCAAGCGACACAAGCGGGTGGCGCGCGTAAACGAGATCTACACCCTCTACGCGGGCCAGGACCGTCTGGCACAGTTCAAGAAGGTAGTCGACAGCATGGCCGGTGAAGAGGCCTCCGCCAACGCCAATGCGTCTGCCGACCAGCAGATCAATGGACTGACAGCGGTAGTGCAGCGACGCATGCAGGACGCCAACGCCAGCTATGTGCAGAACAATCCAGCACCGGCGGTACTTCAGCGGATTGCCCAGGGACGCCAACGCGCACTGACCATCTTCGAGCTGCTCAAACAGTCCTTCACCGCCCCCGTCGACCCCTCTGCCATGTTCAGTGACGATCTGGTCCTGGTGCAGAGCCTGAAACAGAGCCCCTATCTGGACGTGCCACAGGTTCCGTTTACCGGTGTCGATGTTGCGTTCATGGTGCGCGTCGACCAGAAGACACAGATGGCATTCGATAAATGGGATTTCGCCCGGAAGCTGCAGGCCGTACTGCCCAAGGGAACCAAGGTCAGCGTGCGCAGCCACGCCTACAACACCCGGCGCGGCGGCAGCCTCAGTTATGAGGTCACTCTGGTAGTGCTGACCACCAACGCGGAACTGAAGGAGAACAAGCGCGCGCTGGCCTTCATCACGCTCACCTCCGCCACCGAGATGGAGGCGCCTGGGCGACCGAGTCCGAACGACCCGACCGTGCGCTATGCCTCGCTCCAGGACATCGATGGGCAACGCAAGGCCGCTGCGGCCCTGCTGCACGATTTCGTGCTGCAACAGCAACTTGGAAAGCAGCACGATGCCATCAGCGAGTTGCTGACACCGACGTGAGATGCACGCTCCCGGCGCTGCCCACCCTGACCGGGCAGGCAGCGCCTGATCGGCGAAGCGGCACTATGACAATGCAAATGATAGTCTTTCTCATTTGAAATCCATACTGTCGCCCCATGGCCCTCCCATCGCTCTGTAGGTATCCCCTTTGCGCCGCTCTGGCCATTGCCCTGACACCCCTCCCCGCCCATGCGGCGGATGGCCCGCCGAAGGAGCTGGATTCCGTCGAAGTGCGCGGCCGCGCACAGACGCTGTACCGGGTGGACGACGCTGCGGTCGGCACCCGCACCGATACACCCCTCGAGTTGGTCCCACAGTCGATCCAGGTGATCCCGCGCGAGCTGATCGACGATCAGGCCGCGCGTCAGGTGACCGACCTCTATCGCAGCATCAGCGGCATCAGCTATTTCAGCTATGCCGGCGTGACCCTGCGCGGCTTCCGCCAGGAGAACGTGCTGTATGACGGCCTGCGCGGCGACCCGTACGCGGGCTTCTCGGTACCACAGCTGTTCAACATCGAACGCGTGGAGGTGCTGAAGGGACCGGCCGGCGCACTCTACGGTGGTGGCGACGCCGGCGGCGTCATCAACTATGTCACGCGCAAGCCCAGGGCGGTCGCTGAGCGCCGTATCGAAGTGCAGATGGGCAACCGGGATTTCCGCGCCGGCTCAATCGAAGGCACGGCTCCATTGAATGCCGCTGGCAGCGTGCGCTACCGCGCCGGCCTGTACGCCGACACCGAGCAGGGTGTGCGCTGGAATGCCGACAGCGAGAGCGTGATCGGTGATGCCTCATTGGCCTTCGATGTTGGCCAGACCGGCGAGCTGGTGCTGCAGTTCACCGACATCACCCAGAACCTGGGCGGCAACCGCTTGCGCGGCGTGCCGGTGAATGATGCGGGCACCTTCCTGACCGACCGCCGCTGGAACCACAACGAGACCAGTGACTTTCTCGACATGCGCGCCAAGGTGGCGCTGGCGCAGTACCGCTTCGCACCGCGCGACAACCTGGACGTCGATTTCGCCGCACGCTGGTTCAGCAACAACGAGCACCAGATGTATCACGAGCCAATGGGGCTGATCGACCGTGACCGCGATGGCGTGGCCGAGTGGATGACCCGCCAGCTGCGCAACCAGATCCGCGACAACGAGGCATTCACTGCCAATGGCAACGCGGTCTGGCGGGTGAATACCGGCGCCGTCGAGCACAAGGTGCTGTTCGGCGCGGACGTGTATCAGCTGGATGCGGATTTCACTGCACAGACCGCCAACAGCGCCGACCTTGCACGTGGCGCCGGGCCGGTGCGAGGCATCGACCTGTTCAATCCCGTGTACGGGGCCAGCACCTGGCACGACTACAACCTGGCTGCCCTGCCGTGGCGTAGCACGTCCACCCGCAGCAAGCGCTACGGCGCTTACCTGCAGGACGAACTGGCGCTGACCGCTCGCTGGCACCTGCTGGCCGGGCTGCGCTGGGATGGCTTCAAGGACGACGACCGCATCGCCGGCAGCAGCGTGGATGGCAACGACCTCAGCTGGCGGCTGGGCAGCACGTTCACCGTCCGCGAAGGCCTGAATGTCTACGCCAACGTGGCCAGCGGCTTCGTACCGCAGAGCGCGGCCAACCAGAATCCCGCCGCCGGTGGCCCGTTCGATGCCGAGCGCAGCAAGCAGTGGGAGGTGGGCATGAAATCCCTGCTGGCCGACCGCGTGACCTTGAACTTGGCGGCCTACCGGATTGACCGCAGCAACATCGTGCAGGCCACGGGTGAAGTGATTGGCGGCGTGAACCAGCTGGCCGCACTGGGCCTGGTGCGCAGCACCGGCATGGAGCTGGATCTGCTGGCCGACGTCACCGATCACTGGGTATTGAACCTGACCTACGCCTACAACGACGCGCGGGTGAAGGACGCAGGTCCAAGCGGCATCACCAATGCCTCCGGCAACCGCTTCGCCAATGCGCCGCGCAACAAATTAGGTCTGTGGACGCGCTACGACCTGCCGGCGCTCAATTCGGCCATCGGCTTTGGTGCTGACCATGTGGGTGAGCGCGTCAGTCTGGACGGGCAGACGGTGAAGGCTTACACCGTGTTCGACATGAGCTGGAAGACCAGCTGGAAGCAATGGCAGTTCCAGGCCAACGTCAAGAACCTGTTCGACAAGGTATATGCAGCCAGCGGCTTCATCGAGCGCAACGGGCATTTCCCAGGTGAGCCGCGACGGGTGTATCTGCAGGCCGCTTACAGTTTCTGAGAAGGGGAACCTCCGCAGCCCTGTTGCCTCGCCTTTGGCACGCCTCTTTTGGTGCGGAGCAGCAAGGCCGCGATCCGCTGTGATTCGGGTATTCTTGCGCGCAGTCAGCCACGCTCGCAGCCGACCATCGGCGGTAATTGCGGTGCAGCAGGAGCGTTGCGGGCCAGCACACGATTCACCATGGATGTTCCAACGCAATCACAGGGGAAAATGGATGAAGAAGTTCCTGTTCGCAGCGATCATCGCTGCGTCGCTGGTGGGTTGCACCACCAATCCGCCGCTCAATTTCTCGGTCCCGAACGTCGGGGTCAGCAGCAAGAAGATCGACGGCGAGCTGAAGTCACTGACGGTCACGCTGGCACGTCCGGATGAGGCCAAGGGCAAGATTCCCGCCCAGGCCCAGCACGAAGTCCCGCAGATGTGGCAGAACGCGCTGACCGAAGCGCTGAACAAGATGGCCGTCTTCCGCGACGACGCGCCGGTGAAGCTGAGCCTGTCGGTGAAGATCCTGGCGATCGACATTCCGAGCTTCGGCGCCTCGATGACCACCAAGACGGTCGCCCGCTACGAGCTGATCGACCGCGCAACCGGTGGCATCGTCTATACGCAGGATGTCAGCGCATCGGGGGAAGTGCCGTTCAACTATGCCTTCGCTGGTGTGGTCCGGGCGCGTGAATCGATCAGCCGCTCGGCACAGAACAACATCGCCCAGTTCCTGCAGGCCCTGGAAACCGTGGACGTGTCCAAGCCGATGTTCCCGAACAAGCAGGAAGCACCGTGAAGCGTCTGCTGCTGGCCGCATCGGTTACCGCGATGCTGACGGCC
Source organism: Stenotrophomonas sp. GW821-FHT09E08 (assembly GCF_059416125.1). NCBI lineage: Bacteria > Pseudomonadati > Pseudomonadota > Gammaproteobacteria > Lysobacterales > Lysobacteraceae > Stenotrophomonas > Stenotrophomonas sp. GW821-FHT09E08. The sequence continues at coordinate 97,060 of NZ_JBWKOO010000003.1, forward strand.
TGCGCGCCCAACGTACGTACCGACAGCTATTCCATCGGCTCGGTTGGACAGGTCAATCGGACTGTCAGCGGTACCGTCATCAGCGTTCGTGCCGTCAGTATTGACGGTTCGCAGGGAGGTGGAGCCGTTGCTGGAGCTGCCGCCGGCGGTGTGGCTGGCTCCACCATCGGTGGCAGCGATCAGGCTGCGGCCATCGGTGCCATCGGCGGCCTGGTGGTGGGCGCGATTGCCGGTGCGGCTTCCGAACGCGCGCTTTCGCAGGCCAAGGGCCTGGAATACGTGGTGCAGACCGAGAACGGCAATCTGATGACCGTCGTGCAAGGCCCCGATCCTGTGTTCAGTGCCGGCATGCGGGTCCTGGTTCTGTATGGATCGCCCTCGCGCATCATTGCCGATCCGCGTCAAGCGAAGACAACGCCGTAAACCCCAACGATGCCCCTTCCGAGGGGCATCGTTGCATTGGACACCAGGGAGGTGGCAACCCACCTCCCCTGCCGGCATCAGTGCGAGCAGGACACCAGCATCGAGCGGGTGGCCATCTGGGTGGAGGTGAAGCCGTTCCTGTTGCCCACGGCGATGGCGTTCCCTTCATCGCCATCCTTGCTGAAGACAACATAGCCACCCGGGCACATCTGCCCGGCCTTTTCGTAGCAGCCACTCCAGGAACTGGAGCCGCTGCAGTCGATGGAAACGCCACGCCGGCCGTCGGGGGTAACGGTCATCTTGGCGGTGGTGCAGCCGCCCAGAACGGCAACGAACAACAGCGGGATGAACAACTTCATGGGTACTCCAGGGGTTGGGAATCAGCAAATGGGCGCCAAGGCTGGAGTGCCCGGATTGCGCGAACCTTGCGCCCGGCGGCCCGCGCCGCAACGGCGTTTCGACGTCATCGGCAGGCCCTGAAGGCACGCCATGTTCACGCAATGTTCCTGTAATACGGTGCCGGCGCGTGCCGAAGCCCCCTCCTGCGCCCTCCTTCCCGCCCGATTCCCGCCGATGCACATCCTGCTGATCGAAGACGAAGCCGAACTGGCTGCCACCTTGAAGTCTGCCTTGCAGCGCGAGCGCTATGTGGTGGACCTGGCCAATACCCTGGCACTGGCTCGCGAAGCCGCACTTTCCGGGCCACACGACCTGGTGCTGCTGGACCGCACTCTGCCCGATGGTGACGGGCTGGGCCTGATTCCGGTGCTTCGTGGGCGCAACCCCGGAGTGCCGATCATCGTACTGAGCGCGCTGGGACAGTTGCCGGACCGCATCACCGGCCTGGATGAGGGAGCCGACGATTACCTGGCCAAGCCGTTCGCGCTGGAGGAGCTGTTCGCGCGGATCCGTGCGGCCGCGCGCCGGCCGAGTGGCATGCAGGTCGAGCCGGTGAGCATCGGCCGGCTCCTGTTCGATCCCGCCTCGGGCGAGGCCAGCGTTGGCGGACAGCGACTGGAGCTTCCGCGGCGCGAGATCCGCGTGCTGGCGGCCCTCACCCGTCGACTGGGCCGCACGGTGCTGCGCGAGTCCATTGAAATGGCAGTGTACGGCTTCGACGACGGCATCCATTCAAATACGCTGGACTCGCATGTCTCACGCTTGCGGCGCAAGCTGGCCGACGCTGATGCGGGGGTGGAAATCCATGCCATCCGCGGCGTCGGCTATCTGATGCGGGAAACGAAGTAATGGCGCGTCGTCCCTCACTCAAGCGCCCGCTGATCGTCAAGACACTGATCTACCAGCTGCTTGCGCTACTGGTGGCGTTCTTCGCCCTGCTGATGGTGCTGGTGCGTGTTGACAGTGGCGGCTACTACACCATCCAGACCTTCGCCCCGGTGGCGGCAGATGCCGTTCACCGCGACAGCAAGGGCGAACTGTATGTGAAACACACGCCGGAGCTGGCCGAGCTGCTGAAGATCGTCCCCGGCGCGTGGTTCATCGCCGAGGATGAGCAGGGCCACCATGTGACATTCGGCCATGTCCCGCCAGCGTACGCGTCGCTGGTTGGCGCCCTGGACGGAATTCCCTATGGCGACCTGCGCGGACGCGGCCGCAACGACGGCCTGGCCGTGGTGATACGCCAGCAAAGCGGCCCGGCCGGCAAGCTGACCATCATGGCCCATGGCGAAACCGATTCGCTGACCTGGCAGATGGCGCTGGCTGCACACATCATCACCCTGCCGATCTTCCTGCTGCTGGGCCTGGCCACTATCATCCTGACCCCGATCATCGTGCGCCGCGCGCTGGCCGGTGTGGAACGCATCGCGCAGGAAGCCCGCAACATCTCTGCCAGCCGCCGCGGTATCCGCCTGACGGAGACCGCAGTACCGGTCGAGATCGCCCCCCTGGTTGCAGCGGTGAACGAAGCGCTTGACCGTCTGGACGAAGGGCACGAACGGCAACGTCGCTTCATCGCCGCTGCCGCCCATGAGCTACGTACGCCCATCGCCATCCTGCGGGTGAAGATCGATGCGGCCGACGACTCCACCTCGCGTAGCCTGACCGTGGAGGTCGCTCGGCTGGCAACACTGGCCGAGCAGCTGCTGGACCTGCACCGCATGGAAGCAGATGGGCCGAAGGACTCCCTCAACCTGGCCCACGTGGCCAAGCGGGTCGTCGCTGATCTGGCCCCCCTGTTGATCCAGTCCGACAAGACAGTCGCCGTGGCCGTGGAACCGAACTTCCCGGTGCTGGGCGAGTCCGGTGCCATCGAACGGGTGCTCTCCAACCTGGTGCTGAATGCCGCCGAGCACGGTGGACGCCACATCATCGTGCGCGTGCAGGGCAGCTGCCTTGAGGTGGAAGACGATGGCCCCGGCATTCCGGTCGACCAGCGCGAACGCGTGTTCGAACCCTTCCAGCGCCTGCGCCCCCGGCAGACTGGCGCCGGATTGGGCTTGAACCTGGTGCGGCAGGTGATCGACCGCCACGGTGGCCACGTCACGATTCTGGATGCACCCAGTGGCGGCGCCCTGATCCGCGTCGAGTTCCCCCTGCATCCAGGCGTCACCAGCGCATCGACGCCGGCGCACTGAGCGCTTCCCCCACGTGTATGACTACCGGCTGTCCACGCGCATCCGCCGCGGTTGATGCGCAAGGTTGCGGCAATGTTCTCTGCCCAGCATCCAGGTGAGTTGCACCGCTGAAGGTGCTGCGTCCGGATCTGACAGGAAGCCTGCATGTGACACAGGGAGCTTCTCCACCGCCCTCCTCCACACCAACGACGCCTCCTCGGAATGCGCCCAGCCTGACCGCCGCAGCGTGGAACTGCCGCGCGCATGCAGGCCGCGCGCGTGGGCTTGAACACTGGCCGCACTGGCTGCGGATGATTCCCGAACGCGAGCGGGCAGGCGTGCTGATCCGCCTGTTCGCCGCCCTGTTCCTGCTGCTCCCAGGCCTTGCGCTGGTGGCCTCAGCCTATCGGCACGCGCACCCAACGACCACCGCCGTGGTGGTGTTCGTCGTCGTGCATGCCGCACTGCACATGCTGGCAGTGTGGCGGGGAGCTGCATCGCGCCCCGTTCCTCAGTTCCTGCAGACCCTGCATGCATATGCGGCCGCCGTGATGTTTGCTGCAACATTGCTGATCATCGCGATCAGCGCAGCTGCCGCGAGGCTGCCCGCTACTGCATGTGTCGTGCTGGTCGTCGGCGCGCTATGCCAGCTTTCGAGCCTGCACACAGCAGTACAACGCCTGCACCATGCGCTGCTGGCGCTCGGCAGCGTGCTCCAGTTCATCGCGATGGCACTGCTCACGCTCGGCGTTGCCTCCTGAAACGGGCGCACCACCGCAAGGTTCACGCAATCCAGCGCATCGAGACTCGACGGCCATCCACGCCTGCCCTGCCGGCGTGCAATCCCATCTGTCGCGAGGACACACGATGCACTGTCTTTTCTGGATGCTGTACCGATGAGCGCCGCACCGCACAGCCGCCGCCGCGCGCTGATCATTGCTGCTGCAGTCCTCTGCACCCTGTTGGTGCTCTTCGCGTGGCTCTGGCCCGCACCACCACCGCAACTGCAGGTGGCACCGGTCGCCCGCGGCAACATCGAGCAGGTTGTGGAAGCCACCGGAACACTGAAGCCTTCGCGACTGGTGAGCGTGGGCGCGCAGGTCTCCGGCCGCATCGAGACCTTGCATGTGAAGCTGGGCGACAAGGTGAAAGCTGGCGATCCGATTGCCGATATCGATTCACGCACCCAGCGCAACGCGTTGTTGAGTGCGCAGGCGGCACAGCGCACCGCGCGTGCCAACCGCGACGCGCTGGCCACCGACCTGCACCAGTACCAGCTGACCCTTCAACGCCAGCAGGCTCTGGTGTCAAGGCAACTGGTCGCGCGCGCAGACTACGATGCGGCCAAGGCCAAGGTCGATGCTACCCGTGAACAGATCGCCGCACTCGATGGCGAAGTGGTGCAGCGCCAGACCGATGTGGATGTGGCACAGACCAACCTGGGCTACACCCGCATCACTGCGCCCACCGATGGCACCGTGCTGGCCGTGGTCGCGCGACAGGGCCAGACAGTCAATGCGGTACAGAGCGCACCGACCATCGTGATGCTCGGCAACCAGGACGTGATGACCGTCTACGCCGAAATCTCCGAGGCCGACGTGGTCCACACCGCACTGGGACAGGAGGCGTTCTTCACCATCCTGGGCGACAGCGACCGACGCTACAGCAGCACGCTGCGCGACATCGCACCGGCACCCGACTCGATCACCAACGAAGACACCTCCGGCTTCGCGCCCGCCAGCGCTTCGGTGGGCGCCAGCCGCACGGCCATGTACTACAACGGTCAGTTCGACGTGGACAACGCTGATGGCCGTCTGCGCAGCTACATGACGGCACAGGTGCGCATCGTTCTGGGGCGTGCCAAGGGCGTGCTGACCATTCCCTCGGCCGCACTGGGTGCGCGTGCCGCCGATGGCAGCTACAGCGTGCAGGTACGCGGCGCGGATGGCCAGCCTGCGCCGCGGCGCATCACCACCGGGCTGGACGACCAGATCAACGTGGAAGTGCGCAGTGGCCTGCAGCAAGGTGAGCAGGTAGTACTGGTCCAGTCCGGCGATGCTGCCGGCGCAGCCGCTGCACAGCCATGATGGATGCAGAGAAGGACGCACCGCTGCTGCGCGTGCGCGGCATCCGCCGCGAATTCGCGGCCGGCGAACAGACCCTGGTCGTGCTCGATGGCATCGATCTGGATATCCGCGCCGGTGAGCTGGTGGCCATCGTCGGCCAGTCCGGTTCGGGCAAATCCACCCTGATGAACATTCTGGGCTGCCTGGACCGACCCTCGTCCGGCGCCTATCAGATCGCCGGTCGCGAGACCGCGCAGATGGCACCGGACGAACTGGCCGAGCTGCGCCGCGAGCACTTTGGTTTCATATTCCAGCGCTACCACCTGCTGACCGACCTAACCGCGCTGGGTAACGTGGAGGTACCGGCCATCTACGCCGGCCAACCCAGCGCCGACCGCCATACCCGCGCCCAGGCCCTGCTTCAGCGACTGGGCCTGGGCGAACGCATGCTGCATCTGCCCGGCGAGCTTTCCGGCGGGCAGCAGCAGCGCGTGTCGATCGCGCGCGCGCTGATGAACGGCGGCGCAGTGATTTTCGCCGATGAGCCCACCGGCGCATTGGACACCCAGTCCGGCAAGGAGGTGATGAAGATCTTGGGCGAACTGCACGCCGAAGGCCATACGGTGGTGCTGGTCACCCATGACATGGCCGTGGCCGGGCATGCGCAGCGCATCATCGAGATCCGCGATGGGCGTATCGTCGACGATCGCCCCACCGCTGCCGCGACAGGCACCGCCAGCAGCATCGCGGCCAGCCTGCAGGCAGGCAGCGAAGGCACCGGCTGGCAGGCCCTGCGCGACCGCTTCAGCGAAGCCTTCCGCATGGCCCTGCGCGCGATGAACGCACACCGCATGCGCACCTTCCTGACCATGCTCGGGATCATCATCGGCATTGCCTCGGTGGTGTCGGTGGTCGCCCTGGGCACGGGCGCACGTCAGGCGATCCTGTCCAACATCGCTTCGCTGGGCACCACCACCATCGAGGTCTATCCGGGCTCCGGCTTCGGCGATGTGCACGCCGCACAGGTCGAGACCTTGACGCCCGGCGACAGCACGGCGCTGGCCGGGCAACCATTCGTGGACAGCGCCACGCCCGGCGTCGCCAGCAGCGGCACCGCACAGCGTGGCAATCGCTCGGCCAACGTGCAGATGCAGGGTGTGAGTGAGCAGTACTTCCGCGTGCACGGCCTGAAGCTGGGACAAGGGCGCTTCTTTGGCCAGCCCGCCGTCGCCGGCTACCAGCAGGTGGCGGTGATCGACGCCAATACGCGCGAACGGTTCTTCACCGCACAGGAAGACCCGATCGGCCAGACCTTGCTGCTCGGCAATGTTCCGGTGCGGGTGATGGGCGTGGTGAAGAAAGAGGCCGGCGCCGTGGGCGATGCCTCGTTGCTGCAGGTCTGGGTGCCCTACACCACCGCCATGGCGCGCATGTTGGGGCAGAGCCATGTGTCCAGCATCACCGTGCGCGTGTCCGATACCGTGGGCATGCAGGCCGCGGAAGCCTCCATCCGCCGGCTGCTGGAGCGCCGCCACGGGCGGCAGGACTTCTACATGAGCAACAACGCACAGATCCGCACTTCGATCGAGCAGACCACCCGTATCCTCACGCTGATGATCAGCTCCATTGCCGCCATCGCACTGGTGGTGGGCGGTATCGGGGTAATGAACATCATGCTGGTCTCAGTGACCGAGCGCACCCGCGAGATCGGCGTGCGCATGGCGGTGGGCGCGCGCCGCAGCGACATCCTGCAGCAGTTCCTGATCGAATCGGTGCTGGTCTGCCTGCTCGGTGGCGTGCTGGGTATCGGCGTGGCACTCGCGCTGGGGGGAGTTCTGGCGCTGGCCGACATCGGCTTCTCGCTCGTGTTCTCGACAACCTCGATTCTGGCCGCGTTTGCCTGCAGCAGCCTGATCGGCATTGGTTTCGGCTTCCTGCCGGCACGCCGTGCGGCACAGCTGGACCCGGTGGAGGCGCTGGTGCGCTGAACGAAGGGCGTCCAGCGGAGACGGCTACAGGTTCGCGCAATGTCCGCGCGCTGTACTGGCACCACCGACACAGCCGCACAGGAGCGGAACGATGTTTCAGAAGACAGGACGTGCAGCGTTGCTGCTGGGTGCCGCACTGCAAGTGCTGGTACTGCTGCCCTATGCGGACCAGGCTCACGCACAGAACCGGGATGGCTACCGCTCAGGCTGGGACCGGGGCTACCAGGACCGCCAGCGCGACGAATGGGAGCGCCGCGAACGCGAACGTGAGCGTGACCGGCGCGACGATGCCAAAGCCAAGCGCATGGTGGTGGGCGTGGTCGGCGCGGCGGTGGTGGCCGGCGTGATCGCCGCCGCGGCCAAGCGCGAGCGTGAGGTTCGCGAGCGCGCCGACTACTGCATGAGCCGCTACGGCAACTACGACCGCCGCAGCGACACCTACCGAGGTTCGGATGGCTACAGCTATCCCTGCCGCTGACCTGCCCTGCATTGCGAAGGAACCGACCGCATGAACAAGACGCTTCTCATCATCGCCCTGTGTGCCACACCGCTGATCGGCCACGCCGCCAGCGGCGACCCGAAGCAGGCCTATATCGACTCCAGCTTCGCCGTCATGGACAGCAACGGCGATGGCCACATCGACAAGGCCGAGTACGCGAAGTACCAGCAGGCACGCTTCAACAAGCAGGCCGACTCCATCGACGCCGCGTTCAAGGAAATGGATGCCGACAAAGACGGAAAGATCAGCAGGAAGGAAGCCGCTTTGGTGCCGGAAATCGCGAAGTATTTCGCGGGGCTGGATACTGATGGCGATGGCTATCTGTCGCTGAAGGAAATGCAGCAGGCCATGGTGGCCGCGCAGACGGCAGACGCACCGGCCAAGTAGCGCTTCGGTATTGATAGTTGCCCACCCTGGTGGGCAAAACGCCTGATCGCGCGCCATTACCGGATGCCACGTCGCATCGCTTTGGTGGGTGCCCACCGTGGTGGGCACGGCTCCATCACCACGCGCGAGGGCCAGAACGCCCACCAAGGTGGGCATCTACCAGCTAGCACGCAGCGCTCAGCGCACCTTGTACAGCACCGCCGCACCCGGGCGCGGCTCAAACGAGGGCACCGTCTGCTGGGTAAGCGCCGTGCCCTTCGCGTCCCACACCATCGTCTCCACCGGGTACTCATCCTTGCGGGTCATCTGGTCGATCTTCGCCACGACCACGGTCGCAGCCGCCGGCACCTCCGGATTCCAGCCAAATACACCCATGCGGCCGTAGAACACCGCGGGTGCAGAGGCATCCAAGCGACGGTCCGGGCACATCACCAGGCCGCGGTCGAGCATGACGCGCAGCGCACCCACTGGCACCCTCTTCACCGTAGGCGCAGTGCGCTCGGTGCTGTGGCCAGGGCAGACGTTGGCCGCGCGGGTCACCATGTCTTCGGCCACCTGCCGGTCGGATTGGGCGAAGGCCAGGGCCGGGGCAAGGCAGAGGCCAAGCAGGACAAGCGGGGACGTCCGGGTCATTGCAGGTTCCTGTGATGGATGCCAAGCGAACTTAGCAATGCCCGCGCACCGAGTTGCAAAGACCGCGTGAGGTGGGCTGGGGCAGGCCGGAAACCTAGCCCATACGCATGGCAGGCGTGTCGCGCGCCTGCACATCGATCTCCTGCTGCTGGCGCTGCGCATGTGCCTGTCCACGATCCGCACCGACGGCCTGCAGGGCCTGCAGTGACTGCTCGACCGGTGTCTGCACTGCCCTGTCCGTGGGCATGGAGGTCCGCAGATGCGCCGGATCGTTCAACTCACCCTGCACCACGAACACGTTGCGGCCGGCCGGGTGATCGGTGGTCTGCGCGCTCAGCAACACGTGATCGGCGCGTTCAAGCTGGTTGCGACGCGCCAATGCCATCACGCTCGCCACAAGGCGCTCACTGTTCTCATCATGAGTACGCCCGGCGCTGGCATCGATCGCGGCCACGCCTTCGCGCACCTGCTGCATCAATGCGTACTCACGGTGGCCAGGACCAATGTCGGCCAGACGGGTCGGTGCCTGCGAGGGATCCGGCACGTCGTCCACGGCTGCGGTAAGCGGGCTGCGGGTAATGGTCCGGTATGGGTCGTCCGGGTGGAACTGGGTAAGCTTCTCCTGCCGTTCCAGACGAACCTCGCGGGCGTCGTTGAGTTCGGCGATACGGGCGGGATCGGTGATCTCGCGCAGCGACATGTGGCCGCCGCCTGCACTGACGCTGGCCCATTTCCTGTCGGCTTCGAAGTACATCGCGTAGTAGCTGTTGCCGCCGATGACGTTCGGATCGACCGCTGAGCGGCCCTCTAGTGTCTGGGTGGCTTCCAGCACGCTCAACCGGGTCAGGTACTGCCCGCCCTTCGCCCATCCCATCTGGCTGATGGCATCAACGCTGGTGTTGCCTACGCGCGGGCCTCCGGCGTAGTCGTTGTTGAGCATGTTGGTCCAGATCTGCTCCAGCTTCGCGGGGCCGCTCTTCTGCTCAGCCGCCTGCAGCAGCACGCGCGGCGTCCAGCAGTTGGGATCAAGCTCATGCCGTTCAAATGCCCGATCGTGGGCCAGCATCACATCCTTGCCGGGAAGATTCAGTGCCAGGTCTGGGCGGCGCTCGTTCATCCACTGCTGCCGCAATTCAAGATCTCTTTCGAGCAGGGTCTGCCCAAAGGACTCCCACTGCCGCTCGGTCAACTGTGCATTTGAGAAACGCGATCCCTCATCCTGTTGGGTCTTCGCGTAGTTCTGTGCATAGGTGTTCGCTACACGTCCCGGAAGGCTGTCATTGCGTACAACACCCAGTGCCAGCGTCCCGTAGCCATCGGCTCCCGGCAGCTGCGACAGGTAGTTCCAGTAAAGCTCGCGGTTGCCGTCTCTGGCATAGCTGCCAAGGACTCTGAGATCGCGTTCGGTCAATCCACTCATACCCTGTCCCTTCTCTTCCTTGATTCACCGATCACTGGGACCGGGTGCGCGCGATGACATCCCTGACAACCTCTTCCATACGCCTCCAGCCCTTCAGAAACGCTCTCTTGTAGTCCAGGCTGACGGACAGCTTGTTGTCGATGTCCACGAAATAATGAACGCAGCCGGCTGCCACTTCTCCTGGCTCACTGATCACCTCGCTTCCCTCCAGCCGCACGCCGTCGCGTCGGAATTCCTTGCCGTCACATTTGATAAACGAGCTGATCCGGCCGTCGGCCTGGCGTGCGATGTACCAGTCTCTCTCGTAGGCGGGATTGCGGACAGGCGGCTTCCCGTACCGCGCCTCATACTTCTTCGCGTACACCACCATCTTCGCTTCGTCGATTGCATAGGGCGTCAGCCCCAAGGTCTCCGGCTGTGCAACGCGTTGATCGAGACGATCCCTGGGATCCTCCCTTTCCACAGAATCCTCTTCCGTGACGGCTTCATTTGACGACAGCCTTGAAAGCAGTGTTTCGACGGGAACGCGATCAACGTAGTTGATCCGAATGGGAATCTCCTTACGGAAATCATTCGTACGCGGATTGGCCCGGGCACCTGGCAGTGTCGGCTTCATGTCCGGCCACTCGATGACCAGCGTCACGCCCTCGCCAGGCCACGGTGCGATCTGGCTGTCCAGGTAGTTGGCCGGAATGCGGAAGGTGTTCGGCCCCAGCTTCACGTCCACGGGGGCATCGGTATAGGTGTGACCGTTGATCGTGCGGCCGGTCTGGGTTGCGCCGGACATGGCGGGATTCCTTTCGTGTTCGGTGGACGGCGGACGTGCACACGCGCCGGCACTCACTACGACGGCAAGCGCGAGCGTCAGGCAACGGCCGGGAGACATCACGTGCATGGGCATTCCATTGCAGGGTTCCGGCGCCACTATAGGCAACCGGGCGTCAATGGAACAGGAATTGCTTCGCAGCCCTTCACCGAGTGAGGCGGCGCTCCACATGCGCTGCCTGCAGTACTGCGGCTATTGACGTGGTCTCCAGGACGCTGCGGGGAGCATGGGCCATGTCGACGACGCTCGGCGCTCCGCCTCAGGTCTCAGCCGTCGCTGTCCGTGCTTCTATGGCCGCGATAGGTTTCACCCCACTCGCGCATCGCCAGCAGCACCGGCACCAGCGTGCGCCCGAACTCGGAAAGCTCGTACTCCACCTTCGGCGGCACTTCCGGGTACACGTGGCGGATCACCACGCCATCGGCTTCCAGTTCACGCAGCGGGCTGGTGAGCATGGACTGGGTGGCATTGGGCACCCGCCGCGTCAGTTCCATGAAGCGACGCTTGCCGGACATCAGGTGAAAGAGGATGACAGGCTTCCACACGCCACCCATCACCGACAGCGTGACCTCCACAGCGCAACCGCTCTTGCCGTCCCAACGCTTGCTACGCATGAATACTCCGGAAAACCATAGTACCTACGGAAAATCATCGTTCTTGTTGCGATGACGGTGCGAGCCTAGCATGGGCTCATCCACTGAACGTGAGCCCCCACCATGAGTTTCAAGGCACTGCTGACCCGCAAAACGAACGACGGCGTATCCACGGAACTGGTCGATTTCGATGACGCCAACCTGATGGACGGCGACGTGCTGGTGCAGGTTGAATATTCAACGCTGAACTACAAGGACGCACTGGCCCTCACCAATACGCGCCCGGTCATCCGCACCTTCCCGTTGATTCCCGGCATCGACCTTTCCGGCGTGGTGCTGGAGTCGAGCAATGCCGATTTCCAGCCCGGTGACCGTGTCGTGTTGAATGGCTGGGACCTGAGCATGGGCCACCATGGCGGCCTGGCACAGCGTGCCCGCGTGCGTGGCGAATGGCTCAACAGGATTCCCGACAACTTGAGCACCCGCGACGCCATGGCCATCGGCACCGCTGGCTATACCGCCATGCTGTGCGTACTGGCCCTGGAACAAGCCGGCGTGACGCCCGACAAGGGCGATGTGCTGGTGACCGGCGCCAACGGTGGCGTCGGCTCGATTGCGGTGGCAATTCTCTCAAAGCTGGGCTATCGCGTTGTGGCCGCTACCGGGCGCCCGGAACACGCCGAGTATCTGCACAGCCTGGGCGCCGCCGAGATCATCGATCGCGCGCAGCTTTCAGAACCGCGCGACCGTCCGGTGAGCGCCGAACGATGGGCCGGCGTCGTCGATGTGGCTGGCGGCCCTACCCTCGTCAACGCGATTGCCGAGACGAAATACGGCGGTGCCGTCGCCGCCTGTGGACTGGCGCAGAGCGATGCACTGCACGGCTCGGTGCTGCCCTTCATTCTCCGCAACGTAACCCTTGCGGGCGTGGATTCGGTGAATGCGCCGCAGGACGTTCGCCAGCGTGCCTGGGACCGACTTGCCACCGACCTGGATCCGCAGAAGCTTGAAAGCACGGTGCAGCTGATTGGGCTTGCCGACGTGCTTGAGGTCTACGAGCAGATCATTCCGGGCAAGGTGCGTGGGCGGATTGTCGTGGATGTGAATGCCTGAGGAAGCCTCCCCAGCGGAGTCCATCCGGCAACGAATGGTGAACACGCCGTGAAACCATGCGAGCGTCAGTGGCCGCTTGCCACTGCTGCTCGCATACGCTCAGGTTTCCGACGACTGTGGACACCGCCATGTCAATGACTGCACTTGCACTTGCCACCGCCCTTTCCGGCCTGGCCGACATTGCCTGGGAGCGCGAGCGCGGTGAAGACGCGCACCAGCTGATGCTCTGCCAGATCCATCGCGATGAGCTGATGCAGGATGACGCGAAGAACGATGCTTACCAGCGAGCCAAGGCGGTATGCGATCTTCTGGCGCGTGAGTACAGGAACAAATGGGATTTCGATGCGCAGGAGGCATTGGCAGCATCGGCAGTGGATCTGGATGAGCTGATCCGGCGGGGAGACCTGGTTGAGGTGCCTCCAACGAGGCAGGACCGCGTCTACGAGTGATTCCATGCTGGCAGGTGCTGGCACCTGGAGCTGCCGCAGAGGGGCCAGGTCCAGTGCCGATCGGCGCGGCTAGCGGATGCGACTCCGCGCCAGTGCCAGCCGCCTGATCTCGTCTGGCGGAAGGACGATGCCATCTTCCATCTCGATGCGCATCTGCGAGACATCACCCTCGTGCCCCTGCATTGCAGCGGTCACCAGAATCTTCAGTGCATCCGTGCGGATATCGTAGCCGCCGACGGAGTGCTTCAAGGTACCCACGCTGTTCCAGTCGATTTCCATGATCGGCGCCCATATCCACAGGCGTCATGCTGGCAACCGCCTTCACGAACGTCAATGAAACCGGTCGCATGGCCGGCCATGAAGCGAAAGGCCACATGCGTCGTCAACGCCCCTTATCATGGAGGCGTAAGGGCTCTGCAAGCCCAATTGACGTACGCAAGGCAGTAACTGGATGTCTATGGATTGGCACCCCTCGGGCTGGGGTCGACTTCTTACCCGCTCACCAGATTGGCGGCTGAAGCTTGATGGTGAGCACGTCGAGCTCACGGTCGGCGGCAAGCAGTACCGGCAGCACGCGGCTGACGACGAGCGCGTGCAGGTCATTCCCGGACTCTTCTGGGCCAGGGTCGTGCTGCAGACCCAGGGCGGCGGCGTTCTGACCATGTATGGACTGCCCAACGGCCAGGCCTCCCGGCTCGCGGCTGCCTTGCAGCATGTGCGTTTCGCGCGCACGACGCGCGGGCGCAAGGCCCTCTTTGAGACCCTCCTGGAGCAGATCCAGTCATGGCTCGCCGAAGCAGACGCCCTCATCGACCGGAGCAGCACCGGCCGCCGCTGGATCACGCACGAACAACAGCAGGCACTGCTGGCCGGTCGCCCCGCCCTGCCGCTCCCGCCACGCGAGCTGGAACAACTGTTCCTCGATGAGGATGTGCACCAGGACCTGCATTCGCCCAACCACCGTGCAGTGCTGCACGCCCTGCACGACTGGCAGCTGGATTGGCCTGCCGTGTGGGCCGAGGCCAACGCGACCATGGCAACGCGTGAGTTGGTGCTGGCCAAGGACTTCCTGGACAGGGTCGAGAGCAAACCACTGACCGAGGAACAGGCCCGCGCCGTCATCTGCTTCGACAACCGCGTGCAGGTCGTGGCCGCAGCCGGCTCCGGCAAGACCTCCACGATGGTTGCCAAGGCCGCTTACGCCATTGATCGCGGCTTTGTCGAACCCGAGCGGATCGTGATGCTCGCCTTCAACAAGGATGCCGCCAGGGAGCTTGAAGAGCGCGCACAGCGTTCCTTCGACCGGTTGGGCATGGGCGATATCGCAATCGAGGCACGGACCTTCCATGCACTCGGCCTGGCCATCGTCGCCAAGGTCACCGGACGCAAGCCCGACATCCCCGAATGGGCCATTGACGCAACGCTGGGCTTCAACAAGCTGGCCGAACTGGTGGACGACCTGAAGGATCGCTCAACCCACTTCCGCACCCAATGGGACATGTTCCGTCTGGTGTTCGGGCGCGACCTGCCGCCATTCGGCGCGGAAATGGAGGCCGACGGCTACGACCGCGATGGCACGCCCTACATCCGTACCCTGCAGGGGGAACGGGTGAAGAGCCTGGAAGAGTGCGTGATCGCCGACTGGCTTTTCTACAACGGCGTGACGTACGACTACGAGCGACGCTACGAATTTGATGCGGCGACCGACACCCATCGCCAGTATCGCCCCGCCTTCCATTACCCGGACGCAGGGCTGTATCACGAGCACTTTGCGCTGGATGCTGATGGCCAGCCGCCGGAGCACGTTTCCGACTATCTCGAAGGCATGCGCTGGAAGCGCCAGCAGCATGCAGCGCGCGGCACGGCCCTTGTCGAGACGACCTCCTTTGGCCTGCGCAGCGGACATGCCCTGCTGGACCTCGCAGAGAAGCTCGGCGAGTCTGACATCGAACTCGACCCGAACCCGGACCGCGAGCTGCCCGACCAGGGCGCCAAGCCGATGCCCGATGCGGACCTGATCGGCCTGATGCGAACCTACATTGCGCATGCCAAGAGTAACTGCCTGACGCTGGACGATATGGCGGCGCGCCTGCGGCGGATGCCCGAGGATCAGTTCAAGGAACGCTACCGGCGCTTCCTGGAGATCGCCGGGCCGGTTTTCCAGGCCTGGGACAGTGCGCTGGCTGACGAGCGCAGCATCGACTTCGAGGACATGCTCAACATGGCGGCCGGCCTGCTTGAACAGGGCCACTATGAATCACCCTACGAACTGGTGATGGCCGACGAATTCCAGGACGCCTCACGCGCCCGTGCCCGACTCTGCCGTGCATTGGTCAGCCGCCCCGGCCGCTATCTGTTTGCAGTGGGCGACGACTGGCAGTCGATCAACCGCTTCGCCGGTGCCGACGTTTCGGTGATGACCGGATTCCGCGAGTGGATGGGACACGGCCAGGTGCTGATGCTCGAGCAGACATTCCGCTGCCCTCAAGCGCTCTGCGATGCCTCCAGCCACTTCGTCAGCAGGAACCCGGCGCAGATTGGCAAGGAGGTTCGTTCTGCAGCACCGGCCATTGGCCCAGTGCTGCAGGCGTTCCAGATGAATCGGCGTGAGGAGGTGCAGGATGGCGTTCGCCAGTACCTCGCCACGCTGCATCAGCAGTTGTTGTCCGGGGCGGTGCCACAAGGGCGCAACGGACGCGTGACGGTCTTCATCCTGGGGCGCTACCGCGCCGATCGCAGCGCGATGCCTTCGGATTGGAAGACCGCCTTCGGCAGCACGATGGACGTGGAGTTCCTCACGGTCCATCGGTCGAAGGGACGCGAGGCGGACTACGTTGTTCTGCCGGGCATGGTCAACCGCAGCTTTCCGAGCCTGCGCGCGGATGACCCGGTGCTTTCGCTGGCAATGCCGGATGGGGATACCTACCCATTGAGCGAAGAGCGGCGGTTGTTCTATGTCGCGCTGACGCGTGCGCGACGCTCGGTGGCCATGTTCACCCTGCAGGGGAAGCACTCGCCGTTCTTGGACGAGCTGGTGAAGGACGGAGCTGTGGAAGTGACCGCGATATCAGGCGCGGCGATCCACGAAGAGCGCTGCCCGGTGTGCAAGGTGGGCGTGTTCGTGGACCGGAATGGGCCGCATGGGGCCTTCCGGTCGTGCTCCAGTTACCCGTTGTGCCATAACAAGCCGAAGGGTGGGCGCCGCGGGTAGCCGTCCAGGATCTGCCACCCGTTCGAACACGCTGACACTAAACCTCAGCGGTGGGATATCGACTGTAACGGCGGCAGGGCCACCGACTCCCACTTTCCCACAAAGAGAAAGCCGGCACTGGGCCGGCTTATGGATCCTTTTCCAGCACCTGCATCAACGCTTTGAGCACAGCTTTCTCAAGCTGAGCACGATGTCCGCAAAGCCATAAAGGAAAGGCGCAGCAAGAAGCGCGGAGACGCCTGATCCCAAAAGCCAGGGAACAATGCCAGTAAGCGCCAACACGATGCTGATGACGCCAACCGCGGCCGACAAACCTCCGACCGTCTGGATGACAAGCGGCAGCGTCTCACTCTCTACTCGTGACTGTTCTGCCGAAGCCGGGTCCACCGCATCCATTTCACTCATGATTAGTCCTGTCCGTGAAACCTGAATATTAGCTCAATAAACGGCGTTTTGTGCTGGTGTCTCTCGGAACATCCCACCGATCCAGTGGGAGCGCTTCTTATCCGCCGACTCAGCAAGAACACAGGGGTACCGCGCACCACTTCCTGCTTGGGCCGCAGCAGCGCCGTCGAAATCAGACTCCGCGTGAAACAGCGCGATCACTTCCACTGCAGCAACGGTCTGAATCGATTTCTTGATTCTCTGCCGAGAGTTTTTTTGCATCCATCCCTGTCCTCAGCTGAGGACAGCTGCGCAGGTAGGGAAGCCTGAGAAAACAAAAAGGCCCCTATCACTAGGGGCCTTCTGGAATCCTGGCGGAGAGAGTGGGATTCGAACCCACGGAAGGTTTGACCCTTCGCCGGTTTTCAAGACCGGTGCCTTAAACCGCTCGGCCATCTCTCCAATCGGGTCCCGGTCGCCCGGGCAGCGCCGTATTCTCGCACGTGAAGGCCATTTGCCCAAGACCACCCTTGCTCCCTCCCTTCGCATGCGGCACGGTGGGGCCTTCACTGCAATCGGAGCCCCCATGGCCCACCTCGACCTGGCCAACCTGCGCACCACCCTGCTGGACGACACCCAGCTGGCCGCAGTGGCCCTGCACCGTACTTTCGCCGGGCACCTCCCGGTCAGCAGCGGGCATCTGGTGGTCTGCGATCCGCTGGTCCAGGCCGAGGCGCCTGCGCTGGCCGACCACACCGCCCCGCTGGGCCGGCATCCAGTGGAGATCATCGTGCACAGCGGCCGCCCCGCACTGGCCGTGGCCTGGTTCAAACCCCGCGAAGCCCTCATTGCGTCTGCCCTGCATTGGCAGATGGCGCGCTGGACCACGCAGGACCTGACCGGCCTGGACGAGGACAGCTTCATCGGCTATCCGGTCGACGCCGGCATCGGCTGCTTCATGGATACCGATACCCAGCAGGCGCTGCTCGCCTTGATCGAGCAGGCTGACGGCGACGATGACGGCGAATGGTCAGATACGCTGATCGACCACGACGGACTGGACGAAGGCGCCGAGTACCGCCCTTGGGGCGAAGACTCGCCGCATGGCCTGGTCGTGTTCACCAGCGGCTGGGGCGACGGTGTGTATCCCAGCTACTGGGCGCTGGATACCTCCGGCATTCCGGTCGCCCTGGTCACCGACTTCCTGTGCATCCAGGGCGGTGACGGGCGCGACGAGCGCGAGATTGCCGACCAGGCCTACCGCGACAATCTTCCACCCGAAGAAGCGGATGCCCTGGCGCGGCTGGTGGCTGCCGTGGAGCGAGACGACGTAGACGCACTGAGAGCCCTGCTGAAGGACGCGCCGCGGCGCGCCAACCAGATCGAGCCGGGCTGTGGCGGCACCGCGCTGTTCGAGGCGGTCCGCCTGGACCGCCCGCAAGCGTTGCGGGTGCTGCTGCAGGGCGGCGCGTTGCCGGCGATGCCCGAGCGCCTGCACATGAGCAAGGTGACCAGCTACATGGACTACGCCCGCTTCCTGAAGAAGCCACGCAGCGCGGAACTGATGGCGGTGCTGGAAGCGCCGGTCGTTGCTCCCCAGCCAACGGCCCAGCCGCGACGCGGCTTCTGGGATCGGTTGTTAGGGCGGAATTGATCGCGATCGGAAGCGACAACGCCGGGCATGGCCCGGCGCTACCGTTCAACTCTCTCAGCCGGCATCCACTGCCAGCGCACCCAGTGCACTGGCCTTGATCCGCTCCTTGGCCTTTTCACAGGCGCCACCGCAATCCAGGCGCGAGGCCTCCAGCTGCGGCGGCAGGTGCTCGGCCAGGAAGTCGATGAACACGCGCACCGCCGGCAGCAGGCCGCGGCGCGAGGCGAACACGGCATGGCACACGCCCTGCGGCAGCGACCAGTCCGGCAGCACTACTTCCAATTCGCCGTTGCGCACCGCATCGGCGCACACGGTTTCCGGCAGCATGGTGATGCCGAAACCGTCCTTCACCATGCTCTGCAGCAGCGGGAAGTCGAAACCGGCCACGCGCGGCTGCAGGTCGACCCGGCGCACTTCGCCTTCCGGGCCATGCAGCTCCCAGCGCTGGCGGGCTTCGTCTTCGCTGATGCTGAGGGTGACGTGCTGGGTCAGCTCTTCAGGATCCTTCGGGCGTCCCGCACGGTCCAGGTACTTCGGGCTGGCCACCAGCAGTTCCTGCACCTGGCCGAAGCTGCGCATCACCAGGCTGCCGTCGTCGTCCAGTCGCGAACGCACGCGCAGGGCCACGTCGTAGCCTTCATTGATGATGTCCACGCGGCGGTTGCTGATGTTCAGCTGCAGCCGCACCTTCGGGTACTGCTCGAGGAACTTGGGCAGCAGCTTGGGCAGCTGCATCTGCGCGAGCGATACCGGCACGCTGGCACGCACCAGGCCGCGCGGTTCCGCACTGAGGCGATCCACCACCTCGCGTGCGGCCTGCGCCTCGGCCAGCATCGTCTGCGCGTGGCGATGCACGCTGGTACCAACGTCGGTCACCGCGAAACGGCGCGTGGAGCGCTGCAGGAGGCGCACGCCCAGGTCGGTTTCCAGCTGGCTGATGCGGCGGCTCAGGCGCGACTTGGGGATACCCAGAGCGCGCTCGGCGGCGGCGAATCCACCGTGGTCGACCACCATCGCAAAGTAGTACAGGTCATTCAGGTCATGCATGCCCGAGTTCCATATCTAGAACAATACGTGGCATTCAACCACCTTTATCCCGCCTTTGCAACAACCTATCGTTCTCTCCGTCGGCGGGCCACCCGCCCTTCCCTCCAGAACATAGGTGACTGCCATGAAGCTTCTGCATCTCGACGCCAGCGTGCTTGGCGAGAACTCCGTCTCCCGCCACCTGACCGCCGCCGTGGTGGCCCGGTTCAAGCAGCAGGTCGAAGGCCTGCAGGTCGATTATCGCGATCTTGACGCCAATCCGGTACCGCATCTGCGCAGTGGTTCGCTGGCCAAGACCGACGTGGCCGAAGCCGCCGAGGCTGAACAGGTGCTCGAGCAGTTCCTGGCAGCTGACATCGTGGTGATCGGCGCGCCGATGTACAACTTCAGCATCCCCTCCACCCTGAAGGCTTGGATCGACCGCGTCGCCGTGGCCGGCCGCACTTTCAAGTACACCGAGAACGGCCCTGTGGGCTTGGCCGGTGGCAAGCGGGTGATCGTGGTCAGCAGCCGTGGCGGCATCTACACCGATTCGCCGGCGGACTTCCAGGAGCCCTTCCTGCGCCAGACGTTCGCCTTCTGGGGCATCAACGACATCGAGTTCGTGCGTGCCGAGGGCATTGCCTATTCGCCACAGCACCGCGAAGACGCGATTGCCGGTGCGCTGGCAGCGCTGCCGTCGCACCAAGCGGCTGAAGCCGCCGCGGCGTAACACGTTCCAGCGTTCCAGCGTTCGGCGCCGCTCTCTCCTCGTCTGGGCGCTGAACGGGGGCCGGGATCCCCTCCCCCATCCCGGCCCACCCTGGCGGCCCCGCATTGCGGGGCCGCTTTTTTTGCATGCCGATTCTTGCCCGCCGGGCATGGCCCGGCGCTGCCCGTGCAGGTGCCGGCATGGTCCGGCCGGCTCTGGTAGCGCCGGGCCATGCCCGGCGGAAGCGGTACAGTGGTTCATGGACTACATCGTGACCACTGCACATCGCAGCGAATTTCCGCACCCGATCACCCTGCGCCGTGGCCAGGCACTGGTGGTCGGCGAACGTTATGAGGGCCCGGAGGGCTGGGAAGACTGGTTCCTGTGCGAAGCCGAGGGCCAGCAGCCCGGATTCATGCCGGCGCCGGTGATCGGCCGCGATGCGCAGGGTGGCGCGTTTGCCACGGTGGACTACTGTGCGCGCGAACTGGATGTGGATCCAGGGCAGATGCTGCGCGGGCAACACACGCTCAATGGCTGGGCGTGGTGCGTGCCGGAGACGGGCGAACCCGGATGGGTGCCGTTGGAGAAGGTGCGCGCCGTGGAGTGATCGCGGTGGTTCATCCACGCATGGCGAGGATGTAGCCCGCATTGTAGATCCACGCCATGCGTGGATACGGTGCCATGCAAGCATGGCACCCACCCGATCAGGGAATCAGCCGATGGTTTCCAGGCCACCCATGTACGGGCGCAGGGCCTCCGGCACGGTGATGCTGCCGTCGGCGTTCTGGTAATTCTCCATCACCGCGATCATCGCGCGGCCCACGGCCACGCCCGAGCCGTTCAGCGTGTGCGCCAGTTCCGGCTTGCCCGTGGCGGGGTTGCGCCAGCGGGCCTGCATGCGGCGGGCCTGGAAGTCACCACAGTTCGAGCACGAGGAGATCTCGCGGTAGGTCTCCTGCGACGGCAGCCAGACCTCCAGATCGTAGGTCTTGATGGCCGAGAAGCCCATGTCGCCGGTGCACAGCAGCACCTTGCGGTACGGCAGGCCCAGTTTCTCCAGCACCACTTCGGCGCAGCGGGTCATGCGCTGGTGTTCGGCGTCGCTGTCTTCCGGGCGGCTGATCGAAACCAGCTCGACCTTCTCGAACTGGTGCTGGCGGATCATGCCGCGCACGTCGCGACCACCGCTGCCAGCCTCGGCACGGAAGCACATCGAATGGGCGGTCATGCGCAGCGGCAGGCGTTCGGCATCGACGATCTCGTCGCGCACGATGTTGGTCAGCGGCACTTCCGAGGTCGGGATCAGGTAGCGCGTAGAGTCGCCCACGGCGGTCTTGAACAGATCGTCCTCGAACTTCGGCAGCTGGCTGGTGCCGCGCAGCGAATCGGCATTGACCAGCAGCGGTACGTTGGTTTCCTCGTAGCCGTGCTCACCGGTGTGCAGGTCGACCATGAACTGGGCCAGGGCACGGTGCAGGCGCGCGATCGGGCCGCGCAGCACGGTGAAGCGCGAACCGGACAGTTTGGCCGCGGTTTCGCCGTCCAGCCAACCGTTGCGTGCGCCCAGCTCAACGTGGTCCAGCACCTTGAAGTCGAACTGGCGCGGGGTGCCCCAGCGCGACTGCTCGACGTTGTCGTTCTCGTCGGCACCGGCCGGCACGTCATCAGCCGGAAGGTTCGGGATACCCATCGAGATGGCGTCGATCTTCTCGCGCAGCTCGTCCAGCGCCACTTCCGAAGCCTTCAGCTCGTCGGCGAACGCGGCGACCTCAGCCATGATGGCCGAGACGTCCTCGCCCTTGGCCTTGGCCTGGCCGATGGCCTTGGAACGGCTGTTACGCAGGCTCTGCAGCTCCTGGGTCCGCACCTGGATGCGCTTGCGATCTGCCTCCAGGGACTCCAGGGCAGACACGTCGAGCTCGAAGCCGCGGCTGGTGCGCAGGCGTTCGGCGAGGTCGGCGGGCTGGTGGCGGAGCAGGGCTGGATCAAGCATGGCAGGTGTCGTGGTGGGTATCAGGAACGGGATTATCGCCTGTTATACGGATTTCTGCCGCCCGGTTCATTCCCGCCGTGGCAGAATCGAGCCATTCCGTACTGGTCTGGTCCATGTCTGCACCTCGCTCGTCGCCCGCCAAGTCGTTCACTGTGCATATCCCGCGCAACGCCCTGAAGATCGCCGGCATCGCCTTCGGTGTGGGCGTGCTGCTGTTCGTGCTGGTCTGGTTGACCGGTCGTGACAAGGAGTTCTTCCGCGCCGACCCGGCCGCGCAGACCCCGCAGGAAACCGCCCAGGTCGAGCCCCTGCCGGAACCGTTGGCCGCTGCGGCCGGTTCCAGCGACATGCCTGACGCCAAGCCGGCACCGGTGGAGGAAGAAGCGCCGAAGCTGGTCGAAACCGCTCCGCCGCCGCCCGCCCCGATCGCCGAGCCGGCCCCGGCCGCCCCGGGCGCGGCGCCGGCCGCGACCGGCAACAGCCAGCCGATGCCGATTGCCGGCCAGTCGCCGCCTCCCTCCTACCCTGCCGCCGCCCTGCGTGCCGGCGAGACAGGTACCGTGGTGGTGCGCGTGGACGTAGATGCCACCGGCTACCCGAACAACACCACGCTGATCCAGCGCAGCGGCTCACGCGAGCTCGACCGTGCCGCCACCGACGCCGTGCGGCGCTGGCGCTTCACTCCGGCACAGAGCAACGGCCAGGCCGTACCGGGCAGCATTGAGGTGCCGTTCGACTTCAAGACGCAGTAACTGAACGCTTTCCGGCAGGCAAACTGAACCCTGCCGGTGGCGTTGACGCAACGCTGACACTCCTCGTCCGTGGCTCGGGCAACACTTCCCACGTCGCCAAGTGACGGAAGGAGTTTGCGATGACTGCCACCACCCACGAGAACCTCCACTCGCCGCATCTGCCGCAGGATTCCAGCGCACAGCACACGCCCACCTCGCCCTGGATGTGGATTGCGCTGATCGTGGCGATGTTTGCTGCCGCCCTGCTCTGGTTGCGTTACTCCAACCAGGAAGATGTGGCGCCGGCACCGGTCGGTGAGCGCATTTTGCCGGCCCCTGAGCAGGCTGCGGCGATCGATGCAGCGGCACCTGCAACGCGCCAGGCCGCCCCGGCCTCAAGCCAGCGCAAGGCTGCGCCAGTGGTGCGTAATCGTGAAGCACGCCCGCTGGCCAGCAATCGCATGCCTACCTACCCCGCTGCCGCACTGCGCAGTGGCGTGCAGGGCAGCGTGATCGCAAGCCTGAATGTCGATACCCGCGGCAATGTCGCCAACGCTGCGATCGTCTCGCGCAGCGGCGAGCGCAGCCGTGACCTGGATCGTGCGGTGCTCAACACCGTGCAGAACTGGAAGTTCCAGCCGGCAATGCATGAAGGCCGTGCCGTAGCAAGCGTGGTGCGGGTTCCGGTGGATTTCCGTACCGAGCAGCGTTGATCGCGGACGAGGGGTTCGTGATGTTTCGACGGAGGCTTCGGCCTCCGTCCTTTTATGCGGAGACGTCTGCCAACCAAGGTTGGCACCTACCGGGCGATGTGAGCGTGCCAACCAGGGTTGGCACCCACCGGGTGATGGAAGCGTGCCGACCAAGGTCGGCAGCTACCGGGGCGCGCAATCCGCCGGGCATGGCCCGGCGGATTCGGTACCGCTCAGCCTAGATTGAACCCGGCCCCGCGCGCCAGTCCGTCGAAATCCGGGAAGGAGGTGGCGACGTTGGCGATGTCGTTGATGCGCACTTCGCCGTCACTGATCTGGCCGGCAATGGCAAACGCCATGGCGATGCGATGGTCGCCATGACTTTCGATGGTGCCACTACCCAGGCGTACACCGCCGTGCAGGGTTGCGCCATCTTCAGTTTCGTCCACCTGCATGCCCAGAGCGCGTAGGCCAGTCGCCATTGCGGCAAGACGATCGGATTCCTTCACTCGCAGTTCGGCAGCACCACTCACCACGGTCTGCCCTTCGGCGGCCGCAGCGGCCACGAACAGCGCCGGGAACTCGTCGATCATGTCCGGCACCAACTCCTCCGGAATGCGCGCACCCTTCAGCGGCGCGTAGCGCACCACCAGGTCTGCCACCGGCTCACCGCCCTGCTCGGCCAGGTTCTCTTCGGTGATGTCCGCCCCCATCAAGCGCAGCGCGTGCAGCAAACCGGTGCGACGCGGATTCAGGCCGACCTGCTTCAGGCGCAGTTCGGAGCCGGGAATGATGCTGGCAGCCACCAGATAGAACGCGGCCGAGGAGAAATCGGCGGGCACCACGATGTCGGTGGCACGCAGGCGCTGCCCGCCACGCAGGCGAGCCTTGCCCGGCGAGAATTCGATCTCCACCCCGAATGCAGAGAGCATGCGCTCGGTGTAGTCGCGGGTCGGATGCGGCTCCACCACGCTGGTTTCGCCCTGCGCATACAGGCCGGCCAGCAGCACCGCCGACTTGATCTGCGCGCTGGCCACCGGCGAGGCGAAGTCGATGCCGTGCAGCGATTGCCCGCCATGCACGTGCAGCGGCGGCGTGCCGTCTTCTGCGGTGTCGATCTTCGCGCCCATCTGCGACAGCGGGCCGGTGACGCGGCGCATCGGGCGCCCGGACAGCGATTCATCACCGATCAGCGTGCAGTCAAATGGCTGGCCCGCCAGCAGGCCGGCCAGCAGGCGCATGCCGGTACCGGCGTTGCCACAGTCCAGCGGTGCATCCGGTGCTTTCAGGCCGTCGATACCGACGCCGTGCACGATGCGCTGCGACGGGCTTGGGGTCTCTATGCGCACGCCCAGCTGGCTGAAGATGCGCGAAGTGGCGCGAGTATCTTCGCCTTCCAGGAAACCCTCGATATGCGAGGTGCCATCGGCCAGCGCGGCGAACATCACCGAGCGGTGCGAGACCGACTTGTCGCCGGGAATGGTCAGGCTGCCCTGCAGCGGCTGGCCCTTGCGGGCAATCCAGTGTTGCGCGTTGCTCATCGTTCGATCGTTCCGTAAACGCCGGCAGCACCGGCGATGCATCAGGGAGCGGCAGCCGCAGCCACCGCAGCAGCAGCAATCAGGGCACGGCCACCGGATAGGAGCCGAGCACCTTGATCTGCGCCGAGTGCGCTTCCAGTTCGGCCAGAGCGGCCTGCATCGGCGCGTCGTCGATGTGGCCAGCCAGGTCGATGAAGAAGCCGTATTCCCACTTGCCGTGGTGCGACGGGCGCGACTCGATGCGGTTCATGCTGATGCCATGGCGGGCGAACGGGCTGAGCACGTCGAACAGCGCACCGGGCTTGTCATGGATGAACACCAGCACCGAGGTGCGATCGTGGCCGGAGGTCGGGAAGATGTTGCGGCCCACTACCAGGAAGCGGGTGGTGTTGTCGGCATCGTTCTGGATCGGCTTGGTGACCACCTTCTTCAGGCCATATACGTGGCCGGCGCTCTCGCCACCGATGGCCGCCGCGTCGTCGGCATTGCGCGCACGACGCGCACCTTCGGCATTGCTCGAGACCGGAATCTTCTCGGCCTTCGGCAGGTTGGCGCGCAGCCAGGCCGAGGTCTGCATGAACGACTGCGGGTGCGCGTAGATGCGCTCGATGTCCTCGATGCGGCCGCTGCGCGACATCAGGTACTGCTGCACGCGCAGTTCCACTTCGCCACAGATCTTCAGGTTGGAGGTCAGGAACATGTCCAGGGTGATCTGGATGGTGCCCTGCCCGGAATTCTCCACCGGCACCACGCCGAAATCGGCGTTGCCCGCTTCCACTTCCTGGAACACTTCTTCGATGCTGGCCATCGGCAGGCCCAGCGCCGAGCGGCCGAAGTGCTTGAGCACGGCCTGCTGGCTGAAGGTGCCTTCCGGGCCAAGGTAGCCGATCTTCAGCGGCTCCTGCTGGGCCAGGCAGGCCGACATGATCTCGCGGTAGACATGCACCAGCAGCTCATCGCTGAGCGGGCCTTCGTTGCGGTCCACCACCATGCGCAGCACCTGCGCTTCGCGCTCGGGGCGGTAGTAGTCGACGGCGGCGGCGAGCTTGCCCTTGGCCTTGCCGACCTGGTGGGCAAAGCGTGCGCGCTCGGCGATCAGGTTCTGGATGTCGCGGTCGATCTGGTCGATCTTCGAGCGCACATCGGCCAGCGCCAGCGGCGCCAGGGTGGGCGCCGGATTCGAGGCGGCCTTGGCCTTGCTCTTCGCCTTGGTGGACGCGCTGTCCTTGGCCGGTTCGGCCTTCTTCGGCGCCTTCTTGCTGGATTTGCTGCTTGCCATCGGAGTTCCTTGTTACGGGGCCCGCACCCAACGGTGCGCGCCGTTCATTGCTCAGCCGTGACGCTGCTGGAAATCGGCCATGAAGGCGACCAGCGCCTCGGCCCCGGCCAGCGGCATGGCGTTGTACAGCGAGGCGCGGATGCCCCCGACCACCTTGTGTCCCTTCAGCGCCAGCAGGCCAGCGGCCTTGGCTTCGGCGACGAAGCGGGCATCGAGCTCGGCATCGGGCAGGAAGAACGGGATGTTCATCCGCGAACGTGCCGCATGCGCGACCTCGTTGCGGTAGAAGCCACCGGAACCGTCGATGGCTCCGTACACCAACGCGGCCTTGGCGGCGTTGCGCTTGGCGAACTCGGCCACGCCACCTTCGGCCAGCATCCACTTGAACACCAGGCCGGCCAGGTACCAGTTCCAGGTGGGAGGCGTGTTGAGCATCGAATCGCGGGCAACGTGCGAGCGGTAATCGAAGATGTCCGCCCGCGGCTGGCCGCTGCGCTCCAGCAGATCGCGGCGGATGATCATCACCGCGATGCCGACCGGGCCGAGGTTCTTCTGCGCTCCGGCGTAGATCACGCCATAGCGGCGCACGTCCAACGGCTCACTGGCGATGGACGAGCTGAAGTCGGCCACCAGCGGCACGTCGCCGGTATCGGGCACATCACGGAACTCGACGCCGTGGATGGTCTCGTTGGCGGTGAGGTGCACGTAAGCGGCATCAGGCGAGAGCTGCCAGTCGGCGCGCGGCGGCAGCGTGCGGTAACCGTTGGCCTCGCTGCTGGCGGCAATATTGACGTCGACATAGACGCCGGCCTGCTTGACTGCGGTCTTGCCCCAGTGGCCACTGACCACATAGTCGGCCCGCTGACCGGGGGCGGCGAAGTTGAGCGGGATCAGCGCCTGCTGGGTGGTGGCACCACCGGACAGGAACAGCACCGCATAGTCTTCGGGGATGTCGAGCAGGCGCCGCAGGTCGGCCTCGGCTTCGGCGGCCACGGACATGAATTCCGCGCCGCGATGGCTCATTTCGACGATGGAGGCACCGCTACCGTGCCAGTCCAGCATTTCCGCCTGCGCCTGGCGCAGGACCGATTCCGGCAAGGTTGCAGGGCCGGCACTGAAGTTGAACGCGCGCGTCATGTCACACCTGTGGGGCAAGACCCCTAGTATGCCGCAGTGCACCAGCCTTGCGGCCTTGTGCGGCAAGGGAAATTTGGTTTCATTGGAATCCATTGACGGCCAGCATGGCGCCGGTAGTCGCCGACCTTGGTCGGCGTACGCCGTCAGGCGTCATCCCCACCTAGAGAGCGTGCCGACCAAGGTCGGCACCTACCAGGAGCGGGGAGATGAACACTGTCCCGGTAGCGCCGGGCCATGCCCGGCGAATGCAGGATCAGCGCGCGCCGAACCAGAGCAGCAGGCTGAGCACCGCCGCCAGCAGCAGCGCACTGACCAGCAGCCACGGCCAGCGCCGGACCTTGCGCGGGGCGGCCGGCAACACCGGCGCCTGCTCGGTGTCCTGACTGGATTCGTCTTCGTCCGGCAGCGGGCGCCGCCGCGGGTCGTGTGGCACTTCCAGCACGAAGCGGTGCTGGCCATCGAACACTACCTGGTCACCGGCCTGCAGCCAGCAGTGGCGCACGGCCACGCCGTTGACCCGGGTGCCCTCGGCACTGCCCAGGTCACGCAGCAGCACACGCTCGCCATGCACTTCCACGCGGGCGTGCTGTTCGGCGAAGGCCGGTTCATTGATCTCGATGTCGGCGTCACCGCCGCGACCGACCAGGCGGGTTCGCGACAACGTGAAGCTGCGGCCATGATGCAGGCCGCCGACGCCGCGCAGCAGGCGCTGCTGCTCGTCGTTAACACCATCGCTGTTGGGCGCGGGCGCCTGCAGCAGGCTCTCGACCTCGCCCTGCAGGACCATTTCCACGCCATCCACGTACACCGCATCGCCTGCACGCAACAGGGCCATGCGCCGCACCGGGCGACCGTTCACATGGATGCCGCGGATGCCGTTTCCAACCTGCAGCCAAAGGCCGCGATCGTCCATGCAGAACTGGGCCAGCAGCAGGGCACCGTTGCCGGCATCGCCCAGCCGCACGCTGCCGTTTGCCTGGCGCACGATGCGTTGCACCCCGGGCCGCAGCGGCTGGTCGGGCTGTTGTTGTTGGCTGAAGTGAACAAGCAGGTTCTGCACGCGGCGCAGCCTAGCAGGTTGGTCGCCCCCGAAGAAGAACCCACGATGAGCGCTTGGCGCGAAGGCCCTCGATGCGCACAATGCTCGCCCTCATTGATCATCCCCGCTTTGCGCCAGGAGCCTGCATGTCCACCATCGATGTCCGCCACGCCCACGCCCTGCCCGACGCACAGGCGCGCGCTGCGATCGAACAGGTTGCCGCCAAACTGTCCGAGCGCTTCGGCCTGAAGTCGTCCTGGGCCGCCGACGTGCTGAACTTTTCCGGCAGCGGTGTGGACGGCGCGATCGAACTGCAACCGGGCGCCGTGCGCGTGACCGCCAAGCTGGGCTTCCTGCTGTCGGCGATGAAAGGCATGGTCGAAGGCGAGATCCAGCGCGTGCTGAAGGAAAAGCTGGGCTGAACCCCGGCGGCGACCGTCACGACGGTGCAACGCCGTCACGCGCTACTCTCGGGCCAGGCCCAACTCCCACGGGAAGTGCGATGAACCGCTACGAAAATGACGACCGCCGCGACGACGACGCCTCTTTCGGTGACCAGGCTGAGCGCTTCTCGCGCAAGTTGAGTGACTCGGCACAACAGGTATGGCTGGCCGGCCTAGGTGCCCTGGGCCGCGCCCAGGCCGAAGGCGGCCGATTCTTCGATGGCCTGGTCAAGGAAGGCGAAGCCTGGGAGGCTCGCCGCCGTGAACGCAATGGCGAACAGCCTCCGGGTTGGCGTGACAACGTCGAATCGTCGCTGGACGAGGCTCGCGAAAGGGCCTCCGGCACGTGGACCAAGGTCGAGAAGGCCTTCGATGACCAGGTGCAGGGCGTGCTCAAGCGCCTGCATGTCCCCACCGCCGACGAAGTGACCGCGCTGGAGGCCCGCATCGACGCGTTGCAGGCACGCTTGGCCAAGCTGGAAAACCGCGCCGCCTCAGACATCGATGCACCGGCGCCGGGCAGCCATCAATCGCCCGGCAGCGTGCCCTGACGGCGATTGTTGCAATGCAATAAAATTTGATCGACAATCGCGAGCAACCCGCCAATCGCTTCGGCTGCCGTTTGTTCCCTCCCCTCACGGCTTCAGGATTGGCGGGTTTTTCGTGCCCGCTCTACGCCGATCTGCGCGTTCCATCACGCTTCCTGTCAGGATCCTCCTGACCCAGCGGCACGGTGCGACCTTTACACTGTCGTTCTCCGCATTCGCCCCTTCCGCGCACCTCCTGCATGCTCCCTTGGATCCTGGCCCTGCTGTCGGCCCTGCTTACCTGTTCCCTGGCCGTTGTCTATCTGTGGTGGATCAAGCGGCGACAAAAGGAGATGCAACTGGGCCTGCAGGCCCTGGCCGGCATGCATTGGCGCGAGTTCTCCGTACTGGTCAAATGCATGCTGCGCGAGCAGCGCGGCCTGCGAGAACTGAACGACCCCGCCGAGGAGTCACGCGAACCCAGCAGTGATTTCCTGCTGAGCGACGGCCCCAACAGTTGGCTGGTCTCGTGCAAGCACGGCCTGGCCTATCGCATCGGCACCGCCGCAGTGAACGAACTGGGTGCGGCGGCCCGCCTGGCCGGCGCCCGCGGCGGTGTGCTGCTGACCGAAGGCCAGATGGAACGCGACGGCCGCAGCGCCGCCGAGAAGCAGGCGGTCGAGGTGCTGGACGGCCCGCGTCTGTGGCCGCTGCTGCAGCCCTATCTGCCGGTTGATATCGAAGCCCGTGTGCGTGCCAGTGCCCGTCATGAGGCGCTGCGTCGCATTGCCATTGCCGCATTGGGTTCGGTGACGCTGGGCCTGCTGGTGGGACTGAGCCTGCAGGGCCTGCATGTGCAGGACGCCCCGCTCGTTGCGGAGGTGCCGGTCGCCCCCGCGCCCGTTGCGCCTAAGGTTGAAGCGGCGCCCGAACCGGCCCCCGCTACCAGGCCACCGGCCGCTGCGC
Source organism: Stenotrophomonas sp. GW821-FHT09E08 (assembly GCF_059416125.1). Lineage (NCBI taxonomy): Bacteria > Pseudomonadati > Pseudomonadota > Gammaproteobacteria > Lysobacterales > Lysobacteraceae > Stenotrophomonas > Stenotrophomonas sp. GW821-FHT09E08. The sequence goes on from NZ_JBWKOO010000003.1 coordinate 127,371, forward strand.
CTGCACCGGCCACGTCCTCTACCGACGCGCGCAGCAACCCCAACCCGGATGCCGCCACGCTGGAGCGCTTCCAGGCCGATCTGTCCCGTGCCTTGGCCGGCAAGCCCGGTATTGCCAGCGGTGTCTGGCTGACCCGGCAGACGCTGGCGATCAACCGCACCGGCGAGCTGGACGCGGTGTGGCCGCGGGTCTGCGAGGAAGTGCTGCACTACCCCGCCCTGCGCAACGTGCGCATCCAGCTCAACGCCCGCCCCGGCGTGGATGAGCCCGTACGCTGGCGGCAGTGCGCCACGTATTGATTGGGGTGTCCGTAGATCAACGCCATGCGTGGACGCCCTTGTGGAGTCGAGCCACGCTCGACTCAATCGCATCGCGCGAACAGCAGCCGAGCATTGGCTCGGCTCTACATGGCGCCTGTTCAGCCCAATGCTGCGAGATGCGCGAGCGGGGTCGACCCTAGCGCGCCCCAGGCGCGAAGCGCGCAACCAGGTCCCAGGCATCCCCGAGGAACACCTGGCGCACACGGGTGATCGGCTGTTCGCCGCGCCAGGTAAGGCGCTCGATCACCAGACAGGCGGTGCCGGGCTTCACGTCCAGCAGCTTGGCGGTGGCGGTGTCCGCGCCCCAGGCGCTGATGCGGTGCTGGGCGCGGGTCCACGACACGTTCTGCAACAGCCAGCTACCCGGCGCGGTAGTGTTGAAATCGACGTCCAGCACCTCTGGCACACCCATCGGACTGATCAGCCGGTGCTCCAGTGCCAGCGGCCGGCCATCGGCCAGATGCAGGCAGCGCATCGCCAGCAGCTGTTCGCTGCCGGCCAGCTCCACTTCGCCAACATTGCCGGCATCGGCCAAGCGCAACTCGCGCTGCAGCAGGTGGTAGCCGTACTGGTGGCCACGCGAACCCACTTCCATCGCGATATCCGGAATCTCCAGCGCCACCTGCTCCAGGTGCGGCGGCTGCCGCGCCACGAACGAACCGGCGCGGCGGCGGCGCTCGATCATGCCGCTCTCGGCCAGCGCGGTCAGCACCTTGTTCACCGTCATCCGCGAGCAGCCGTACTGCTCCATCAGCTCGTGTTCGTACGGAATACGGAAGCCCGGCGCCCACTCTCCGCTGAGGATGCGGCTTTCCAGATCGCTGCGGATACGCTGGTTGAGCGTGGCGGACTTGCTGGCCTTCACGTAATGGGGTCTCGGTGGCGGGAGGCGATCAGCCCAGCACGCCACGCAGGGCGGCAGCGAAGGCGGTGGTGATCGCCTCGCGTTGCAGGTGGCGGCCCTCGGCCACGCATTGGCGGCCATGGCGCCAGACCGATCGCAGCGCGCCATTACGTGCGGCGAACACCCAGCTGTCAAGCCATGCGTCGTCCTGACGCGCCTGCAGCGCGGGGTGCTCAGCATCCAGTTCGACCAGATCGGCACTGGCGCCCACCTGCAGGCCGGCAGCCACGCCCAGGGCCTGGGCGCCACCGTGCAGTGCGCCTTCAAACAGGAACCGGCCGCTGCTGCGGGTGGCATCCGGTGCCAGCACATTGCGCCCGCGCAGGGTCAGGCGCTGGCCGTATTCAAGCAGGCGCAGTTCTTCGGCCGCATCGATCAGCACATTGGAATCGGAGCCGACACCGAAGCGCCCGCCCTCGCGTGCGAACGCCTGCATCGGGAACAGACCATCACCCAGGTTGGCCTCGGTGATCGGGCACAGGCCGGCCACCGCCTGGCTGGCCACGATGGCCGCGCGCTCGTCATCGGTGATGTGAGTGGCATGCACCAGGCACCAGCGCGCATCCACCGGCGCATGGTTGTACAGCCACTGCACCGGGCGCTGGCCGCTCCAGGCCAGGCAGGCCTCGACTTCACGCACCTGCTCGGCGATATGGATGTGCACCGGGCCGTCGGTCAGCGGCAGCAACGCACTCAGTTCTTCGCCGGTGACCGCGCGCAGGCTGTGCGGGGCGATGCCGAGCACCGCGTCGGGCAGCGCGGTCAGTGCCGGCTTCGCGGCTTCCAGCAGCTGCGCGAAGCCGTCCACGTCGTGGATCAGCCGACGCTGTGCCGGATTGGGGGCTGCACCGCCGAAATCGGCGTGCGCATAGAACACCGGCAACAGGGTCAGGCCGATGCCGGTCTGATCAGCCGCCGCCGCAATCCGCGCACTCATCTCGGCGCGGTTGGCATAGGGATGGCCATCGGCGTCGTGGTGCAAGTAGTGGAACTCGCCGACGCGGGTGAAGCCGCTTTCCAGCATTTCCATGTAGGCCTGGGCGGCGATGGCCTGCACCGCGTCCGGGCGCAGGTGGGCCAGGAAGCGGTACATCAGCTCGCGCCAGCTCCAGAAACTGTCACCGTCGCCGCCGCCGATCTCGGTCAGCCCGGCCATGCCGCGCTGGAAGGCGTGGCTGTGCAGGTTGGGCAGGCCCGGCACCAGGATGCCGACGCGGGTGTCACCGTCCTGCGCGCCCTGCCCCGTGTGGATCGCCGTGATGCGGCCGTCCTGCACCTGCAGGCGGACATCGCGGGTCCAGCCGTCGGCCAGCAGGGCGTGGGCGGCATGGAAACTGTGCGGGGAACGCGAATCGGACATGGCTGGACAACCCGAAATGGACGCCTATATTGTATAGACATATAAGCACAGCCGCGTTGTGGATGCCATGCACGTCGATACCCTCTGGTCCAACGTTCACCTGATCACCCTCGATGGCGATGGGCTGGGTGTCATCCGCGATGGCGTGCTGGCCTGCGCTGACGGCCGCATCGTCCATGTCGGCCCAGCAGGCAGCGATGCCCAGCTGCGGCCGACTACCCGCATCGATGGCGAAGGCCGCTGGATTTCGCCCGGCCTGATCGACTGCCACACCCACCTGGTCTACGCCGGCAACCGCGCCAACGAGTTCGAGCAGCGCCTGCAGGGCGTCAGCTATGCCGACATCGCCCGCGCCGGCGGCGGCATCGTCTCCACCGTGCGCGCCACCCGCGCCGCCACGCCGGAACAGCTGGCCAGCGAAAGCCGGCCGCGCCTGCTGGCGATGCGCGCCGAGGGCGTGACCACCCTCGAGATCAAGTCCGGCTACGGCCTGACCCTGCCCGACGAGCGCAAGCAGCTGCAGGTGGCGCGCGCGCTGGGCGAGGAATCCCGGGTCAACGTGGTGACCACCTTCCTCGGTGCGCACGCGATTCCGCCGGGCCGCGAAGCACAGGAGTACACCGACGAGGTGTGCAACGAGATGATCCCGGCCATCGCCGCCGAAGGCCTGGCCGAAGCGGTGGATGTGTTCTGCGAGAACATCGCGTTCTCACCGGCGCAGGCACGGCAGGTTTTCGAAGCCGCACGCGCGCACGGACTGGCGATCAAGATCCACGCCGAGCAGCTGAGCAACCAGCATGGCGCCGAACTGGCCGCCAGCTTCGGCGCACTCTCGGCCGACCATATCGAACATCTGGACGATGCCGGCATCGCCGCGATGGCAGCGGCCGGCACTGTCGCCGTGCTGCTGCCCGGTGCCTTCTATTTCACCCGCGATACCACCCTGCCGCCGATCACCGCGCTGCGTGCGGCGGGCGTGCCGCTGGCGCTGGCCACCGACAGCAACCCGGGCACCTCGCCGCTGACCAGCCCGCTGCTGGCCATGAACATGGGCGCCACCCTGTTCCGCCTGACCGTGGACGAATGCATCGCCGGCTTCACCCGTGAAGCGGCGCGCGCACTGGGCCATGGCGAGCGCATCGGCCGCCTGGCTGTAGGCATGGACTGCGACCTGGCGATCTGGGACATCGACGCCCCCGCCGACCTGGTCTATCGCATTGGATTCAACCCGCTGCACGCGCGCGTGGTGCGCGGACAGCCCGACCTGCCTGCCTCCTGGAGCAACACATGAGCAACACCCTGGTTCTTCGCCCCGGCCATGTCACCCTCGCCCAGTGGCGGCAGGTCTATCGCAGCGCATCGCTGGCACTGGACCCGACCGCGCTGCCGGCCGTGCGTTCCAGTGCCGCGACCGTGGCTGCCATCGTCGCCAAGGGCGCGCCGGTGTATGGCATCAACACCGGCTTCGGCAAGCTGGCCAGCGTGCGCATCGAGCGCGAAGACCTGGCCACCCTGCAGCGGAACATCGTGCTCTCGCATGCCGCCGGCGTGGGCGAGCCGATGCCGGCCAACGTGGTGCGGCTGATGATGGCGCTGAAGCTGGTGAGCCTGGCCCAGGGCGCTTCGGGCATCCGCGAGGAGACCCTGCTGTTGCTGGAAGCGATGCTGGTCAAGGACGTGCTGCCGGTGGTGCCCGCACAGGGCTCGGTCGGTGCCTCCGGCGATCTGGCGCCGCTCTCGCACCTGGCCAGCGTGATGCTGGGCGTGGGCGAAGCCTTCATCGGAGACGAACGCCTGCCGGCGATCGATGCACTGTCACGTGCTGGCCTGCAGCCCATCGAGCTGGGTGCGAAGGAAGGCTTGGCACTGCTCAACGGCACCCAGTTCTCCACCGCCTATGCGCTGGCCGGTCTGTTCGAGATCGAGACCGTGTTCCAGGCCGCACTGGTCACCGGTGCGCTGTCGGTGGAAGCCGCGAAGGGCTCGGATACGCCGTTCGATCCGCGCATCCATGCCCTGCGTGGGCAGCGCGGTCAGATCGCAACCGCTGCCACCCTGCGCAGCTTGATGCTGGACTCGGGCATCCGCGAATCGCACCGCGACAACGACGTGCGCGTGCAGGACCCGTACTGCCTGCGCTGCCAGCCACAGGTGATGGGCGCGGCACTGGACATCCTGCGCCAGGCGGCGACCACGCTGGAAATCGAAGCCAACGGCGTCTCCGACAATCCGCTGGTATTCACCGAGACCGGTGAAGCGCTGTCCGGTGGCAATTTCCACGCCGAGCCGGTGGCCTTCGCCGCCGACATGCTGGCGATGGCGGTATGCGAGATCGGCTCGATCAGCGAGCGCCGCCTGGCGATGCTGGTCGACCCGGCGCTGTCGGGCCTGCCTGCGTTCCTGACCCCGCGCCCCGGCCTGAATTCCGGCTTCATGATCCCGCAGGTTACCGCTGCCGCGCTGGTCTCGGAGAACAAACAGCGCGCCTATCCGGCCAGCGTCGACTCGATTCCGACCTCGGCCAACCAGGAAGACCACGTGTCGATGGCCGCGCACGGTGCACGCCGCCTGATGCAGATGGCCGAGAACGCGGCCAACGTGATCGGCATCGAACTGCTGGCCGCTGCGCAGGGCTGCGACTTCCACGCGCCGCTGCGCTCCAGCACCGCGCTGGAAAGCGTGCGCGCCACCCTGCGTGCGCAGGTGCCGACGTTGGAAGAGGATCGCTACTTCCATCCGGACATGGTGACCGCCACGAACCTGGTGCGCAGCGGCGCGCTGGCGCAGGGCTTGGCCGGGCTTCTGCCAACCGTGGAACCGCAGGCATGAATGCCCGCCCCGAATGGCTGACGGTGCACGAAGGTGATGCCCCGTTGATCGTCAGCTTCCCGCATACCGGCAGCGAACTGCCGCACGACCTGATCGGCGACTACCACTCACCGTGGCTGGCCCGCCGCGATGCCGACTGGTGGGTGCACGAACTGTACGACTTCGTGCGTGGCATGGGCGCGACCACGGTGCGCTCGGCGATCTCACGTTCGGTGATCGATCTCAACCGCGATCCCAGCGGCGTGTCGCTGTACCCCGGCCAGAACACCACCGGCCTGTGCCCGCTGACCACCTTCGACAACCAGCCGCTGTATCACGCCGGCCGCGAGCCGGACGAAGCAGAAATTACTCGCCGTCGTGATACCTATTTCCTGCCCTACCACGATGCATTGGCCACGCAGATTACGCGCCTGCGTGCTCGCCATGGCACCGTGGTGGTGTACGACGCGCACTCGATCCGCTCGCATATCCCGCACCTGTTCGAGGGTGAGCTGCCGCAGTTCAATCTCGGCACCGCTGGTCCCTCCGGTGCTCCGGATACGTCTTGCGACAACGCTCTGAGCGACGTAGTGGAAAACCTGCTGAAGATCAGTGGCATGAGCCAGGTGCGCAACGGCCGCTTCAAGGGTGGCTGGATCACCCGCCACTACAGCAACATCGCCGGCGGTGTGCACAGCCTGCAGATGGAGCTGGCCTGCCGTGGCTACATGCACGAACCCCTGCCCGACCAGGTGGACGAGCACAGCTGGCCCACCCCGCTCGACCCCGACCACGCTGCACCGCTGCGCCACACTCTGGCGCAGGTGCTCAACGCCTGCCTTGAATTCGCTACGAACCGGAGCGCCGCATGACCCGCAACGACCCGTCCCGCACCATCGCCGCGCCGACCGGCACCACGCTCAACGCCAAGAGCTGGCTGACCGAAGCGCCGTTGCGCATGCTCATGAACAACCTGCACCCGGACGTGGCCGAGCGCCCGCAGGAACTGGTGGTGTACGGCGGTATCGGCCGCGCTGCGCGCGACTGGGAGAGCTTTGATGCCATCGTCGAAACGCTCAAGCGCCTGGACGATGACCAGACCCTGCTGGTGCAGTCAGGCAAGCCGGTGGGCGTGTTCCGCACCCACGCCGATGCGCCGCGCGTGCTGATCGCCAATTCCAACCTGGTGCCGCGCTGGGCCAACTGGGACCACTTCAACGAACTGGATAAGAAGGGCCTGGCCATGTACGGCCAGATGACCGCCGGCAGCTGGATCTACATCGGCGCGCAGGGCATCGTGCAGGGCACCTACGAGACCTTCGTGGAAATGGGCCGCCAGCACTACAACGGCAGCCTGGCTGGCAAGTGGCTGTTCACTGGCGGTCTGGGTGGCATGGGTGGCGCGCAGCCGCTGGCCGCAGTGATGGCCGGCGCCTCCTGCCTGGCAGTGGAATGCCGCAAGAGCAGCATCGAAATGCGCCTGCGTACCGGCTACCTGGATACCTGGACCGACAACCTGGACGAAGCACTGCGCCTGATCGACGAGTCGTGCAAGGCTGGCACGCCGAAGTCGGTGGGATTGCTGGGCAATGTGGCCGACGTGCTGGCCGAACTGCTCAAGCGCGGCGTGAAGCCGGACCTGCTGACCGACCAGACCTCCGCGCACGACCCGGTGAACGGCTACCTGCCGCAGGGCTGGACGGTCGAGCAGTGGGATGAGAAGCGCGTTTCCGCCCCCAAGGAAGTGGAAAAGGCCGCGCGCGCGTCGATGGCCAACCATATCCGCGCCATGCTCGGCTTCCACGCGCTGGGCGTGCCGACCGTGGACTACGGCAACAACCTGCGGCAGATGGCGCTGGAAGAAGGCGTGACCAATGCCTTCGACTTCCCCGGTTTCGTACCGGCCTACATCCGCCCGCTGTTCTGCCGTGGCATCGGCCCGTTCCGTTGGGCGGCACTGAGCGGCGATCCGGAAGACATCGCCAAGACCGACGCCAAGGTGAAGGAACTGATTCCGGACAACCCGCACCTGCACCGCTGGCTGGACATGGCCGCCGAGAAGATCAAGTTCCAGGGCCTGCCCGCGCGCATCTGCTGGGTTGGTCTGGGCGATCGTGATCGACTGGGCCTGGCCTTCAACGAGATGGTGGCCAACGGTGAACTGAAAGCGCCAGTGGTGATCGGTCGCGACCATCTGGACAGTGGCAGCGTGGCCTCGCCGAACCGCGAAACCGAAGCGATGGCCGACGGCTCCGATGCGGTCTCCGACTGGCCGCTGCTGAATGCCCTGCTCAACACCGCCAGTGGCGCGACGTGGGTATCACTGCACCATGGCGGCGGCGTGGGTATGGGCTTCTCGCAGCACGCCGGCATGGTGATCGTCTGCGATGGCACTGAAGCGGCGGCCAAGCGCATTGCACGCGTGCTGTGGAACGACCCGGCCACCGGCGTGATGCGCCATGCTGACGCGGGCTATGAGATCGCAATCGACTGCGCGAAGGAAAAGGGACTGGATCTGCCGGGGATTCTCGGCTGATCGCGGCGTTGCCGGCCAGCGGCCGGCACTACCGGAAATACAGGGTAGTGCCGGCCGCTGGCCGGCTCTCCCTGATGCGGGAATCGGTGCCCTTGACCCGGCCTTCCGCCGTGACCAACATGCGCCATCACCGCTGACGGATCACCGCGATGTACCGCACCCTTGCAGCTGCATTGCTCTGTGCCCTGGCCATCGCCCTGCCCGCCTCGGCACGTGACGTCCCCATCGCTCTCTCTACTCAGCTCGACGCCCAACTTCAGAGCAACCGCGGGCGCTACGGTATCGCCGGCCAGGCAGTGCTGGTCGCACACAACGGCAAGGTGCTTTACCAAGGCGCCAGCGGCGAACGCGATCCCGCTGCCCATGCACCCGCCACCGTCGATACCATCTTCGCCGCGCAGTCGATGGCCAAGCTGCTGACCAGCTCGCTGGTGATGCAGCTGGTAGACCAGGGGAAGGTGGATCTGGATGCACCCGCCGGCCGCTACGTGCCTGACCTGCCCGCAGCCTGGCAGGCGATCCACGTGCGCGATTTCCTCAACCATAGCTCCGGCATCGCCGAGTACTACGACCGGGTGGACAACCGCTGGGTGAGCAAGGGCTACACCGGTGTGGCGCCCGATCTTGCCGCTGCGCTGAAGGTGGCTGCGGCGGCGCCGATGCAGTTCGCCACCGGCAGCCGCGTGCAGTACACGCAGGCCAACTACCTGGTGCTGACGGCGTTGCTGGAAGCACACTATCGCAAGCCTTACCCAGCCATCGCACGCGAACGCATCCTGCTGCCATTGAAGATGACCAGCACCTCTTGGGGCGTCGCCAGCGTGCCATCCCAACGCGCGGCGGTGCCGTACATCGGCAAAGACGGCGCATTGCAGCCGGCCAATGAAGATCCCTGGCCGGACTACGGCTGGGGCCATGCCGACCTGCAGACCACCGTGGGCGACATGAACCGTTTCCTGCAGGCGCTGGCGACCGGCAAGCTGCTGCGCACGGCGACCCTGGAAAAACTCTGGCAGCCGCAGAAACTGAGCGGTGGCGGCAGCAATTTCTTCTCCACCGGTTGGGACACCACCCGCAGCGACGGCTACACCCAGGTTGGTCACGATGGCGGTACCCGTGTACGTGCGCGGCTGGCCTACAAGGGCTCGCTGGCCAGCGGTTACTGGGTGTTCGTGTACCTGACCAACGGCAGCGCACGCAATGTCTGGTCGAGCACGCTGGTGGAGAGCACGATGGCGGTCGCCGCACCGCGGGAGTTCCCGCATGCGGTGCTGTCCGAGCGGCTGATCGCGTATGCGCTGGATGACAGTGACGATGCGGCCGAAGCAGTGCATCGCTGGCTGCGCGACAGCAATAAGGTTGCTGCCAGCGAACTGGAGCGCGCGATCAATGCCGATGCGTACGCGGTCCGCGAAAGCCTCGGGGCACGCAAGGCGGTGAAGGTGTTCGCTCTCAATACCAAGCTGTATCCGAATTCGACCAATGCGTGGGACAGCCTCGCGGAATGCCACGCCGCGCTGGGTGAGAAGGAAACGGCTGACCGGCTGTATGCCAAGGCCAAAGCGCTGGCCAAACCCTCGCCGTAACCTTCTGTAGAGCCGGTCCAATGCTCGGCTGCTCTTCGCTTCGAGCGAAGGAAACCCGCCCTGCGCGCGATAGCCGAGCATGGGCTCGGCTCTACATGGATGCTGCGGATGGCCCATACGCCGCCGATGGGTGACGTGGCGCCCCCGACCTGTTAACTTGCGCGCCACTTTCGTGGTTTACAGCATTCCCGCATGTCGCTCTCGTCGTACCGTCCCACCCCGTCGCTGTTGTTCCTGGCCGTTTCCCTTGGCCTTACCTCCACTGCCGCAGCCGCTCCGCAGGCCACCACTCTGGATGCCGTGCAGGTCACCGCTGCTGCCGATGCCAGCGCGCAGGCGCGCGAGGCGCTGAAGCGCGTACCCGGCGCCAGCAACGTCATCGACGTCGCCAAGGCCGACAGCCGACTGTCCAGCAGTGCCGATGTGCTGGCCTACCAGCCGGGCATCAGCGCACAGTCGCCGGGCAACGAAGGCACCAAGGTGTCGATCCGTGGCTCGGGCATCAACCGGGGCCCGGGTGCGCACGCCTCGGGCATCGCTGTGTCGATCGACGGTCTGCCGCTGACCGGCCCGGGTGGTACGCCCTATGAGCTGCTGGAACCGCTGTGGCTGTCGCGTGTGGAAGTCCTGCGCGGCGCCAACGGCTTCGAGCGCGGCGCGTTGGCGCTGGGCGGTGCCATCGACTACGTCAGCCGCAGCGGCCGTGATTCGGCCGGCGTGCAGCTGCACTACGAAGCCGGCAGCCGTGGCTACCAGAAGCGCGGCATCAGCTGGGGCGGCGTCAAAGGTGATGTCGATTACTTCCTGGCCTACACCGATACCGAGTTCGATGGTTATCAGCGCCATGCGCGCGGCGACGGCAAGGGCGCGATGGCCAACATCGGCTGGCAGATCACGCCCGATCTGCAGACGCGCTTCTTCGTGCGCTACCGCGAGACCAATCACGAAACGCCCGGTCGCCTGACCCGCGATCAGATCCGCAACGACCCACGTGCCGCGAATGCGGCCAACCTGGCCATCGATGCCCGTCGCCCGCAGCCCGGCAGCACGTGGGTGGGCAACGTCACCACGCTGCAGATCGATGAGGATTCTTCGCTGCAGGCGGGACTGGTCTATCACAAGTACCCGATGGACTTGAACGAGAGCCTGTACCGCCAGCAGCTGGACTACGCCAACCTCAACGCCACGCTGGACTACCGCCACCGGCACCGGCTGTTCGGCCTGGACAGCGAAACCACGGTCGGCCTGCGCGTCACCCATGACCTGGATGCCGATGTGCGCGAGTCGCTGCGTTTTGCCAGCAACGGCTATGCCGCCGGCACGCGCACGCGTGACTTCCGCCACCACGGCACCGACAGCACGCTGCACGTCGGCAATATCCTCACCTTCAATGACCGCCTGCGCATGCAGACCGGGCTGGCACTGATCAACACCCGTCGCGATGTGCAGGTGACCTGGCCGAGCAGCGGCGGCCGCCTGCGCGACCACGACTGGGACTATGCGCCACGACTGGGCTTCACCTGGCAGCACAGCGCCCAGACCCAGTGGTTCGGCAACCTAAGCCGCTCGGTGGAAGCACCGCACCCGTGGTCGATGATCTGGGGCTCGAACCAGTACTTCGGGCCGGGCAATGGCCCGTCCACCGGACGCCAGCGCACGCCGGTGCCGATGCAGAACCAGACCGCCACCACGCTGGAACTGGGCGCGCGCGGTGACGCGGCGCTGGGTCGCTGGGAACTGACCGGCTACTACGCGCACGTAAACCACGAACTGCTGAGCGTCGAACTGCAACCGGTGCCGAACCTGTTCATCGCCGAGAACAACGCCAGCCCCACCGTGCACCGCGGCATCGAAGCGGGGCTGGACAGCACGCTGTGGCAGGCTGCACCGGGCCGCGTGTCGCTGCGCCAGGCGTACACCTTCAGCGACTTCCGCTATCGCCACGATGCGCGTTTCGGCAGCAACCGCCTGCCAGGCCTGCCGCGCCACGCCTATCAGGCCGAGCTGCGCTTCGATCACGCATCCGGCCTGTACGCTGCACTCAATACCGAATACGCGTCGCGCATCGCGGTGGACTACGCCAACAGCTACTGGGCTGACAGCCATGTGATCTTCGGCAGCCGCATCGGCTACGACGCACCCGGCGGTCGCTGGCAGGCCTGGGCGGAGATGCGCAACATCGGCAACCGCCACTACGCCGCCACGGTCACGCCAGGCTACAACGATGCCGGCAAGGATATTGCCCGCTCGACGCCGGGCGAAGGCCGTGGCATCTACGCTGGTGTGCGTTTGCGCTTTGACTGATGACCGCAGGCGGCGCCGGGTGTGATCCAGCGCCGCCGTTTCAATGTCAGCTGATGCGCCACGCCGGCAGGCGCTCGCTGCGTTTCCAGATGGAAGGCGCGAAGCCGATCAGCACCATCGCCGCCAACCACTTCGGTGAGGTAGTGAGCAGTGTCGATGTGAGCGAGCCATCGACGGGGGCGGCCATTTCCTGCCACGGGTTGTAGCCCAGGTAGACGACGCTGCCAGCCCACCACAGCAACGCCACACCGACACCCACCAGCAACAGGGCCAGCGTGCGGCAGGTCCATCGTTGCGAGGTGGTGCCCCATTCGCGGGATACCGCCACCAGCAGGCCCACCACCAGCAGCGAAATCAGGGCCACCAGGCCGATGTCGACCTTGGGCCCAATACGCTCATAAGTGCAGGCGCGGCATTGCGCCTCTTCCGCGGCAGTAGCGGCTTCGGCGGTATCGGCCTGCCCGGCTGCGGGCTGCGCCAGTGCTGCAAACGGCATCAGTACCGCCAGCAGCGTCGCCATGATCCAACGAAACAACGTCCTGTTCCTGCGTGCAGCGACATCCATGCGCTCTTCCTCGTCAGTGGTTGTACGTCCAGGGCCGCAGTATGCGGCCGTCCCATACGCCGCCCAGACCTCGTTCCGGGGGGGCGGCCATCCAGCGTTCTTGTTCGCGATGCAGTACAACAAGCTCCCGGTAGACGAAATCGCCGGAACACGAATCCCAGGCGACCGCGATCATAGCCCACTGCCCATCGACGCTGAAAACGGGCCGGGTCAGATAGGCGAAGTGGTCGTATTTCCGAGTCGGCCCATGCACCGTTGCCCTGCACCCCTGCTCCCGCAGCGCTCGAAGCTCCGCGCTGTCCGTCCACTGCGCACCGGCCAATGCGGCTGCAGGCACTGGCGTGGACCGGCGATTGGCAGGAACCAGGTCTGCCTGCAGCTGCAACCGCAGCGCATGGATGTCCGGCGGCCACCGGTCGTCCAGCGGCAGGACCAGATCGTCCACCTCCTGGCAGGCGGAGGCACTGCTGCCCGGCCAGCAATAGGGCAAGGTCTGCTCCATCACGTAGATGTCCTCCCCCACCGGGTCGGTCAACTGCGGCTGCTCCTGCGGGCCCCATCGATCGACGCGCGTGGACGGCGTCTGCGGTGTGGTGGGCACCTCGCTCAGCGACGATGGCAGAACCGTCGGCTGCGGCACCGGCGGGGGTGGAGGGAGGAAGGGCGGCCTCTGCCGGATCGCCAGCGCCATCGCCTCAGCCTGCATCTGCGCGGTTCCCAGGTTGACCGGCGGCGGACCGATTTCCTGCTGCCACCTCGGGCGCAGGCTGCAGATTCCGGCCATGAGAGCCAAAGCCGACAGCGCCGCCGCCAACGATGCAATGCGTCGCCAGGCGATCCGCTGTTGGCAATCACGGTCTGGCATGCACGAGGTGTCCGTCATCACGACTCCGGCAACGCGGGCCACAGGCCGTGTCCAAAGCTCATATGGCGGACAGGCTCCACTCGAACACGCTCCCATCCGTCCTTCCCGCGGTGCAGAAGGTAGAGGTCGCGCATACCCGTTCCTCCACTGCATAGATCCGAGGCGACCGATGCCATTGCCCAGTTCCCGTCCATGCTGAACACAGGACGCTGCAGATAGACGACGCCCAGATCCGGATTGCCCGGGCCACCCGTGCACCCCTCGACGCCGCGTGCGCGCCGTTGCTGAAGCTCGTCCCACGTCATCCGTTGCGCTCGCACATGCGCAAGCTCAAACGCGAGGTCGGGTACGCGTACAGCCCGGCGGTTCGCAACCTGCAGCATCGCCTCCAGATGCTGCTGAAGTTGAATGGACGCCGCACTGTCATCATCGCGCCACTCGACGACGTTGTGACGAACCTGGCAGACCGGGACGGGGTCTCCTTCACCGCAGGAAGGCGCAGTCCATTCCATCACTGCAAATGGCACGTCGGGTTCCCAGCCGGGCGGCTCGAAGTGTGCTGGCGCGACATCTGCCAGCGGCACCTCCGCGGTCGCGAACCCACTGTTGCCGGTCAGCATCGGGGAGGAGACTGCCTTCATTGGAATCGGTAGTCCCGGCGGCTTTCCTGGCGGTGTCGGTCGCAGGTCGATGAGCTCTGCCATCACCTCGGCCTGCATCCGTGCCGTTCCCAGGTTGATCGGAGGCGGGCTGACATCCTGCCGCCACTGCGGGCGCACGCTGGCCATCAGCGCTGCGCCAGCAGCCACGAACAGGACGACCGCTGTCGTCAGGATGCGCTTCCGTGCAATGCGTTGTCGCATCAAGCTCCTCGAAGAAATGAAGCAGGTTGGAATATCGGTCGGGACCGTGGCGCTACAGCGCTTGAATGACCTGCAGCAGGTGGGTCGCTTCTGGCGCCTGCGCCTGCGCAAGCCAACCCAGCACAGCACAGCAAAGAACAGCACCAGGCCGAGCAGCGGCCAGATCGTGTGCGTCACGCATACCCGCCACCATCCCTGCTCCTGCATGCCCCGCATGCGCCGGTACAGGCCACCGGCGATGGCGGCGTCCACCAGCAGCTCGGCCATCAGCACCGGCGCCGACCACACCACCCACATGCTCGCCAGCAGGACGGTGGATCATGGAACATGGAAGCTCAAGAACCTGATGCAGCATGCGGACATCCTTGCCGGGCACGCGTGGGCGGTGTTGCGCGGATTCTACCGCGGCCGGAGCCGCTGTCCAGACGACGGGCCGAGGCCATCGATCATCAGCTGCGGTCGATGATCCGCACGATGCGGCCGTCCTCAAAAGCAAACTCGCTGCGTCCCTTCAGAGACAGTTCCGGGCCCGCGCTGGGACCACCGGGAATGTCCTGCGCGAACACGCCACGCCAGCCGATGCTGGCCAGCGCCATGCCATCCTCGAAGGTCAACTCGAGCAACCGCTGTTCGCGCTCACGGAACAACGGCGCCGATTGCCGTGCCAGTTCGCCGAAGGCATCGATGCCTTCGGTGACCATCGTCAGCTGGCCACCGCTATGGTTTTCGAAGCGCACGTTGTGCGCCAGCACCGCCAGCACCGCCAGCATGGCGTCGATGTCGAAGCGGTTGTAGGCCTGCAGGTAGTGCTCGATCAGGTGGCGGCAGTGCGATTCGTCCATGGCGGCGTCCAGTCAGGGCCTGCGCCGAGTCTCCCGCGACCGTGCCGCCGGATCAAGGCGGCGCGGCGGCCTTCAGCAACTGCGCGGCCACTTGGTCGAACGGGCCGATGTCCTGCAGTGCGCGGCACATCGCCACCGCACCTTCCACGCTGGCAATCACCAGGCTGGCTAGGCCGGCCGCCGCTGCCGGGTTGTGACCTTCGGCGACGAACGCCGCCGCCAGATGGCCCTGCCAGCGCGCGAACACTTCGGCCGCAGCGGCACGCGGCTGGCTGGGCATGGCCTCCACCGGCTCCTCAACCGCAGCGGCCAGCACCGGGCAGCCAGCGCGGAAATCGGTGCGCAGCAGGCGCTCGCGCCACATCGCCAGGAACTGCTGCAGGCCCTGCACTGCGCCGCCCTTCAGCAGCTCCACCAGCAGCGCTTCCACCTTGTCGCCGGCCATATGGGTGGCACGCGCCAGAAGCTCCTGCTTGCCGCCGGGAAAGTGGTGGTAGGTGGAACCCAGCGGCGCTTCGGCCAGCTTGGTCACCTCACGGATGCTGGTGGCATTGAGGCCCACGCGCGCCAGCATCTGTGCCGCAGCATCAATCACGCGTTGAGGCGCATCAGAGGGGCGCGGGCTCACGGCAGGCTCCTTGCCAGGACAGTCGTCATAGATTAGCGTACCGGCGATTCTATAACAGTCGTCATAACCATGAATCTCTGGTTCCGCCTGCTCCACCTGCTGCTGTGCAGCCTGTTCCGGCCCAAGCTGGAGGCCCCGTTCGGGGTCTCGCGGCTGCAGTTCCGGGTACTGCCCAATGATCTGGACAGCAACCTGCACATGACCAACGGCCGCTACTGGAACATCTTCGACCTTGGCCGGCTGGATCTTATCCTGCGCATGGGCCTGGGCCGGGTGGCGCTGCGCGAGAAGTGGGCACCGATCGTCGGCGCGGGCACCATCCAGTTCCGCCGCGAGCTGAAGCCGTTCCAGCGCTTCACCCTGGAAACGCGGCTGGTGGGCTGGGTCGGTTCGCGCGGCATCATGGAGCAGCGCGTAATGATCGGGACCGAGCAGAAGATCGCCACCCGTGCGCTGCTGGTCACCGGCATCTACGACCGTCGCGCGCGGCAGTTCCTGGGCATGCCGAAGATGATGGAAGCAATCGGCGTGGTCGCCCCACCGTCGCCGCCGCTCAGTGCGGCCGCCGAAGCGCTGCTGGCGGCTGATGCCGCGTTGAAGCAGGACGATGCCTGAGGCGCGTCAGCCCACCTTCGGCATGTTCTTGGTCACACAGTGAATGCCACCACCGCCGCCAGCAATCGCGTCGATGTCCACCTGCTCGATCGCGCGGCCGGGATACATGCCTTCCAGTAGTTCACGGCAGAATCCATCGGCTGCGTCGTCACCGAACTGCGGCGCGACCACCGCGCCGTTGATCGGCAGGTAGTTGATATAGCCCATCGCCAGATCGTCGTTGTCGCGGGTATGCACGTTGTCGCGTCCGTCAAGCGGCGGCGGCAAGGTATGCACCTGCAGGCGACGGCCATCGGCATCGGTGGCCCTACGCAGGATCTGCAGGTGTTCGCGCGTCAAGTCGTAATCGTAGGACTCCGGATCGTTGTCCAGATTGGCGATCACCACGCCCGGGCGTACGAAGCGCGCATAGAAATCCACGTGCGCATCGGTGATGTCCTTGCCGGCGATACCGGGCAGCCAGATCACCTTGCGCACGCCCAGGCGATGTTTCAGCTCGGCCTCGATATCCGCGCGCGACCAGTCCGGATTGCGGTTGCGGTTGACCCAGCAGCTCTCGGTGAGGATCGCCGTGCCATGGCCGTCCACTTCGATACCACCGCCCTCGCCCACCAGATCGCTTTCCAGCAACGTCGCGCCGGTCACCTGCGTCAGCCACGGCGCCACCGCGCCATCGTTGCGCGCACTCTGCTTGCCACCCCAGCCGTTGAAGTTGAAGTCGACCAGGCCCAGCCCGCCCTGGCCATCGGTGACGAAGCACCCGCCGTAGTCGCGCACCCAGATGTCATCCAGCGGCACCTCGAGGAACTCGATGTTGTCGCGGCCACAGCGGTCCTGCGCCTGCTTCAACTGCGCCGGGCGGCACAGCACGCTGACCGGCTGGTGGCGTGCGATGGTGCGGGCCAGCCGCGCCACGGTCGTGTTCACCGCATCGGCCTGCGCGCCCCACACCCGCGGCTGCGCAGCAAAGGCCAGGAACACGCGTTCCTGCGGACCATGTTCATCGGGCATGCGCCAGATGCCTGCGCCCGGCGCAGCCGCAGCCACGCGCCCCGGCAGGCCGGCCATACCCAGAGCGGCCAGGCCACCAAGACCAGCGGCGCCCGCCAGTTGGGTGAGGAAGTGACGACGATTGCTCATGACAGGCTCCAGGCCCGGTGTGGGATGGGCGCTATGCTGCGCTTGCGGACACATAAGAACAAACGATAGATTCAGCCATCACTTGAACAGTTTTACTTAACTGAAATGCTCAAGCACTGGCCACCGCTGAACGCCCTACGGGGTTTCGAGGCTGCCGCCCGGCTGGGCAGCTTCCATCGCGCGGCCGAGGAACTGCACCTGACCCAGTCGGCCATCAGCCAGCAGATCCGGGGCCTGGAAGCGTCGCTGCAGCAGCCGTTGTTCTTCCGGCAGGGCCGCAGCGTCACCCTCACCGACGCCGGCATCGACCTGCTGGAAACCACTCAATCCCTGCTGCGGCAGCTGGCCAGCGGCATCCGCCGGCTCGATCAGTACCGCAAGCCCAATCAACTGATCGTCAACACCAGCCCGGCCTTTGCCCGGCATTGGCTGGTGCCGCGCCTGGCCAGCCTCCACCGCCTGCACCCCGACGCCGACCTGTGGTTGCTGACCAGCGAAGAAGCACCGGACATGACCACGCAGACGTTGGACGTGGCGGTACGCGATGACCTCGACTCACAGGCGCAGTGCCAGCATCGCGTGCTGCTGCAGGACCGCCTCTATCCAGCCTGCCATCCCAACCTGCTGGCCACGCCCGTGCACGAACGCCTCACCCTGCATGGCGAACGTGAGATGGACTGGAGCCAATGGCAGGTGCAGGGTGGCGCCGATGTCGGCCAGCGCCGCGAGGGCATGAACTTCTCCGAGCCCGGGCAACTACTGGATGCCGCGTGCCAAGGGCTGGGTATCGCCTTGGTCAGCGAGCTGCTGGCAGCCCGCGCCTGCGAACAAGGCCTGCTGCAAGCCCTGGATGAGGCACGCGTGCGCGGCCCGCGCTGGAGCTGGCTGGTGCACCAGGACAGCACGGCAGATCCGCTGGTGATCAGTTTCTGCGAGTGGTTGCTGGCGAGTCTGCCCGCGGGAGCTACTTCCGCTGCAGTGCGTGTTTGACCGCCGCCTCAGCCAGCGGCGCCATCACCGCATAGCCCTTCGCGGTGGGATGCACACCGTCGTCGGCCAGCTGCGGATCCAGTCCACCGGCCTTATTGGCCATCGGCGTGTAGTAGTCCAGATAGACCATCTGTTGTGCATCGGCATAGCGCTTCAATGCCGTGTTCAATGCACGCACCTTGGGCGCAGGTGCCGTGCCCGGCAGCCACGGGTAGTCGCTGACCGGCAGCACTGATGCCAGCACCACGGCGATGCCGTGTGCACGGGCGAGGTCCACCATCGCGTACAGGTTGTCTTCGATCATCGCCTGCGTGGACGGGCCGGTGTTGCCGGCGATGTCGTTGGTGCCGGCCAGGATCACCACCACCTGTGGCTTCAGCGCCAGCACGTCCTGCGGGAAGCGCACCAGCATCTGCGCCGTGGTCTGGCCGCTGATGCCACGATTGAGCCAGCCCTTGCCGGGGAAGAAACCGGCACTGCCTTCCCTTCCCCAGCCTTCGGTGATGGAGTCGCCGAAGAACACCACGCGCGGCTGGCCCGGCACTGCCGCAGGCAGTTGCGCGTTGGCATCACGATAGCGTTGCAGCTCCGGCCAATCGGCCAGGCGCTGCTGCATGAAGCGCACTTCGTCGGGACGAAGCTGGTCAATGGGCGTCCGCAGCAGCGGATTGACTGCGACGGCTTCAGCGGCACCCAGCGGAGAAGCCAACGCGAGGCCCAGCATCACGACGGTGGCAGTGGCAATCCCAACAGGTCCACGCATGCGGTTTCTCCTGAAACGGTCTCCAGCAGTCTAACGCCCTGCCCCGCGCTCAGCGTGCAGCCGTGCGCGCCGCGACACCGGTCACCTTCGCCGGCATCCACATGCCCGGCGTCCAGCCGCTGGCGGCCAGGATCGCCTTCGGGTTGTCCTGCTGGATCAGCGCACGCACCGCATCACGCTTGTCCTTGGCCTGGAGGTAATAGGCCTTGGCGATGCGGTACCCCACCCAGTAACCCAGGTCATAGGGCTCCTGCGAGCCCGGCTTGTAGTTGTACAGCCACGGCGACAGGTCGGTGCTGTCCAGATCCAGTGCGAATGCACTTTCGATATGCACTTCCCGGCCGCGCGTCCACGCCGCGTGGCGCCCATTGCCGACGTTGCCGGAAATCAGTTCGGTGATGAACTCGGCGATGCCTTCGCCCAGCGACACGCGCAGCACGGTCGCGCGCGGATCTCCCGGCTCGAAGTCGCTCAGGCCGGTCTGCTGGATGTGCACGTACTCGTGTGCGATCACGTGCACGAAGCGGTCCTGCACACTGGGATTCATGAAGTCGGCCGCGCACAGCGCTTCCAGGCCGATGATCACCCCACTCTTCGAGGTCAGCCCCACAGGCCGGCCACGGCCCACTGCGATGGTCACCGGCGGGAACCGGGTCTGCGGATAGATCGCCTGCAGGTTGGCGAACACCTGTACGAGGCGCTGCTTGACCGCCGGCAGCTCGGCCAGGCAGTTTCGCCCCTGCGCATACAGCTCGGGCTGGCTGGCGATGGACTCGGCCATCCGTTCGGGAGTTACCCGGCGCGCCTTGGCCAGCTCCGCCAGGCCCGTCGAACCTTCGGCCATGTATCCACGCAGCTGCGCAACACTGGGTTTACCGCCAGCACCATCGTAAAGCGCATAGAAACGACTGACATCCTCGGTGAGGATCTGCGGCCCCGCCGGAGCTGCCGCCGTGGCCACGCCCGTCGCCCCGGCACAGGCCAGGGCCAACAGGCCGCGCAGGATCATGGACATCGCTCCGTCCTTGGTGGAGTGCATGCGAAGCGCGCAATCTATCACTCCGCACGGCCAACCGCAGCAGGCGGATGCGGGCACCCCGGCGCTGTGCCAGACTCGCTTCGGCACCTGCCACGGAAGATGGAGCACCGCACGATGATGATCGTTCCCGCGTACTGGGCCGAAGCCCGCCTGCAGGCCCGTTTCCGCGGCCGGCCGGTGGTCGTGCGTCGCTTCGGCTGGTCCGACGAAAGCCCTGCCGAGGCCCAGGGACACGCCGACCGCCGTGCCAACGAAGCACTCAACGCCATTCTTGCCGGGCAGGCGCTCCCGCGCCGCGAAGTGCGCAGCAATTACGGCGTGGAAGGGGTACCGATCCGCGAGCAGATCGTGCAGCGCGACAGCGATGTCATCATCACCCGCAACAGCTATGGCGCGCTGTGCCTGAACACCCCGGACGTGCTGTTCGCCGACATCGACCATGCGCAACCACCGGCAGGTTGCGTGATGCCCGCCCTCATCGCCGCAGCGCTGCTGTTCGCCGGTGCCATCATCGGCACCCTGCTCTGGCACTGGCTGGTGGGACTGGTACTGGGTGTGGCGGCCGTGGTGCTGGTGAACGCCGCGATGCTGATGCAGCGCAAGCGGCGCCTGGCCGCCGCCGGTGGCGCCGAAGGTGTAGCCCTGCAGCGCGTCGCAGTCTTCATCGAACAGCATCCGGATTGGCATCTGCGCGCCTACCGCACGCCGGCCGGGCTGCGTGTGCTGGCGATGCATGCCTCGTTCTCGCCCGAGGACGAGCAGCTGCAGTCGTTCTTCAAGGCACTGGGCACCGACACCCTGTACGCGCGCATGTGCCGGCTGCAGCATTGCTTCCGTGCGCGACTGACACCGAAGCCGTGGCGCGTCGGCCTGAGGTACCGCATCCGGCCACCGGTGGCCGCATGGTCAGCCGAACAGGCCAACAATCCGGATCGACTGGCCTGGATTGCCGAGTACGAAAAGAAGAGCGCCGGCTTCGCGGCCTGCGCTTATCTACGCAGTTTCGGCGATACGACCCGGGTGCATGCCAAGGCCGAGCACGTGCGCGATCTGCATGACCGGCTGTCGCACGCGCAGGATCGTCTACCGCTGGCGTGAGCGTGGCGGACGCTCAGTCAGCGCTCTGCACGAACGGCTGCCCTGCCAGGGTAGTGCCCAGCCGCACCGCGATCTGTTGACCGTCCTTTTCGAAGGTCGTCGCACACTGCTTTCCGTCCTTCTGGCATCCGACTTCCGGAAAGCCCTCCAGCGACTCCGGCGCGCCCTGCGCAGGCTTTATCTGCCAGCCTGCGGCATCCAGCAGGCGCTTGGCCTTGGCGTAGGGCATGCCGGCGATGATGCCCAGCTGCGCCAGTTCGGTCGGCAGTGGCTGCGCACCCGCAGTTGAGACCAGGACCAAGTACAACGTTCCAGCAAGAAGGATGGCTTTCATTGCAACGACCCGGGGCGAACTCACAGGGTCAGCCTAGCCCATCTGCATGGCATGCGAATGTGCCGGTAACACGTCGTTACCGAGTCTCCACAGTTGATTGCAAAGCCGTCGGCATCATTTACATGTGGACAGCAGCCGAGCATGGGCTCGGCTCTACAGGATGCAGAAAGGCCGCCCGGAGGCGGCCTTTCCACGGCAGTCGAGCAAGCTCGACTCTACTTTGCGTTCTTCACGTAAGTGTCGAACCAGTTAAGCATTTCCGCCACCAGCTGTTCGTTCGATTCCAGCGCCGTGTACCAGTGCGGTTCGTTCGGCAGCATCACCAGGCGGGTTGTGCCGCCGTTACCGCGGATCGCCTGGTACAGCTTGCGCGACTGGAACGGCTCGGTGCCCGGGTTGGCGTCGTCCTCACCGTGAACCAGCAGCAGCGGCAGCTTGATCTTGTCGGCGTAGAAGAACGGCGAGGCCTTCAGGTACACCTGCTGCGCCTGCCATACCGAACGACGCTCGTTCTGGAAGCCGAACGGGGTGAAGGTCTTGTTGTACGAACCGCTGGTCGCCACCCCGGCCTTGAACAGGTTGGTGTGGGCGATCAGGTTGGCGGTCATCAGGCCACCGTGGCTGTGACCGGTCACGCCGATGCGGTTGCGGTCGACCACGCCCATGTCCACGGCCTTGTCCACCGCAGCCTTGGCGTCGGCTTCCAGCTGCTCCAGGTAGGTGTCGTAGGCGTTCTTCGGGTCACCCACGATCGGGAACGAGGCGTTGTCGATGATCGCGTAGCCGGCCAGCAGCATCAGGCGGTACGGCTGCAGACGGGTGAAGGTCTGCTGCGAACCGGACACCTGACCGGCCTGCGCTGCATTGGCGAAATCGGCGGGATACGCGTACAGGATCGCCGGCACGCGCTGGCCTTCCTTGTAGCCCGGCGGCGTGTACAGAGTGAAGGACAGGTCCACGCCGTCGGCGCGCTTGTAGGTCACCAGCTGCTTCTTGATCTGGCGCACTTCCGGGGTCGGGTCGACCAGCCTGGTCAGCGCGGTCGCGGTAGAGGCGAACTGCGCTTCGCCGGTCTTCGCGCCGGCCACCGCTTCACCCTGCTGGCGGATGAAGGCATTCGGCGGATCGATCACCGACTGGTGCCAGGTCAGGTAGCGCCCCGGCGTGTTGCTGAAGCCGAGGAACTGTTCGTAGGCGTCGGCACTGCTGCGGAACAGGCGCTCGCTCTTCAGCGTGCCCAGGTCCAGGCGGTCGAGGAACGGGCGGTCACCCTGCGGTGAGGCGCCACGGCCGCTGAGGAAGACGTGGTTGCCATCCTGGCGTACGACCTGCGCGCCATTCGGCAGGCGGGTGAAGACCAGGTTGCCGGGATTGCCGTACAGCTCATCGCTGGACATGTCCCACAGCAGGCGGCCTTCCTTCTTCGGCTGGTCCACATCGACGATGCGGGTCTGCATCCAGTGGCGGTTCTCGTCGTTCTCGTACTGGAATGCCACGGCCGGATCGGCGGTCCACGCGAAGCCCTCGAATCGCTGCGCGGTACGGGTGATCTCGGTCGGCTTGCCGTTGAACGGGGCCTTCAGCATCAGCACTCGGTCACGGTGCGGCACGCTGATTTTCCAGTCGCCCTTGTCCAGAGCTTCGGCATAGACCAGAGTGGCCGGATCGGTGGCTCGCCAGTCGAAACCGCGCGGGCCCTCTGGCACGCCGTGCACCGGCACGCGATCCGCCAGCGGCAGGCTGGCGATCGGCGTGCTGCGCCCGTTGCTGACATCCAGCACTGCCACATCGTTGGCGAAGCGCTGGTAGGTCACGGCATGCGAGTACGGGGCCTTGATCGATTCGGTCAGCACATGCACGCCATCGGGCGCGGCGCTGACCTCGTTGAACAGCGCCGGCTGCCCGACCGGGCGCACGCTGTTGGCGGCGGTATCGACCACGGCCAGCTGCGACGCACCGTAGTAGGCGAACAGCTTCTCGTCATGCACGCTGGTCAGCGTGTCGCGGGCTTCGTAGGTGCTGCTCTCGCCACTGCTGCCCAGCGACTCCTGCGCATCCGGACCAGTCGGCACGCCACCGTTGGACGGCGCCGGACCCTGATTGGCCGGTACCAGCTTCACCAGCAGGTTCTGGCTGCCGCCCAGCCACTGCACGGTGTAGCCGAAGATCGGGTTCAGCTGCACGTTCGGCACCTGCTTCACCTGGCCGGTCGCAGCATCGCCGACCCACAGCTGCACGCTGGTATCAACCGCATTCTGGAAGGCGAAATGGCTGCCGTCAGCCGACCACAGCGCGCCGGTGGCGCAGCCCTGCGGCAGGTTGACCTTGGTTTCCTTGCCGCTGCCGATATCGACCAGGGTGAAGTCGGCCACGCAGGCCGGAATACCGTAGCCGCCGGGAGTGTCATGGCGACTGCGGTTCTTCGGCTCCAGACGCACACCGGCCAGCTTCAGGTACGGCTGGGCGACACGGCTGATCGACGGATAGGTCTGTGCGGTGGTCAGCAGCAGGCGCTGGCCGCCCGGGGCCACGTTCGGTGCCGGCGGCGGCGGCGCCTTCAGCACCTTGAGCAGGTGTTCCGGCGGCTTCGCGTAATCGGCAAGCGCCGGGCCAGCGGCCAGCAGGCCGACAGTGGCAACGGCAACAGCCGCCGCCAGAGAGGTTCGACGGATCAGCATCCTTATCCCCTGGGGTGTGAATGGGTACCCGGAATCGGGCATGGCCCCGAATCTAGCACCGCAGGGGTTGTCGTGAATGGGCCGGAAGGGCTAGTGGCCGGATGGAGCAAAGTGGAGTGCAGGTGGCCGGACGGCCATTGCGAGGCATGGCCTGGCACTACTGCTGGGCGTGCAGGTCCCAGGCGGTCAGATAGTCCGGGTCGACCACGATCATGCCGCTGTTGCTCATCCGGTACTCGCCCGGCTGGGCCGGCAGGTACTGGTCGAGCATCGGCGGCAGGTAACGCTCGTGGCCATCGTTCTCGTCGGCCAGCACCACACCTTCATCGGCACTGATGCGCAGCACTGTTCCCGCATACTGCTCCAGTCCCTGCACCTGGCCGTCGCCGCCGTAGCGGGTCACCCCGACCAGCACCAGTTTTCCGATCATTTCTTCGACCTTGGCATCGTCCAGGGCCGGCAGCATTCGTTCGTATTGGTCGCTCATCGGTGCACCTCCAAAGCCTGCAGGATCATCATGGACAAGCCAGCCTTCGCGCTGCGAAGGCCATCGGGCAACGCAGGGACAATCTGACGGGCGTATGTCTGTATTGCAGGGCCGGCACGTCAAGGCCGGGACCGCGTCGGGTGAACAGTGGCGGATGCTGTGGGTGGCGGCCATCCGTGCCGGCAAAGTGGCCGTATCAGACCAGGGTCAACACCACGCGTTGCATTGCATGCAGGGTAAAGCGTGACAGCTGCGCAGTTGTTGCATGACGGCCTCCTGTTGAAGGTCACACGCGAAGTTGATGCTCCATGGACCCGATGCTGACATCGCGCGCGGAATGGTCAAGTGAAGAATGCGCACCCGTTCACCTTTTGTATCGCATTCGGGTGCTTCGATTACGCTTAACCTCTGCTTCACCCGGCTGCACCTAGGGTCAGCCTTCAATCTGCAAGGAACGCACATGCCCCGGTACGCATTCATACGACCGTGGACGCTCGCACTTTCAGCGGCCACGCTCTGCGCCTGCGCACATGCCGCCGACCGCACGCCGACTTCTCAAGGAACCGACACCATGGCCCCATCTGTAGCCGAGACTTCCCCGCCCTCTCCGCTCAACGCCGAGCAGTTGCTGTTGCGCCTGCTGGACCTTATCAAGACGACGACCTCCACCCGCGAGCTCACCGCCGAGCGCCTGTCCGCGGCGATGCAGGCGCCGGCGCAGGTCTTCGGCCCCGGCCACTTCGGCTATGGCGGCACGCTGACACCGGAATGGGGCTATGGCCTGGAAGTGCAGCGGGCCGGCACTGCCGACGCGCGGCTGGACCTGAACTTCATGGACACCAGCAGCGATCGCAAGGCCTCGGCTGCGGCGATCTGCCAGGTCGACTTCAACCACTTCGCTTCGGCACTGGATGCCGCTGGCTTCAAGCGCGAGACGGTGCGCGGCGAACACGGCCGGGTGATCTACGACCGCTTCGATCGACCGCAGCTGAGCATCAAGGTCGACACGATGCCCGAGAACCCCCACGCCCTCGGCGACGCCACGCATGCCTGCGTGCGTCTTGTCACCGTGCAGTAAGGGGAGCCATCAATGACGATCCTTTCCGCAGAAACGGAACGCCTGCTGGGCGAGTTCGCCGGCAAGACCGACGTCACCAGCGACCAGGTCGGCAACCTGCGCAGCGTCATCGCGGGTTCGCCCGTGCTGGCAAAGCAGGTGGACGCAGCCATCGCGGCAGGCTATCTGGAACGCTTCGAACTGTTGCCCGCCACAAGCAATGCGGGTGGTACCTACGAGACCGGCACGAAATCCATCAACCTGCCCGCCAGCAGCTTGTCGACCCCGGCGGCACCGGACAGGTTCAACGCAGCCGAGGTCACCTTTGTGCTCGGTCACGAGATCCAGCATGGCTTCAACGATGCTGATGTCGAGCGTGCCTACGTGCAGTTCGATGCCGACGTGGAGCAGATCGCAGGCCGTACCACCAGCCATGATTACACCGAGGCGATCGGCACCCTGCTCGCGGCCAACCGCCGCGATGAGGCCTCTTCGAACATCGCAGGCTGGAATGCGCTGGTCAGCCAGGTACGTGCCAGCAACCCGGACGCTACCCTGCGCGACCTGTATGAAGCCAGCACCCGCTCGACAGACGTCATCCAGTCGCGACCCGGCCCGCCGATCACCTATGCACCGCACCCGGAGCTGACCCTCAATGCGGACCTGACCATCTCCCCCACCGCAGCCAACATCGAGGGAATGGCCAAGCACTATTACGATCAGGGCGTCAGCACCGGCCTGGGCCATCATGGGAATTCGGACTACCAGAATTTCTACGGCGTCCAAGCGATCGAACTGGCCAGCGGATACGAGGCCGCGAATCCAGCGCCCGACGGCGTCAGCCGGATGGAAGTGAACATGAAGAAGCTGGGCCTGGACGAGCGCCTGCTGGAGCAGAACGGGCTCAACCTCGGCGAGGGATCGCCCCCGCGCCAGCCCTACTTCGATACCAGTACCTCGCCGTCGACGCTGCGTTACTTCGACCACACTGAGGGCACGCATACGCATGTGCCGATCACCGCACGGCATGCGACGGAGGGCGATGGCATACCGACGCCGCTTGCGGAAGGGCGTGACCGCTCCCTGCACGAACAGATCCGCGGCAAGGTGGCTGAGCTGGATGCCGCCAATGGACGCAGCTTCGATGCGTCCAGCGAGCGCCTGAGCGCCAGCCTTCTGGTGCTGGCCCGCGAAAACGGGCTGGACCGGGTCGACCATGTGGTGCTCAGCCGCCAGACCGATGGTACGGGCGCGGCGCAGAACATCTTCGTGGTGAAGGGGCCGCTGGATGATCCAGCCTCGCTGCGCGCCTCCTCGCCCACTGCCGAGGCCGCACAACGCCCCGTGCAGGAAAGCCTGGACACGCTGGCCGTGGCCAACCGGCAGGCCGACCAGGCCTCGCAGGAACAGACCCGCGCGCAGGTGCTGGAACAGCAGCGCGGTGCGCTGGCTCACTGACGGTGAACGACATGGAGTCGCCGGGGCGCTCCCGGCGCTCCCTTGGCGGCACCCACGCTAGAATGCGCGCATGCGCACCGTACATGCCCTCCGCTACATCACTCCCTTGCGGGAAGGTGGCTCCCTGCCGGCCGTGGTCGAGACCGACGACGACGGCATGGCCGTGCTGAAGTTCCGTGGCGCCGGCCAGGGACCGAAGGCACTGATCGCCGAACTGATCGCCGGTGAGATGGCGCGCACGCTGGGCCTGCCGATTCCGGAGATCCTGTTCGTGGAGCTGGACCGCGAGTTCGCCCGCACCGAGCCGGATCCGGAGATCCAGGAACTGATCCGCGCCAGCGAAGGTTTGAACCTGGGCCTGGACTACCTGCCCGGTGCGATCAACTACGACCCGGCGGCAATGCCGGTGGATGCCGATCTGGCCTCGCGCATCGTCTGGTTCGATGCGTTCACCAGCAATGTCGACCGCACCACGCGCAACCCCAACCTGATGGTGTGGCACCGCAGGCTGTACCTGATCGATCACGGCGCGGCGATGTACTTCCACCACGATTGGGCCAATGCTGGCGATGCCTGCGAGAAGCCGTTCGTTCTGATCCGCGACCATGTGCTGCTGTCGTTCGCCAGCCGCATCGCCGCGGTGGATGCCGAGCTGGCCGCGCGCCTGACCGATGCCGAGATCGAGCGTATCGTCGGCCTGGTGCCGGACAGCTGGCTGGTGAATGAGCCCGCGTTCGACAGCCCGCAGGCCTACCGCCAAGGCTACATCAGTTATCTCAAGCACCGCCTGAAAGTGCGTGCGGTGTTCGTGCAGGAGGCCATCCGTGCCCACGCTGCACACGTATGACTACGCCGTCATCCGCGTGGTACCGCGGGTGGAGCGCGAGGAATTCATCAACGTCGGGGTGATCGTCTCCTGTCCCGGCGCGCGTCATCTGGAAGCGGCCATCGAGATCGATCCGGCACGCCTGCAAGCCTTCGCCCCAGCGCTGGACCAGGAGGCACTGCAGCCGTGGCTGGATGCGATCGTGGCCATCTGCCGCGGCGACGCGACCGCCGGACCAATCGCGCAGCTGCCCGCGCGTGCGCGCTTCCATTTCCTCACTGCCAAGCGCAGTTCGGTGGTGCAGATGTCGAGCACGCACGTCGGCCGCACTGCGGACCCGACAGGTGTGGTGGAACATCTGATGACGAAGATGGTGCGGGTGCCGGAATGACCGGCACACGTCGCGATCAAAGCGGCACACGTCGCGCGATGTAATTGACCACATTGCCGATCGCATCCGGATCGACATTGGCCAGCCCAACGATCACATAGCCCTGTGCGGGCAGCACCACGATGGCGCTGTTGGAGCCGGGCGCACCGCCTTCGTGGCCGTACTGGTGCTCCCTGCCCTCGCCCTGCACCACGAAGCCGAATCCGTACCAGCCCTTGTGGTTCTGCGCCGTGGTGGCCTGCTGCAGCAATGCAGGTGAGACCAGCCTTCCACTGCGCAATGCCTCGGCGAATTTCACCATGTCGGCCACCGTGCTGTAGCCACCACCGGCTGACATGCCGCGCCAGGGCAGCGACTTCGTTTCACGGACCCATTGCCCATCCTTCTTCGTATAGGCGACGGCACGCTGCGGGACGCTCACTGTTTCCGGCTCGAAGCCGGTGCCGGTCATTCCAGCCGGGCGCAGGATGTGCTCTTCCAAATACGCGTAGTACGACTGCCCGGAGACGGCCTCGATGATCCGCCCAAGCACGATAAAGCCATAGTTCGAGTAGCTGTCCTGGCTGCCCGGCGTGAAGTGCGGTGCATCCCTGGCAAAGCGCTGCACATAGTCATCCAGCGTCTTCAACGACGCGGAATAATGCTCGAAATCGTCGCCGAAGAAATCGCCCAGGCCGCTGGTGTGGGTCAGCAGTTGGCGCACGGTCACGGTACCGGCAACGGCCTTGTTCGGATAGTCCGGCAGATGCTTGCCGATCGTGTCATCAAGGCTGAGCTTGCCCTCCTGCACCAGCTGCAGGATGGCCACTGCAGTGAACATCTTGTTGGAAGACGCAAGGCGGAACTGCGTACCCACGCCCACTTGAATACCAGCGGTGCGATCGGCATCGCCACCGCGCCAGTCCAGCAGCACATTGCCGTTCTGTGCCACCTGCAACGCACCCGACAGCGCATCCTGCGCCCGCAGCGCCTCCAGTTTTGCTGTGGCATCGGCCATCAGCGCAGGCAAAGCAACCCTCTCCGGCTTGAACTTGTCCGGCGTTTCAGTGCCTTCGATCTGGAACTGCTTCACATGCGCCGGGCTGGCCGGATCCATGACGGCCGTCACCCACATTGCGCGCTCGCTCAGCTGGCCCATCACCAGCAGCTTCGCCTGGCTGGGCGCGCTCTCGAGTGTTTCCAGCACGCGCAGTGGGCCGGTGCTCTCGCGGAACTCGAGATAGTCCTTGGGACTACTGCCTTGCTTCTTCGCATACCTGTCGGCGAATGCCTGCAACGCATCGAGGCTGCCTGCATTGAACGCCGCAAGCCAGTCATCGATGGCATCCTGCGCGCGCGGATGTGCACGTTCGGAAGATGTTGCGCCAACTGCTGGAAAAACCGACGTGGCCATCAAGACCGAACATGCCAGCGCATTGCAGAGAAGCAGACGTCCAACAGCCCTCATGGCAGTTCCTTTGCGGGGATCCCTGGGCGCATCCTAGACGAAGGAACCACCCGCCGCATCTACGCTAGGGAGTCTGCCGCAACACCTCTACGGTGACGTTGAATGCCTCGATGCGCTGCCATTCGTCCCGTTCGTACGGCAGCGATTCCACCCCCATGCCGATCTGGTATCTCACCGCGTCCGGACCTTCGCGCCAGTAATGAGGTTCACCGTTGCTCCAGCCGCAGCAGACGTAACGCAACGCAGGCAAGCCGAACGTTGCGTGCAGGAAGGCTTCGACCTTCGCTGCCTGGGCACCCGCAACGCGGTAGTGGGCTTCGATCGGCTTGATGTAGGAGGCATCGTTCTGGCTGCAATCCACGTACTCCAGGCCTTCTGGTTTCCGGCCCATTGCCTTCAGGAAGTCCTGGCAGACCGTGTCAGGTCGGGCCAGGCCATCGGCACGACCGTGCGCTTCCCACTCCGCCAGCGCCTGCGCTGGAAGTTCGGCAGCCTGCAATCCGGAGCTGAACAGCAACGCAGGCAGCACCAGCAGCAGGAAGCGCGCGACACGCTGCAGCCATGGAAGCGACATGAGGATGCGATCCTTCGCGGTTGATGGAAACCATGCTAACCGATGGTCGCGCTATCGCCGCGCCATGGTCTGTTCGTTGAACCACGCCACGCAGAAGTCGAGGAAGCTGCGCAGCTTGGGGGTCAGCTGGCGATCGCGTGGATACACCAGGTTGATCCAGGTCGACACCGGCACGTACGCCGGCAGCACTTCCACCAGTTCACCGCGCGCCAATGCTCCGGCCAGCATTTCGTGCGGCTGCAGGATCAGCCCCAGCCCCCCGATGGCGGCGGTCAGCAGCGGCTCGGCCTGGTTGACCATGAAACGGCTGGACACCGGCACGGTCAGCACGCTGCCGTCGGCGTCGCGGAAGCTCCAGCGGGTGCGGATGATCGAATGCGCGAAACCCAGGCACTCATGGCGGCTCAGATCGTTGGGATGCGTAATGGCCGGACGTGAATCGAGGTAGCCCGGCGACGCACACAGGACCAGGGGATACGGCCCCAGCCGTCGCGCCACCAGCCCGCTGTCGGCCAGGTCACCGGTACGGAACACCAGGTCGTAACCGTCTTCGACGATGTCCACCAGGCTGTTGGACAGGTTCAGATCGACCTGCACGTCCGGGTACTGCTGCATGTAGGCGACCACCGCCGGACCCAGTGCGTGCACGCCGAAGGTGACCGGCGCGCTGATGCGCAGGCGTCCCATCGGCCGCCCGCGGGCCACTTCGGCCAACTGCTCGGCGCCCTCCACTTCTTCCAGGATCACCCGCGCCCGCGCCAGATAGGCCTGGCCGAAGTCGGTCAGGCTCTGCTTGCGCGTGGTGCGGTTGAGCAGGCGCACGCCCAGGTGCTGTTCCAATGCCTGGATATGCTTGCCGACCAGTTGTGGCGACAGGTCCAGTGCATCGGCCGCAGCGGCGAAGGAGCCGGCCTCGGCCACCTTGGCGAAGGTCCGCAGGGGAGCGATCAGATCCATTGCAAAAAATTATTTTTCAATGAAACGAGAGATTACCCCTTATTCTGGATGCAGGCCACGCGCACAGTAGACCTCACCTTCCTGCCGGCTCCCTTCGCCGGCTTCTCATTGGAGCCCTCCCCATGACCCAGGTTGTCCGCATCCACGAGTACGGCAACGCCGATGTCCTGCGCATCGACGACATCGACGTTCCAGCCCCTGCCGCCGACGAGATCCAGATCCAGGTAAAGGCCATCGGCCTGAACCGCGCCGAGGTGATGTTCCGCAACGGCGCCTACCTGCAGGAAGCGCAGTTCCCCAGCCGCCTGGGCTACGAAGCGGCCGGCGTGGTCGAAGCCGTCGGCAGTGCGGTGAGCGGGTTCGCAGTCGGCGATGCCGTCAGCGTGGTCCCGCCGCTGGATATCGCACGCTGGGGCACGTACGGCGAACTGGCCAACGTGCCGGCGCGGCTGGTGGTCAAGCATCCGCAGGCACTGGGCTTTGAAACGGCGGCCGCGGTGTGGATGCAGTACGTCACCGCTTGGGGTGCGTTGCTGGAGCAGGCGCAGCTGGCTGCTGGGGATTTCGTCATCATCACCGCTGCCAGCAGCAGTGTCGGCCTGGCCGCGATCCAGATCGCCAACGCGGTAGGTGCCACGCCGATCGCGGTAACGCGCGGCCCGGGCAAGCGCCAGGCCCTGCTCGATGCCGGTGCCGC
The DNA here is from genome assembly GCF_059416125.1 of Stenotrophomonas sp. GW821-FHT09E08. Classification (NCBI taxonomy): domain Bacteria; kingdom Pseudomonadati; phylum Pseudomonadota; class Gammaproteobacteria; order Lysobacterales; family Lysobacteraceae; genus Stenotrophomonas; species Stenotrophomonas sp. GW821-FHT09E08. The sequence continues at coordinate 159,503 of NZ_JBWKOO010000003.1, forward strand.
CCATGTCATCGCCACCCAGGAACAGGATCTGGCGGCCGAAGTGGCGCGCATCACCGGTGGTGCCGGTGCCCGCGTAGTGTTCGACCCGATTGGTGGCCCGCAGTTCGTGCCGCTGACCGAAGCCATGGCGCGTGGCGGCATCCTGCTGGAGTACGGTGCGCTGAGCAGCGAACCGACCCCGTTCCCGCTGTTCAACGTGCTGGGCAAGTCGCTCACGCTGAAAGGCTATCTGTACTCGGAAATCGTCTCCGACGATGCCGTACTGGCCCGCGCCAAGGCATTCATCGTCGATGGCCTGGACAAGGGCGTGCTGGCGCCGAAGATCGCCAAGGTGTTCCCGTTCGCGCAGATCCGGGAGGCACACCGTTACCTGGAATCGAACGAGCAGATCGGCAAGGTGGTGGTGACGGTGTGACAGCGCCACGCACTGGGGGCGGCCCGCCGCCCCCAGTCCGGTTACCTCGGCAACGCAAACGCCATCACGTAATCGCCGTTCGGGGTTTCCATGAAATGGTGGCCGCCGGCCATGATCACCACGTACTGTCGCCCGCCCTGCTCGTACACCATCGGGTTGGCCTGCCCACCCGCCGGCAGCTTGGCATGCCACAGTTCCTTGCCGGTCTTCAGGTCGATGGCGCGCAGTAGATCGTCGGTCGCAGCGGCGATGAAGATCAGGCCGCTGGCGGTGACCACCGAGCCGCCATTGTTCGGCGTACCGATCTCGATCGGCAGGCCGGAGCGGATTCCGAACGGCCCATTGCCGCGCGCACTGCCGAATGGGCGGTCCCACAGCAGTTTGCCGGTGCGCAAATCGATGGCACGGATGCCGCCATAGGGTGGCTGCTTGCACAGCAGCCCGGTGAACGGCAGCCGCCAACCTGCGTTCACCTGGATGCCATAGGGCGTTCCCACCTGCGGGTCACCAGCCCCTTCAGCGCCGCCCTTGTCGACGCGGATCTTCTCGCGCGGCAGCCAGCCCATGCGATCGGCCTCCGCGCGCGGTACCAGCCGGTTGTAGTTGGGCATGTCGTTGTAGTTGGCCACGATCACGCCACGGCGGGTATCCACCGCCACGCTTCCCCAGTCCGAACCACCGTTGTAGCCGGGGTACTCGATGGAGTGCCGATCGCTGCTCGGCGGCGTGTAGAAGCCTTCGTAGTACGCCTTGCGGAACTGGATGCGGCAGACCAGCTGGTCGATCGGAGTGATGCCCCACATGTCGCGCTCGGTCAGGTCATGCTCGCGGCGCAGTGTGTGGTACAGCGAGAACAACTGCGTGGGCGAACGCTGCTCGGGCTCGACGCCACCGACGGGTACCTTGCGCTCCTCGGCGGCGGTCAGCAGCTGGCCGTTGCGGCGGTCGAGGATGTACATGTCGCCCTGCTTGGTCGGCAGCAGGATCGCCGGCACCTTGCCGGCCGCCGTCGGGTAGTCGATCAGGCTGGCCTGCGAACCGAGGTCGTAGTCCCACACGTCCTTGCGCACCGCCTGGAAATGCCAGACCGGCTTGCCGGTGGCCACGTCTATCGCCACCAGCGAGGTCGAATAGCGGTTCTGGTTTTCGCTGCGTGAGCCACTCCAGTAGTCGCCCGCCGAGTTGCCCAGTGGCAGGTAGACCAGGCCCAGCGCCTCATCGCCGGTCGCGGTGGTCCACATGTTCGGCGTGCCGCGCGTGTAGGTCTGCTCGCGCGGCGGCAGGCCGTTGCGCTCGGGCTGGTCCATGTCCCACGCCCAGCGCAGCTTGCCGGTGATCGCGTCGTAGGCCTGGATCACGCCCGAGGGCGCGTCGCGGCGCTGCCCATCCAACACCTGGTGACCGGTCACGATCACGCCTCGCACGATCGCCGGTGGCGAGTTGATCGACACGTAGCCAGGGGGCACTTCGCCCATTCCAAGGGTGATGTCGACCTGGCCGTTGTTGCCGAAGTTGGCGCAGGGACGGCCGCTGTCTGCGTCCACCGCGATGATGCGGCCGTCCAGGGTGCCTTCAATGATGCGGGCCCAGCACGCGGGATGACTGCCCGGCGTAGCGCTGCGGGTGACGCTGGGCGGTGGTTCGGGCAGCGCCAGATCGGCCGCGACATCGGCCAGCGCTGCATCGGCCATCGTAGGCGCGTTCGGCTGCTCGTAGTAGCTCACGCCACGGCAGGCGGCGGTGTACGGGATCGAGGCGTCCTTCACCTTCGGATCGAACCGCCACAGCTCCTTGCCACTGCTGGCGTCGAGCGCGATCAGGCGGTTGCGCGCGGTGCAAAGGTAGAGGCGGTCGCCGACCTTCAGGGGCGTGGTTTCCGCGCCCCAGCGCTTCTTCGGCAGGTCACCGGTGCGGAACTGCCAGGCCGGCTGCAGCGTGGCCACATTGGCCGGGGTGATCTGCTGCAGGGGCGAATAGCGGGTGCCCGCATTGCTGCGGCCCCACGCCGGCCAGTCGCCTTCGGCGGGCTGGTCAGCCGGCTGCAGGCCAGTGGTATCGCGCGTTGGTTCCAGTCCGGCGCTGACGGCGCCTTCCGGGAACGGCAGGTGCCCGTCCACTTCACCATGCGGGGCGAAAGCCAGGCCGAAGGCGGCCACGAACACCAGCATCAGCGAGCCCGCCACGCTGCGCGACAGACGCTTTGAAACCGGCTCGCGTAGCGTCGGCGCCAGCAGCGCCAGCACGATGCCCAGCGCGGTCATCAGGCCCAGCCGTGGCACCCAGCGCCAGTAGTCGCTGCCCGATTCCCACCAGGTCCACAGCAACGTGCCCACGAACACCAGCGCGTACAGCAGCGCGCCACTGCGGCGGTTGCCGAACAGCAGGATGCCACTGACCAGCAGCCCCAGGCCGGCGATGGCGTAGTACGCCGAGCCACCGAGGCTGAGCAGCCACGCACCGAGCCCGCCGATGACCAAGCCGAGCACGACCAGCAGCAGCGACAGCACGGTGACCAGAGGATGGCGGGGCGGAGGCGCGGAAGCAGACTGCGGCGTGGCGGACATCGTCGATCTCCGGGGGGCAGCATGCGCCGTTATCCCACCGCCGATGTGAAGCGCGCGCGTAAGTGCGGGCACCGGATACGACGACGCCGGCACAGGGCCGGCGTCGTCGGGTACCTCAACCTCGCGGCAGGATCACTCCTGCGCGGCGTCCTCGCTGCTGGCAGCAGCCGGGGCGCCATCGGTCGCGGCCGGGGCGGCGACAGCCACCTCGTCCTCGTCCTCGTCGATCGAGGCATCCATGCGCTCCACCGCCTGCAGCTTCTCGTCCTTGGACAGGCGGATCAGGGTCACGCCCTGGGTGTTGCGGCCGACGCGGCTGATTTCCGAGCCACGCGTACGCACCAGGGTGCCACCATCGGAGATCAACAGGACCTCGTCGCCCGAACCCATCAGTACCGCAGCGACCAGCTTGCCGTTGCGCTCGGTGGTCTGGATACCGATCACGCCCTGCGTGCCGCGACCCTTGCGCGGATAGTCCGGCAGCGGGGTCCGTTTGCCATAGCCGTTTTCGGTGGCGGTAAGGATGTACTGCACGCTGGCGTCATCGGCGCCGTCGATCACCGCATCGCCATTGGCTGCGGTTTCCTCGACACCGTTGTCGTCCTCGTTCTCGTCCTCGCTGCCACCCGCACTTTCGGCCACGATCAGGCTGACCACTTCCTCGCCGGCCGGCATCTTGATGCCGCGCACGCCGGTAGCGGTACGGCCCATCGAACGGACCTTGTCCTCACCGAAGCGCACGGTCTTGCCGTTGGAGGCGAACAGCAGAATGTCGCGCTCGCCATCGGTCAGGCCGACGCCGACCAGGGCATCGCCCTCGTCGAGGTTGATCGCGATCTTGCCGCGGGCCAGACGGAAGGCGAACTCGCCCAGCGGGGTCTTCTTGACCGTACCGTTCTTCGTGGCGAAGAACACGAACTGGCCATCAGCGTACTCACGCACCGGCAGTACGGCCTGCACGCGCTCACCCGGTTCCAGCGGAATCCAGTTGATGATCGGGCGGCCACGGGCGTTGGAACCGGCTTCGGGCAGCTGGTAGACCGGCAGCCAGAACACCTTGCCCGAACTGGTGAAGGTCAGCAGCGTGTCGTGCGTGTTGACCAGCCACAGCTGTTCGATGAAATCCTCTTCCTTGGTGGACGCTGCACTGCGGCCACGGCCACCCCGGCGCTGCGCGCGGTACACGCTCACCGGCTGGCGCTTGACGTAGCCAGCATGGGAGACGGTGACCACCACGTCTTCCGGCGCGATCAGGTCGAGGATGTCCAGGTCTTCTTCGCTGTGGCGGATTTCGGTACGACGCTCGTCGCCGAACTCGGCCTTGACGCTGATCAGCTCTTCGCGGATCACCTGCAGCAGGCGATCGGGATCTTCCAGGATGTGGATCAGCCCGGCGATCACTTCCAGCAGCTGCTTGTATTCCTCGGTCAGGCGGTCCTGCTCCAGCCCGGTCAGGCGGTGCAGGCGCATTTCCAGGATCTGGGTCGCCTGGATCTCGGTCAGCTGGTAGCCGCCTTCGATCAGGCCCACACCCTTGGGCAGGTCATCCGGACGCGAGGCTTCGGCACCGGCAGCGCCCAGCATCGAACCGACCAGGCCCGGTTCCCACAGGCGCGCGAGCATGCGCTCACGGGCTTCGGCGGGGTTCGGCGAGGTCTTGATCAGTTCGATCATCTCGTCGATGTTGGCCAGCGCGACGGTCAGGCCTTCCAGCACGTGGGCACGGGCGCGCGCCTTGCGCAGCTCGAACACGGTGCGGCGGGTGACCACTTCGCGACGGTGGCGGACGAACGCCTCCAGCATCTGCTTGAGGTTCATCAACTGCGGGCGGCCATCGACCAGCGCCACCATGTTGATGCCGAACACCGATTCCATCTGGGTCTGCTGGTACAGGTTGTTCAGCACAACCTCGGCAGATTCACCGCGCTTGATCTCGATGTAGATGCGCATGCCGTCCTTGTCGGACTCATCGCGCAGCTCGCTGATGCCTTCGATCTTCTTTTCCTTGACCAGCTCGGCGATCTTCTCGATCAGACGCGCCTTGTTCACCTGGTAAGGAATTTCAGTGACGATGATCGATTCGCGGCCGTTGTCGGCCACTTCGATGTCCGCCTTGGCACGGATGCGCACGCGGCCACGGCCGGTGCGGTAGCCGGCGATGATGCCGGCGGTGCCATTGATGATGCCGGCAGTGGGGAAGTCCGGGCCCGGGATGTACTCCATCAGGCCGTCGACATCGATTTCCGGGTTGTCGATCAGCGCGATGCAGGCGTTGATCGACTCGGTCAGGTTGTGCGGCGGGATGTTGGTGGCCATGCCCACCGCGATGCCGGCCGAACCGTTGACCAGCAGGTTCGGGAACCGTGTCGGCATGACCGTCGGCTCCAGTTCCTTCTCGTCGTAGTTGGGCTGGAAATCGACGGTTTCCTTGTCGATGTCCGCCATCAGCTCATGCGCAAGGCGCGACATGCGCGCCTCGGTGTATCGCATCGCCGCAGCGGAATCGCCGTCGACCGAACCGAAGTTACCCTGGCCATCGACCAGCATGTAACGCAGCGAGAACGGCTGCGCCAGGCGCACCAGCGTGTCGTACACCGACTGATCGCCATGCGGGTGGTACTTACCGATGACGTCACCGACGATACGCGCCGACTTGAAGTAGGGCTTGTTGCTGTGCGCGTTCAACTCGTTCATCGCGAACAGCACACGACGATGCACCGGCTTGAGGCCATCGCGCGCATCTGGCAGCGCGCGGCCCACGATCACGCTCATGGCGTAATCGAGGTAGCTCTTGCGCATCTCGTCTTCCAGGTTGACCTGGATGATTTCCTTGGCGGTTTCTGCCATTCGGGTTCCGTTGTCTGGTAGCGGTCCAGTCCGGCGCAGCCCCCTGCGGGAGGGAGTCGTGCCGGAACCTCGATTCAACCGCTGGATTCTACCACAAAGGGGCGTTTCCCGCCTGCCTTTACGGTGATTTTACCGGCACAAATCAGGAACTTAGGGGGTTGCCGGCCAGCGGCCGGCGCTACCGGGGCTGGGGGTCGGAGCCCTTCCTTGCGGAAAGGGATCCGACCACGACCCTGCCTGCCTCAACCGCCGAAGGCGGCGCGCATGTTCTCGACGGTCGGGTTCAGGATCACGCCACGTTCGGTCACGATGGCGTCGATCAGCTCCCCCGGGGTTACGTCGAACACCGGGTTCCAGGCGGCGATGCCCTCGGCCACGGTGCGGGTGCCGCCCACGCCGTACAGCTCGCCCGGGTCACGCTGCTCGATCTCGATCTGGCTGCCATCCACGGTCTCCATGTCCACCGTGGAGGACGGGGCCACGACCATGAACTTCACCCCATGGTGGCGGGCGGCGATGGCCAGCTGATAGGTACCGATCTTGTTGGCCGTATCGCCATTGGCGCAGATGCGGTCAGCGCCGACGATCACCCATTGCACCGCGCCGGTCTTCATCAGGTGCGAAGCCGCCGAGTCGGCGATCAGCGTGGCGTCGATGCCATCCTGCTGCAGCTCCCACACGGTCAGGCGCGCGCCCTGCAGCCACGGCCGGGTCTCGCCAGCGAACACGCGGGCGATGCGATGCTGGGCCATGCCGGCGCGGATCACCCCCAGGGCGGTGCCGAAGCCAGCGGTGGCCAGCGAGCCGGTGTTGCAGTGGGTCAGCACACCGCTGCCGGCCTCGATCAGGCCGGCACCGAGTGCGCCCATGTGGCGGTTCGCGGCCAGATCTTCTTCGGCGATCGCTTGCGCTTCAGTCTCCAGCAGCGCCTTCCAGTCGGCACCGGCAGCGCTCAGGCAACGACGCATGCGTGCCAGCGCCCAGGCCAGGTTCACCGCCGTCGGGCGCGAAGCATTGAGCCGCTGCAGCGCTGGTTCCAGCTGCTGCAGGGCATGCACGCCATCAGCTGCATGCACATCCCGCGCAGCCAGCACCACGCCCCAGGCAGCGGCAATGCCGATCGCCGGCGCGCCGCGCACGGTCAGCGCATGGATCGCCGCAGCAACCTCGTCGCTGTCATGGCAGACCACGTGTTCAACCACGAACGGCAGCTTGCGCTGGTCGAGCAGTTGCAGGGCTTCGCCTGTCCACAGGATCGGGCGGATGTGGTCGTAACGGGCGTAGTCGATGTCGGAGGCAGTGTTCATTGGCCCATTGTAGGGCCAGGCCCCACGTGGTTGGAGCCTGCCCGGGCTCAATTCACCGAGAATTCGGCCCGGCAGCCGCCGTCCACCCAGATCCCGTTGCGGCTCCAGCCCCAGGTGCTGCCCTCTTCGCACGGCGTGCTGGACAGCTGCTGGGTGACGACCGCTCCAACGGAAATGCTGGCACCGCAGAAGCGGCGCTTCTTCGACTTCGACTCGCAGGTCAGGCGCCGCGGAACGTCGACGAAACGACCCTCCTCGTCGGCCACTTCGAAATCACCCTGGCAGCCACGCGTGGTCCAGACTTCATTGCGCTTGTAGCCCCAGCCCTGCCCCTCCCGGCACGGAAGCACCGACAACTGGCGCAGCAGGCGCACCGGGGCGCCATCGAGCCGCACCGGGCAACTCTGCGGGCGACCATTGGACTCACAGCGCACCACGCGGCGCACCAGGCGCTTGCCCTGGGTGCTGGCCGGCTCTGCCGCTCCTTGCGCACGGCGTGCACGGAACTCGGCACGGCAGCCAAGAGTGACCCACACACCACTGCGGTCGGTCCCCCACTCACTGCCGCGGATGCAGCTGTTGCTGGACAGCTGGCGAACCAGGTCGATGCCGTTGCTGACATCGATATCGCAGTGCACCCAGGCCATGTCACGCGATTCGCAGGTCACCACTTCGCCGTCATAGCCGGCCTGCTGGGCCAACGCCGACGACGGTGCGAACACCCCCCATATCGCGAGGGAGTACACCGGTGCAGCGACGACCGCGAACCACTTGACCAAAGGCTTCCCCACGAGACTGGATGAACTGCCATGCCAGTGTGAGGCACGTGGGATGATGAGAGCATCATCATGCTTGCTGAATCAAGCGCGAAATCCGTCGATTCCGTTCAGCCTGCAGATTTCAGAAAGACCCGGAAAACTCAGGCGTGGGCAAAATCGTAGGCCAGCACATCGGCGATGCGCGGCGTGCGGTTCATCGCCATCAGCAGGCGGTCGATGCCCACCGCCACGCCGGCACAGGCCGGCATCGACGGCAGCGCTGCCAACAGCGCCTCATCCAGCGCCGGCTGTACCTGCCCACGCTCGTGCCGACGCTGCAGATCATGCTGGAAGCGCGCACGTTGCTCCTGCGCGTCATTCAGTTCGTGATAGCCGTTGGCCAGCTCCACCGCCCCCAGGTACAGCTCGAAACGCTCGGCCAACGGCGGTGTGCCGGGGCGGATGCGCGCGAGCGCGGCCTGGCTGGCCGGCCAGTCATGGACCACGGTCATGACCGCGTCATCGAAGTGCGGTTGGATGTGGTGGGTCATCAGCAGGTCCAGCCAGTCATCGCGGGTCAACCCGACCGGATCGATATGCACGTCGCCCAGTGCGGCACGCAGCGCGGCTTCGTCGGCATCGAACGGATCCACGCCTACATGCTGCTGGAACAGCTCGCGATAGCTCATCACGCGCAAGCGGGCACTGCGCCCGACCAGCGCCAACGCCTGCCCGACCAGCTCGGCGGTTTCCTGCACCAGCCGATGGTGGTCCCAGCCGACCCGGTACCACTCCAGCATGGTGAATTCAGGATTGTGGCGACCACCCGCTTCGCCATTGCGGAATACGCGGCCCAGTTCATAGCAGTCGCCGACGCCTGCAGCGAGCAGGCGCTTGAGCGGATACTCCGGCGAGGTCCGCAACCAGCGGCGGCGGCCACCGGCATCGACATGCCCGGTGAAATCGGTGTGGAAGCTGTCGATGTTCGGCTCGGTGTTGCCGGCCACCGACAGGATCGGGGTTTCCACTTCCAGCACATCGCGCTCGGCGAAGAAGCGGCGCAGCAGCGCGTTCAGCGCGGCGCGCTGCTGCAGCGCCCGCAGCAGGGCCTCGCTCACAGGATGCCCTCCGGGCGCGGATGGTCCAGCGGCAGGGTCAGCAGGTCACGGGTGTCGTCGATGTAGCCGCTGGCCAGGTACAGGCGTCGGGCCAGTTCGTTGTGGTGGTTCACTTCCAGGCGCAGGCGGCTGACGCCACGACCGCGTGCGCGCTGTTCGCAGATCGCCAGGGCCTGTTTGCCGCGACCACGACCGCGCGCGCGATGGCTCAGGTACAGCTCGTCCAGCAGCATGAAGTGACCGCCCTGCTCCAGGCTGAAACCTATCGCGATCACCGCATAGCCGACCACCTCGCCGGCTTCGTCCAGCCACAGCAGTACTTCACCGTTGCGCGGGTCGGCCAGCAGTGCATCCACACCGCGACGCACGCGGGCGTCGTCGAAGTCGATCTTGTCTTCGGCGTAGAACTCGCGCATCAACGCGATCAACAGTTCCTCATCGGCACGGGTGGCCAGGCGGAAATCCAGCGGGGCGGTCTGCATCGGTGTTCCTTTGTATTTCATGCCGGCCGCAGGAGCGCCCGGCGGAGGCTTCATTCGTGCTCGGCGAGATAGGCCAGCAGGCGGTCTTCGTCCCACACCGGCACGCCCAGCAACTGCGCCTTGTCCAGCTTGGAGCCGGCCTCGGTGCCGGCCACCACGAAGCTGGTCTTCTTCGACACACTGCCGGAGACCTTCGCACCCAGTGCCTCCAGGCGCTCCTTGGCGGCATCGCGGGTGAGCTGGGCCAGGGTGCCGGTCAGCACCACGGTCTGTCCATCCAGCGGGCCGGCGACGATCTCCGCAAGCGCGGGGGCCTTGGCCAGGATCTGCCGCATCGCTTTCTCAGCGGCCAGCAGCATCGCGCCGTGGCCCTCGGTATCGAGCCACTCGGCCAGGCCACGCGCAGTATCGTCGGGCAGGCCTGCATTGACGAACTGACCATGCTCGGCGTCGAGCACTGCCTGCGCGCCGGGCAGCGCAGCGACCAGTTTTTCCGCACGAAGGCGGGTGATGCCGGGAATCTCCGATTCCACCATCAACTGCGCCAGGTCCAGGCCCTCACGCAGCTTGGCGCTGGGGGCGTGTGCATCGCTGATGCGCACCTGGCCGACCTGCAACAGATCATCGATGGCCTGCTGGTTGCCTTGCTGCTCGAAGAAATGACCGAGCGAGCGGGCTACTTCGCCACCGATGTCCGGCACGCGCTTGAACAGCGGCCACGGCAGATGGCGGATCAACTCCAGATCGCCAAACCACTGCGCCAGCGCCTTGGCCGTGCTTTCGCCGACGTGTTCGATGCCCAGTGCGAACAGCAGCCGCTCGAGCGTGGCCGCACGGCTGGCGTCAATCGCCGCGATCAGGTTGTCAGCCCACTTGGTGGCGATCTTCTTCGTGTTCCATTCAAAGCTGGCCGGCTGCACCAGTGCCTGCGCGCGCCAGCCTGGATCGTTGCCGTCCAGCTTGAGCACGGCATTGAGCACCGCGCCGCTGCCTTCGGCAGGCAGATGCAGCTTCAGTGCGGCAGCCAGTGCCGAAGGATCTTCGGCATCCAGCACCAGTTTCAGGTGCAGCAGCTGGTCACGGCTGAGCCGGTACAGGTCGGCCACGCTCTTGACGATGCCGGCGTCAACCAGGGTCTCGATGTATTTGTCGCCCAAGCCGTCGATATCCATCGCGCGGCGCGAGGCGAAGTGCGCGATGGCTTCCTTGCGCTGCGCCGGGCAGGACAGCTCGCCCGAACAACGCCACGCCGCCGCTCCCTCCTCGCGCACGATCTCCGAGCCACACACCGGGCACTGCGTCGGCATCTGCCACGGCGTGGTGTCCTGCGGACGACGGTCGAGGATGACGCTGACCACTTCCGGAATCACGTCACCCGCACGTCGCACGATCACGCTGTCGCCGACGCGCACATCGAGGCGCGCGATCTGGTCGGCGTTGTGCAGGGTGGCGTTGGAGACGATTACACCGGCCACGGCCACTGGCGCCAGGCGCGCGACCGGCGTGGCGGCACCGGTGCGGCCGATCTGGATCTCGATCGCTTCCACGGTGGTGCTCTGTTCCTGCGCCGGGAACTTGTGTGCGATGGCCCAGCGCGGTGCGCGCGAAACGAAGCCCATCGCCTGCTGCCCGGCGCGGTCGTCCAGCTTGTAGACCACGCCGTCGATATCGAACGGCAGGCCATCACGGCGCTCGCCGATGTCACGGTAGTAGCCAAGCAGGCCATCGGTGCCATCCACCACCTTGCACAGCGCACTGACCGGGAAGGCCCAGCTGCCGAGCTGTGCCAGCGTGCCCGAATGGGTATCGGGAAGCTCGCCACCCTGCACCTCGCCGGTGCCGTAGGCGAAGAAACTCAGCTTGCGCTGCGCGCTGATCTTCGGGTCGAGCTGGCGCAGCGAGCCGGCTGCAGCATTGCGCGGATTGGCCAGCACCTTGCCACCCTGCAGGCGCGCACGCTCGTTGTATGCCTCGAAGTCGGCGCGGGCCATGTAGACCTCGCCGCGTACTTCCAGCACATCCGGCCAGTCCTTGCCGTGCAGGCGCTTGGGGATATCGCCGATCTCGCGCAGGTTGGCCGTCACGTCTTCGCCAGTGCTGCCATCACCGCGGGTCGCGCCCAGTACGAAATGCCCCTCTTCGTAGCGCAGGCTGATTGCCAGGCCGTCCATCTTCGGCTCTGCCGAGAACTGCAGGCTGCGGCGGCCCAGGCGCTCATCGATGCGACGCACGAAATCGGCCACTTCCTCATCGCTGAAAGCATTGGACAACGACAACATCGGCACCGCATGGCGCACCTCGGCGAAACGGCCCGAGGGACGCGCTCCTACCTGCTGGGTAGGGCTGTCGGCACGGGCCAGTTCCGGATGCTCGCGCTCCAGCGCTTCCAGCTCGCGCACCATCCGGTCATAGTCGACGTCGGGGATCTCCGGCGCATCCAGCTCGTGGTAGGCGCGGTTGGCCTGGGCGATCTGCCGGCGAAGGTCTTCGGCGCGTTCGGCGGGGCTGGGGCTCATCGGGATCCGGTGGTTCTGGGATGGCCGGGAATTCTACCGCGCCCGGGCGTCAGGCCCTGTAACACCACCGCCTTTGTTGCGTCGAGCTTGCTCGACTGACGCTCCCCCGCTCTGGCAGATACCAACCACTCCCCCGCTCTGGTAGGTGCCAACCATTCCCCGCTCCGCATTCCCCGCTCTGGTAGGTGCCAACCTTGGTTGGCACATCTGTAGTCGAGCACGGCTCGACTCTACAAAAAGCAGCTTGCCGCCCGCCCCCACCAGCGCTAGCGTGCAGCAGCCAACCTTCGGAACCCCGCCCGTGACCCTGCCTGCCTCCCGTCGCCGCTTCCTGCAACTGGCCGGTGCCGGCCTTGCCGTGGCCGGCAGCAGCCTGCCCCGCCTGGCCCAGGCCCAGCCTGCTGCGGCCGCAACGCCGACTCCCAGCGAGGGCGCGGTAATGCTGAACTTCAATGAGTGCCCGTACGGCCCCTCACCCGCTGCCCAGCAGGCGGCACGCGAGAGCATCGCAATCTGCGGCCGCTACCGCTTCGAGCTGGCGGGCCAGGTGCGCGACGCTTTCATCGGGCAGGCCGGCATCCCGGCCGATCATGTGCGCCTCTACCCCGGCTCCAGCGAACCGCTGAATCGTGCGGCCACGCTGTGGACCGGCCCGCAGGCAGGACTGGTAGTTGCCGACCCGACCTTCGAAACGCTGGGCGAAGTGGCCGCCGCACACGGCGCGCACGTGCAGAAGGTGCCGCTGCGCGATGACGGCGCGCACGACCTGCGTGCGATGGTTGCTGCCGCACATGCGCGCCCGACCGGGCTGCTGTACGTGTGCAATCCGAACAACCCCACCGGCTCGATCAGCCCACCGGTCGAGCTCGCCTGGCTGCTGGCCAACAAGCCTGTGGCCACCCGTGTACTGGTCGACGAGGCCTATCTGCAGTACAGCGAGCAGCCCAGCCTGATCGGCCAGGTGGCCCAGCGCGATGACCTGATCGTGCTGCGCACGTTTTCCAAGCTGTACGGCATGGCCGGTCTGCGCCTTGGCGTGGCCGCTGCACATCCGGACCGGCTGCGTGAACTGGCCAGCCTCGGCGACAACCCGCTACCGGTACCGGCACTGGCGGCGGCGCTATCCAGTCTGCGGGATCCGCAGCTGATCCCGCAGCGGCGCCTGCAGAATGCCAAGGCACGCCAGGCCACCGTCGCGTGGCTCGGCAAGCGCGGTTTCAACTGCGTGCCTTCGGAGGCGAACTGCTTCGTGGTCGACGTCCAGCGTGACGGCGGCGCGTTCGCCAAGGCAATGGCGGAGAACGGCGTGGTGATCGGTCGCAGCTGGCCGATCTGGCCGCAGCGCGTGCGGGTGACCGTGGGCACCGAAGAAGAGATGGCGGCGTTCCGCAAGGCGTTCGCGAAGGTGGCCGGCGTACCGGCGTAACCCCATCCGCGTGGATGCCGGCCGCTGGTCGGGGTGGGTGCCGACCGTTGGTCGGCACACCGGAAAAAACGCTTTTACCAGCGCGGGGTCTTGGTCAGCGGCGGTGCCTGGTGCTGGCGATCATAGGCACGCAGCTCGTCACGGATGTGTGCGATGCGCTGACGACCCAGGGCGTTGCGGCCGTCATCCAGCACCACGCCGTCGAGCAGTTCGGCCATGCGCTGCACGGTCGGCAGCATCTTCTCCCAGGCATCCAGCGCGGTCAGCGGTGCCGGCAGGGTCAGGAAGAAGGCGATGGCCGGAGTTTCCATGGCGCGGATGTTGGCCATGTCGAAGCTGCCCGGATTGATGACGCTGGCCATCGAGAAGATCGGTCCGCGCTCGGGATAGCCCTCCACCAGGCGGTGGAACACGTTCATATGGCCGAAGACCAGGCCGGTCTTCTCGGCGGCCACTACGATGTCCTCGCCGCGCAGCTGCTCGCCGGCGCGGGCCGCCACCAGCAGCGAAACGATCTTGTCGAAATCCTGGGTGGCGCGCTTGCCGAGGTCGCTGGCTGCGCCCAGGTCGGTATCGGGGAGACCGAGTTCGGCCTGCTCGCCTTCCCCGCCCATGCCCGGTTCAATGCGGCCATCGGCCACGGGGATCCCGTCATCGCCCAGCACCGGCTCGCGGCGTTCACCGCTGGTCGGTTCCGCGCCTTCCACGCGGCGCCCCTGGGGCTTCTTTTTCGGACGGCCAAACAGGAAGATCGCTGCGATCAACAGCAGGCCGGCGGCCAGGATGCCGATGCGCAACAGTGCCGTGTCGGACATTCGATAGGTTCTCCGGCTAGTTCATTCAGGTAACTAGGATGGCACGTCAGGCCGCGCCCGCCAATCGTGCGGCTTCTTCCAGGTCCACGCTGACCAGGCGGCTGACGCCCGGCTCGCGCATGGTCACGCCCGACAGCTGGTGCGCAGCCTCCATCGTCGCCTTGTTGTGGCTGACGAACAGGAACTGCACCTTCTCGCTCATTTCCTTGACCATGTTGGCCAGGCGGCCGACGTTGGCCTCGTCCAGCGGCGCGTCCACCTCGTCCAGCAGGCAGAACGGCGCGGGGTTCAGCTGGAAGATGGCAAACACCAGCGCTACCGCGGTCATCGCCTTCTCGCCACCGGACAACAGCGAGATGCTGGACACGCGCTTGCCCGGCGGGCGCGCCATGATGGTCACGCCGGTGTCGAGCAGGTCTTCACCGGTCAGTTCCAGGTAGGCATGGCCGCCACCGAACAGGCGCGGGTACAGGGCCTGCACGCCGGCATTGACGCGGTCGAAGGTGTCCTTGAAGCGGCCGCGGGTCTCGCGATCGATCTTGCGGATGGCATCTTCCAGGGTCTCCAGAGCGGTGGTCAGGTCAACATGCTGCGCGTCCAGGTACTCCGATCGCTGCGAGGCCTCGCCGTACTCGTGGATGGCAGCCAGGTTGACCGGCTCCAGCCGACGCATGCGGCCGTCGATCTGGTGCACGGCCTGCTCCCAGTCGCCCAGGCGGGCTTCTTCGGGCAACGCGTTGAGCACATCCTGCATCACGAAACCGGCCTTCTCCACCGCAGCCTGCAGCGTGTCGGCACTGAGCACCAGCGCCTGCTGGTCCAGCTTGCGCTGGGAAATACGCTCGCGCTGGGCCAGTGCCTGTTCGTCGCGCTGGTGGCGGGTCTGCTCGTAATTGCGCAGTTCGGCATCAATGCCGTCCAGCAGCGTACGCGCCTCGGTCAGCACACGGTCGGCACGCACGCGCTCTTCCAGCGCGTTCTGGTGCTCGGCCTGCAGCGATTCGACCGGCGAATCGCCCTCATCGAGCTGCGAGTGCAGTTCGCCCAGGCGTGAATCCAGCTGGCCACGTTGGGTGCTCATGCGCTCCAGCGCCTGGCTCAACGAGGCGAGTTGTGCACGCTGCGATTCCAGGGTCAGGGCCAGTGAATGCGAACGCTCGCGCACCGCACGTGCGGCTTCACGGGCCAGGTCACGCGCGTCGGTCAGCTGGCGTCGTTCGCCTTCCAAACCTTGCCGGGTCGATTCCAGATCGCCCATGCTGCTGACCGCGTTTTCCAACCGCGAACGCGCCTCGCGCACCTGTTCGTTGTTGGCATCCAGCGTTTCCAGCAGCTGCTTCAGCTCGCCTTCGATACGATCGATGCGCGTGCGCGCGGCTTCCACCTTGCCCTGCTGGCCCTGCAGCTGGCCGGCCAGCTCGGACACCGCACGGTGCGCCTGGTACAGCGCCCGCTGCGCGTCTTCGCGCTGCTGTTCGGCGGCCAGCAGCTGCTCGCGGAAGCCGGACAACTGTTCTTCCAGCTCAGCCTCGCGTTCCTGCAGCGCCTCGATCTGTTCACGCAGCTCGTTGATCTCGCGTTCGCGCAGCAGCGCGCCCTGCTGGGCCGCGCCAGAGCGCGCGACGCGCAGCCAGCCCTGGCCCAGGCGCTCGCCGCCCTGGGTGATGATCGAATCGCCTTCGGGCAGGCGGGCCTGCAACGTTTTCGCTTCGGCCAGATCGCTTGCAGCGTGCAGATGGGCCAGCAGGCGACGGATCGCCGCCGGGCCACGTACACGAGCGGCCAGCGAGGTAGGGGCAACCTTCAGATCTGCGTCGCCGCTTGCAACCAGCGCGATACGGCCATCGCCTAGCTCACCCAGTGCATCGACCAGGCTGGACGGATCGTCCACCAGCACGCCTTCGATCAACTGGCCAAGCGCGCTTTCCACCGCATTTTCCCAGCCGGCATCAACGTCCAGGCGTTCGCCGACACGCGCCGCCGAATCCAGCCCACGCGCCTTCAGCCACGCCACGGCAGCGCCCTGCTCCTGGCCCAGCGCGGCCTGCTGCAGGGTCTCCAGCGAGGCCAGCCGGCCACGCAGGCCGTTGGCCTGCTTGCGCAGTTCGGCCAGTTCGTTCTGGCCATTCCGCTGCTGCTCCTGCACCGCCGCCACGCCCTGCTTACGCAGCTCGACGTCTTCACTCAACTCGTCCAGCGCGGTCTTCTGCGTGTCGTGCTGCAGGTGCAGCTGTTCGAATGCTTCTTCCAGCGCGTCCACGTCCAGCCCCGCGCGTTCGGCCGCCAGCGCCTCGCGACGACGGTCGGCATCGAGGACCTGCTTGTCCAGGTAGTCCACGCGGGTACGCTCGACATCGCCGGCACGCGAGGCTTCGGAGCTCTGCGAGGTGTGCTGCTCCCAGCGTTGCTGCCAGTGAGCCAGGCGCTCTTCCGCTTCGCGCAGACTCTCCTGCTTGATCTCATTCTCTTCCTGCAGCGCTTCCAGCTGCGGGGTCGCGGCGTCCACCGCCTCGCGCAGCACCATCAGCTTGGCCTCGTCGCCACTGATGTGCTGGCCGAGCTCGGACAGGGCCTGGCGGGTTTCATCACGCGCCTTGTGCAGACGCTGCGACAATTCGCGCTGATGCTGGATCTGCTGTTCGACACGGGCCAGCGTGCTTCCGACCTGATAGACCGCGGCCTGCGCGGTATTCAGCGCATCGGCGGCCTCTTCACGGCGCACCCGCGAGGTCTCGATGCGGGCCTCGGCGTCGCGCTGGTCGGCAATCAGCTGCTGCAGTTTGGTCTCTTCCTGCGACAGGCCTTCGCGCAGTTTGGACAAGCGTCCATCCAGGCCACGGAACTCCAATGCCTTCCACTCGGCATCCTTGACCCGGCGCTCTTCCTGCAGAGCCTGGTACTGCTCAGCCTGCCTGGCCTGGCGCTTGAGGTGCTCCAGCTGCTTGCCGATCTCGTCGCGCAGGTCACCCAGCCGGTCCAGGTTCTCGCGGGTGTGGCGGATGCGGGTCTCGGTCTCCTTGCGGCGCTCCTTGTACTTGGAGATGCCGGCGGCCTCTTCCAGGTACACGCGCAGGTCTTCCGGGCGCGCCTCGATGATCTGGCTGATCATGCCCTGCTCGATGATCGAGTAGCTGCGCGGGCCCAGGCCGGTGCCGAGGAACAGATCGGTGATGTCGCGGCGGCGGCACTTGGTGCCGTTGAGGTAATAGTTGCTGGTGCCGTCGCGGCTGACCGTACGCTTGACCGAGATCTCGTTGAACGAGGCGTATTCGCCGGAGATCGTGTGGTCGGAGTTGTCGAAGATCAGCTCGACGGTGGCCTGCGAGACCGGCTTGCGGGCATTGGAACCGGAAAAGATCACGTCGGTCAGCGAGTCGCCGCGCAGGCGGCTGGCCGAACTCTCGCCCATGACCCAGCGCACGGCGTCGATGATGTTCGACTTGCCGCAGCCATTGGGCCCTACCACGCCGGTCATGTTGGTCGGCAGGTGCAGGGTGGTCGGATCGACGAACGACTTGAAGCCGGACAGCTTGATCGTGGAAAGACGCATAGGGTTTCCGGACTGGGGCCGGCGAGCGGCCTGCGTTTACCCTCCAAGTCATTGATCCGATTGGGATCGCTGGCCGTGGAACGGATGTGACGCCCTGAGTATACCGATGTGGCCGTGTTCTACGAATGGGCGTGGAACATTGCCCGGCCGGGGGCACCGGCCGAGCATCGTCCGGCGCCACGGATCGGACCTCCGCACAAAACAAAACGGGCACCCTCGCGGGCGCCCGTTCTGCGGTGATACCAGGCCTTGCGGCGTGGGATCAGGCCTTTTCGGCTTCGACCACAACCTTGACGGTGGTTTCAACGTCAGCGTGCAGGTGCACCAGGACGTCGTACTCACCGATGTTGCGGAAGGCGCCTTCGCCCAGGATGACTTCGCTCTTGCTGACCGGCAGGCCGGCAGCGGTGAAGGCATCGGCGATTTCGCGGGCGCCGACCGAGCCGTACAGCTTGCCTTCGGTCGAAGCGTTGGCGGCGATGGTGACGCTCGCGCCTTCCAGCTTGGCCTTGCGGGCTTCAGCGTCGGCGTGGATCGACTGGGCCTTGGCTTCGTACTCGGCACGCTTGGCTTCGAACTCGGCCTTGTTGCTCTCGGTGGCCGGCACGGCCTTGCCCTGCGGCACGAGGAAGTTACGGCCGTAGCCCGGCTTCACGTCGACCAGGTCGCCCAGGTTGCCGAGGTTGGTGACTTTCTGCAGAAGGATCAGCTGCATGGTATTGCTCCAGATAAGTTATTCGTTAGCGAGGCTGGGCCCCGCAACTAGGGCTGTCCGAATAGCTGGCACAGCGGGGGCGGCACCGGGCCGCCCCGCCGGCATCAGACGTCGTGGTTGTCGGTGTACGGGATCAGGGCCAGGAAGCGAGCGCGCTTGACGGCGGTCGCCAGCTGACGCTGGTACTTCGACTTGGTACCGGTGACGCGGCTCGGCACGATCTTGCCGTTCTCGGTCAGGTACTGGCGCAGGGTGTTGAGATCCTTGTAATCGATCTCCTTGACACCTTCAGCGGTGAACTTGCAGAACTTGCGGCGACGGAAGAACTTGGACATGTCAGTGCTCCTTAGGCGGCCGAAGCGGCGTCGTCGCCGGCATCGTTGTCAGCGGCGGGGGTGGTTTCGCCTTCTTCGTCATCACGACGACGACGCTCACCACGCTCGGGCTTGTCGCCCTTCTCGTCCTTGCTCTTCATGATCAGCGACTGCTCGGTGTCAGCCTCGTCACGCTTGATGACCAGGTTGCGCAGCACGGCGTCGTTGAAGCGGAAGCTTTCGGTCAGCTCGTTCAGCACGACCTGGTCGGCTTCGATGTTCAGCAGCACGTAGTGCGCCTTCACCAGGTTCTGGATCGGGTAAGCCAGCTGGCGGCGGCCCCAGTCTTCCAGACGGTGGATGGTGCCGTTGCCGTTCTCGACCAGCGACTTGTAGCGCTCGATCATGGCCGGGACCTGCTCGCTCTGGTCCGGATGGACCATGAACACGATTTCGTAATGACGACTCATGTTTTTTCTACCTTTCGGATGTGGCCTTGCGGCCGGACAGCCCCCCGCCGTTGATACCGCGGTGGGGCAAGGATTCCCGCCAGGGAGGCAGGAAGCCGCGCATTATGGCGCAGATGGGGTGGCCGGGCAACCGGCGGGTCACAGGGCAACCTGAACCGGGGGGCAGCCTTCATGCCAACCAAGGTTGGCCGCTGCCGGAGCCCGGCACAGTCCACGAATCCGCCTGGATTCACCCCAGGTCGACGTGAAGGCGATGCTGGCCGCATTCCAGGCACTGGAACAGGCAGCCGACCATCATCCCGTCCCGGCTCAGGTGCGCCAGCACCCAGTCGGCGTCGCGCGGGTTGACTTCGGCCACGTCCGGCCGGACCTGGTCGAGGATGGGCAGGAGGTCCTCGCTGCCGGCAAAGCCGAGGAAGGCGCAGGGCCTTTCACAATGGCTCAGCCAGACCGATTGCTGCCAGGACGAGTAGCCCGGGGTGCGCTCGCAGATCTCCAGCAGCAGCTTACGGGCGATGGCTGGCGGCGGGTCGGCTGGATCAGGGGATACCCCTTCAACATCGCTCCAGCCGGTGAATTCACCCTCGTAACTGGCCGCCGCCCTGCCATCGGCAATACACCATGGGCACAGATACTCCGGTCGCAGGCAGGTGTAGAAAGGCCCCCGGTACCGAAGTGTCCGCGCCTGACCGCAGCAGTCACAGACCCCGTCGACCTCTTCGAAGGAGAGGACGTAGGCGTTGGGGTGATAAATGAAAAGCGGTCGTTCCATCCGTGGATCCCTTCCCTGCCGACCAAGGTCGGCATCTACCAGAGCAGGTTCCGCTAGCGGCGGACGCCAGAACCGGCCGTCAGGCCTTGTCGGCGTCGGTGGTGAAGCTTTCGCCGCAGCCACACTCGGCGGTGGCGTTGGGGTTGCTGAACGTGAACGTTTCGCTCAGGCCGTGCTTGCCGAAGTCGATCACGGTGCCGTCCACCAGCGCCAGGCTCTTGGCATCGACGTAGATCTTCACGCCGTCCTGGTCGAACACGGTATCGCCCTCGCGCTCGTCGCGGGCCAGGTCGGTGATGTGACCCCAGCCCGAGCAGCCGGTCTTGGTCACGCCGAAACGCAGGCCCAGCGCGCCGGGGGTCTGGGCGACAAAGCGCTGCACGCGCTCGAAGGCAATGGGGGTCAGGCTGACGGCCATGGGGCTACTCCAGAGGTACGGGGACATTATAAGGAGCCGTTGCCACGAAAAATGCCTCGCAAGCAGAACGCTGCAACCGGTAAACTCCCGTGTTCACAGATCGAGTCGATCAGCAGAGGATTCAAGTCATGACGGTGGTCAGCGTTGAACATGCGCTTGCCGGGAAGATCCCGGAAGGCGGCGAAGTCACGGTACGCGGATGGGTGCGCACGGTGCGCGGTTCAGCGAATCTGGCTTTCGTGAATGTGAGCGACGGCTCCTGCTTCGCCCCGATCCAGGTCGTGGCCGGCGACAGCCTGGCCAACTTCGATGAGATCAAGCGCCTGACCAGCGGCTGCTCGGTCATCGCCACCGGCACCCTGGTGAAGTCGCAGGGCAAGGGCCAGTCGTTCGAGATCCAGGCCAACGCACTGGAAGTGGTCGGCTGGGTCGAAGACCCGCTCACCTACCCGATCCAGCCCAAGCCGATGTCGCCGGAGTTCCTGCGCGAAGTGGCACACCTGCGCCCGCGCACCAACCTGTTCGGCGCGGTCACCCGCATCCGCAACTGCCTGGCCCAGGCCGTGCACCGTTTCTTCCACGAGAACGGCTTCAACTGGATCAGCACCCCGATCATCACCACCTCCGACGCCGAAGGCGCCGGCCAGATGTTCCGCGTGTCCACCCTGGACATGGTGAACCTGCCGCGTGACGAGAAGGGCGCCATCGATTTCAGCCGCGACTTCTTCGGCAAGGAAACCTTCCTGACCGTGTCCGGCCAGCTGAACGTCGAGGCCTACTGCCTGGCGCTGAGCAAGGTCTACACCTTCGGCCCGACCTTCCGTGCCGAGAACAGCCACACCACCCGCCATCTGGCGGAGTTCTGGATGATCGAGCCGGAAATCGCCTTCGCCGACCTGGCCGAAGACGCGCGCCTGGCCGAAGAATTCCTGAAGTACCTTTTCCGCGCTGTGCTCAACGAGCGCAGCGACGACCTGGCCTTCATCGCCGAGCGCGTGGACAAGAACGCGATCACCAAGCTGGAAGACTTCATCAATGCGCCGTTCGAGCGCATCGACTACACCGATGCGGTCAGCCTGCTGCAGAAGTCCGGCAAGAAGTTCGACTTCCCGGTTGAATGGGGCCTGGACCTGCAGACCGAGCACGAGCGCTGGCTGACCGAGGAACATGTCGGCCGCCCAGTGGTGGTGACCAACTATCCGGAGCACATCAAGGCCTTCTACATGCGCCTGAACGACGACGGCAAGACCGTTGCCGCGATGGACGTGCTGGCCCCGGGCATCGGCGAGATCATCGGCGGCAGCCAGCGCGAGGAGCGCCTGGACGTGCTGGACGCGCGCATGGCCCAGTTCGGCCTGGACCGTGAGCACTACAGCTGGTACCGCGACTTCCGCCGCTATGGTTCGGTGCCGCACGCCGGCTTCGGCCTCGGCTTCGAGCGCCTGGTGGTGTATGTCTGCGGTCTGTCCAACATCCGCGATGCGATCCCTTACCCGCGCGCCCCGGGCAGCGCGGACTTCTAAGCCCTACTCGACCACGGAGGTACTGCTCCCATGACCCTGTTCTTCGCCCTCTGTTTCGTCGGCGTTGCAGTGGCCGGGTTCAGTGCCTTCGTGATCTTCTGGCCGCTGACCCTGGTGCACGTGCGTGAACGCCATCCGGCGCTGGCCGAGCGCTTCGGCAGCGGCGCCTTCCTCAAGCCCGATGCCCTGGCCTGGCTGCTGCGCCGTGATTATCTCCAGCAGCCTGACCGCTCGCTGTCCGGGCTGGCGACGCCGGCCTGGGTATCGCTGCTGACTCTGCTGGCCGGACTGGGCATGGCTGCCCTGCTCTGGCTGGCCTCGCTCTGGTAACACATCCATGAATGACATATCCGCTTCGCGCGACAGCTGGTGGCTGGCCAGCCTCGGCAACACCCTGATCTGGGCGCGCCTGCGCGTTCGCCCGGCCGGCACTGCCGAGGTTCTCGACAGCGACGGCAACACGCTGAGCTATGACAGCGAAGACACCGCCCGTTCGCAGCTGTTCGACGCCGAGTTCGTCGAATTTGACGGCCTGGATGAGGAGGACGCGCTGCTGCGCGGTTTCAGCCTGCACGAAGTGCAGCCACCGCAGGCCGACAGCGATGAAGGCCTGCGCGGCCGCATGATCCAGTCGCTGGGCGGGCGCGCCTGACCCTTGCATGTTCACCCCACGCGCATTCGCCGAGACTGACCTGCTCTGGCTGGACCGCCTGCTGGCGCGAGATCCATTCGTCACCGTGCTCACCCCCGGCAGCGATGGCCTGCCGGAGCTGACCCGGATACCGGTGCTGTACCGGCGTGACGGCGAGCGCATCGAGCTGCGCGGTCACTGGGCCCGCGCCAATCCGCAGTCGCGCCATGCCGGCGCGGCCAAGGTCCTGATCGACGGCCCGCATGGCTATGTCTCGGCCAGCTGGTATCCGGACAAGGAGCCTGCTGCGCGGGTACCCACCTGGAACTACGCCGCTGCCGAGCTGCGCGGCCAGCTGCAGACCTTCGACGATACTGATGCGCTGGCCGACCTGGTCGGTGCGATCAGCGACCGCTTCGAAGCCAGTGTCGGCCAGGCCTGGCAGTTCGATGCCACGCGTGCCGAACACGGCCCGGAGCTGCGTGCCATCGTCGGCTTCCGTTTCCAGGTCGAGCAGGTGCAGCTAAAGCTCAAGCTGAGCCAGAACCATCCCGATGCCAACCAGCGCGCAGTGATCGCCGAACTGGAACAGCTGGGCACCCCCTCTTCCACCGAGTTGGCGCAGTGGATGCGCTGGCACCGCGAACAGGCCGCCCGCAACGACTGAACGCCGCAGATTTCCGCGACGACGCAGCCGGATGGCTGCGGCGCGCCCCCACCCGACGCCAGGGACCCGAACATGAAAGACATCCACAAGCTGCTGCAGAACAACCGCGACTGGGCGGACCGGATCGAGAAGGAAGATCCGGAGTTCTTCCACCAGCTGGCCAAGCAGCAGCATCCGGAATACCTGTGGATCGGCTGTTCCGACTCGCGCGTGCCGGCCAACCAGATCATCGGCATGGCACCGGGCGAGGTGTTCGTGCACCGCAATGTCGCCAACGTGGTCGCGCACACCGACCTGAACTGCCTGAGCGTGGTGCAGTACGCAGTGGACCAGCTGAAGGTGAAGCACATCCTGATCGTCGGCCACTACGGCTGCGGCGGCGTGCACGCCTGCCTGCACAATACCCGTGTCGGCCTGGCCGACAACTGGCTGCGCCACGTCGGTGACGTGATGCAGAAGCACACCGGCATCCTCGATGCGATCGAGACCGACGAGCTCAAGCACGCCCGCCTGTGCGAACTGAACGTGATCGAGCAGGTGGCCAACCTGTGCCGCTCGACCATCGTGCAGGACGCCTGGGCCCGCGGCCAGAAGCTGATGGTGCACGGCTGGGTCTACAGCCTGAAGGACGGGCGCGTGCGCGAGATGGGCATCGACGTCGGTTCGCAGGAAGAACTGCAGCCGGCCTACGAAAAGGCCCTGTCCTACGTCCCGCGCAAGGGCAAGCGCGACTGATCCCTTACGGATGACCACCATGCTCGCTTCGCCGATCAACCTGCACGCCTGGATCGAAGAACACCGCCACCTGCTGAAGCCGCCAGTGGGCAACAAGATGATCGACAACGGCGACTTCATCGTGATGGTGGTCGGCGGGCCGAACTCGCGTACCGACTTCCACTACGACGAAGGCCCGGAGTGGTTCTACCAGCTCGAAGGCGAGATGGTGCTGAAGGTGCAGGAAGACGGCGCGGTGCGCGACATTCCGATCCGTGCCGGCGAGATCTTCCTGCTGCCGGCGAAGGTTCCGCACTCGCCGCGGCGCCCGCCCGGTGGTATCGGCCTGGTGGTCGAGCGCAAACGCCTTCCGCATGAGATGGACGGCGTGATCTGGCATTGCGAACGCTGCAACCACAAGCTGCACGAAGAGTACTTTCCGCTGCAGAACATCGAAACCGACCTGCCCAAGGTGTTCGCGCGTTACCACGCCAGCCTGGAGCTGCGCACCTGCAGTGCGTGCGGGCACGTGGACCCGCTGCCGGCGCCGGCGGCAGGCTGAGCCATCGAACGGTAGTTGCCCACCTTGGTGGGCGCTTGCTTGTACGTGCGCCAACCAAGGTTGGCGGCTACCGGATCATGCGGTGCTGGTGTTGGGCTGGCCGCTACCGGGCCATGCCCCAGGCGCTACACTGGCGGTCCCGTTGCAGCCTGTTGCCCGACCATGTCCGACCTGCTCAGCCGCACCCACGCCATCGCCCTGGACGCCGGCGATCCGCTGCGCCCGCTGCGCAGTGAATTCCTGATTCCGCGCCATGGTGGCGGTGAGCAGACCTACTTCGTAGGCAACTCGCTGGGCCTTCAGCCGCGCGGCGCACAGGCGGCCGTACAGGAAGTGATGAAGCAGTGGGGCGAGCTGGCGGTGGAAGGCCACTTCACCGGCCCGACGCAGTGGCTGTCCTACCACCGCCTGGTGAGCGCGCAGCTGGCCCGCGTGGTCGGTGCGCTGCCCAGCGAAGTGGTGGCGATGAACACGCTGAGCGTGAACCTGCACCTGATGATGGTCAGTTTCTACCGACCCACGGCCGAGCGCCCGGTGATCCTGATGGAGGCGGGTGCATTCCCGACCGACCGCCATGCGGTGGAGGCGCAGATCCGCTTCCATGGCTTCGACCCCGCCGAGTGCCTGGTGGAAGTACAGCCGGACGAGGCCAACGGCACGATCTCACTGGCGGCGATCGAACGTGCCATCGCCGAACACGGCCCGCGCCTGGCGCTGGTGCTGTGGCCGGGCGTGCAATACCGCACCGGTCAGGCCTTCGACCTCGATGCGATCACCCGTGCCGCGCGCCTGCAGGGCGCGCGCATCGGCTTCGACCTGGCGCACTCGGTCGGCAACCTGCCGCTGCGCCTGCACGACGTGGCGCCGGACTTTGCCGTGTGGTGCCACTACAAGTACCTCAACAGCGGCCCGGGCGCGGTGGCCGGCGCCTTCGTGCACGAGCGCCACCATCGCGACACCAGCCTGCCGCGCTTTGCCGGCTGGTGGGGCCATGAAGAGTCCACCCGCTTCCAGATGGCACCGCAGTTCACCCCGGCCATCGGTGCCGAAGGCTGGCAGCTGAGCAATCCGCCGATCCTCGGCCTGGCGCCGCTTCGTGCCTCGTTGGAGCTGTTCGAGCGTGCCGGCATGGAATCGCTGCGCAGCAAGTCGCTGGCGCTGACCGGCATGCTCGAAGCGCTGGTGCGCGCGCGCCTGCCTCAGGTGCTGGACATCATCACCCCGGCCGACCCGCAACGCCGCGGCTGCCAGCTGTCGCTGCGTGTGATCGGTGGCCGCGAACGTGGCCGCGCACTGTTCGAACACCTGCGCGGCATCGGCGTGCTCGGCGACTGGCGTGAGCCCGACGTGATCCGCATTTCGCCCACCCCGCTCTACAACCGCTACCTGGACGTGCACCACTTCGTCGAGGAAGTGGAAGCCTGGGCCGGCCTCTAAGCCGGCCCCTCCCCTACTGCTGGACAGTTCGTTGATCGCACACGCTTCCCGCTCGTTGAGCATTATCGGTGCCGGCCTCGCCGGGTCCCTGCTGGCCATCCTGCTGTCACGCCAGGGCTGGCGCATCACCCTGTACGAACGCCGCGGCGATCCACGCGTGGCCGACTACGAGAGTGGCCGCTCGATCAACCTGGCGTTGGCCGAGCGTGGGCGCAACGCACTGCGTCAGGCAGGCGTGGAAGACGAGGTGATGGCGCGCGCGGTGATGATGCGCGGACGCATGGTGCACCCGCGCGAGGGCGAACCGCAGCTGCAGCGCTACGGCCGCGACGACAGCGAAGTGATCTGGTCGATCCACCGCAGCGACCTGAACACCACGCTGCTGGAACTGGCCGAACAGGCCGGCGCCACCGTGCACTTCCATCGCCGCCTGCACACCGTCGATTTTGATGCCGGCTACGCGCGTTTCATCGATGACCGCGACGACAGCCCGCACGACATCCGCTTCGACACCCTGATCGGCGCCGACGGTGCCGGCTCGGCGCTGCGCGCGGCGATGAACCGCCGTGCGCCGCTGGGCGAGGACATTGCCTTCCTCGACCACTCCTACAAGGAGCTGGAGATTCCGCCGGCCGCCGATGGCAGCTTCCGCATCGAGCGCAACGCACTACACATCTGGCCGCGCGGCCACTACATGTGCATCGCCCTGCCCAACCACGAAGGCACCTTCACCGTCACCCTGTTCCTGCCCAACCAGGGCGACCCCAGCTTTGCCACGGTCAACACCGGCGCACAGGCCGAGGCGCTGTTCGCGCGCGAGTTCGCCGACACCCTGCCGTTGATCACGAACCTGCGCGCGGACTGGGAGCAGCACCCGCCGGGCCTGCTTGGCACGCTCACGCTGGAGCGCTGGCATCAGCAGGGCCGTGCCGTACTGATCGGCGACGCCGCACATGCGATGGTGCCGTTCCACGGCCAGGGCATGAACTGCGCGTTCGAGGACTGTGTTGCGCTGGCCCGTCACCTGATGGAGGCCGATGATCTGGAAGCTGCGTTCGCCGCGTTCGAAGCCGAACGCAAGCCGAATGCACGTGCCATCCAGCAGATGGCGCTGGAGAACTACCTGGAGATGCGCGACCGCGTGGCCGACCCTGCATTCCTGCTGCAGCGCGAACTGGAACAGGAGCTGCAGCGCCGCTGGCCGACCCGCTTCGTGCCGCACTACACCATGGTCACCTTCCTGCACACGCCCTACGCCGAGGCCCTGCACCGCACCGAACTGCAGCGCGGGATGCTGGTGGCGGCCACCGCAGGTCACGATTCACTGGACAACATCGACTGGGCGACACTGGAAGCGCAGATCCATGCGCAGCTCCCGGTCCTGGAGGGCGCACACTGATGGCCGACAGCTTCCTGTTCTACGACCTGGAAACCTTCGGCCAGGACCCGCGGCGTACGCGCATCTCGCAGTACGCTGCAATCCGCACCGACGCCGACCTCAACGAGATCGATACCCCGATCAGCTTCTTCGTGCGCCCGGCCGATGACCTGCTGCCCTCGCCAATGGCCACGCTGGTGACCGGCATTACTCCGCAGCAGGCACTGGCCGAAGGCATCAGCGAAGCCGAAGCCTTCGACCGCATCAATGAACAGCTGTCGCGGCCGGGCACCTGCGCACTGGGCTACAACACGCTGCGCTTCGATGATGAGTTCGTCCGCTACGGGCTGTTCCGCAACTTCCACGACCCGTACGAACGCGAGTGGCGCAACGGCAATTCGCGCTGGGACCTGCTGGACATGCTGCGGCTGATGCGCGCGATGCGCCCGGATGGCATCCAATGGCCGCTGCGCGAGGATGGCGCCACCTCGTTCAAGCTCGAGCACCTGGCCGAGGCCAACAACGTGCGCGAAGGCGATGCGCACGAAGCACTTTCAGACGTGCGCGCCACCATCGGCATGGCCCGCCTGTTCAAGCAGTCGCAGCCGCGCCTGTGGGACTACGCCCTGAAGCTGCGCGACAAGCGCTTCGTCGGCAGCCTGCTGGACGTGGCCGCGATGAAGCCGGTGCTGCACATTTCCATGCGCTACCCGGCCAGCCGCCTGTGCGCGGCACCGGTGCTGCCGCTGTCGATGCATCCCACCATCAACAACCGGGTGATCGTGTTCGACCTGGAGGGTGACATCGACGACCTGCTGGAGCTCCCGGCCGAGGTGATCGCACAGCGCCTGTACATGCGCACCAGCGAGCTACCCGAGGGCGCGACGCGGGTTCCCCTGAAGGAAGTGCAACTGAACAAGGTGCCGGCGCTGATCGCCTGGAACCACCTGCGCGCCGATGACCACGCACGGCTCGGCCTGGACGTGGCCGCGATCGAGGCCAGGGCCGAACGCCTGCGTGCGTTCGCCCCCCAGCTGGCCGAGAAGGCACGACAGGTCTACAACCAGCCGCGCGTGGACAGCGTGGCCGACGTCGATGCCTCGCTGTACGACGGCTTTCTCGGGGCCGGCGACAAGCCACTGCTCGCACTGGCGCGCACCACCGTGCCGGAGCAGCTGGCAGCGCTCGAGGGCCGTTTCCGCGATCCGCGATTGCCGGAGCTGCTGTTCCGCTACCGTGCGCGCAACCATCCCGACAGCCTCGCACCGGGTGAACGCCAGCGCTGGCAGGATTACCGCCGCCAGCGCCTGCTGGGGGATGGCGGCCTGGGCGAACTCAACCTGCCCCAGTACCAGCAGCAGCTCGACGCACTGGCTGCCGAAGCGCCCGACGACGCCCGGCGCCAGGCCCTGCTGCAATCGCTGCGCGACTGGGGCCAGCACCTGCAGGAGACCCTGTGAGCACTTATTTCTCGGACGCCAGCTTCAAGTTCCTGCGCAGCCTGGCGCGGCACAACGACAAGGCGTGGTTCAACGATCATCGCCAGCAGTATGAAGACCACGTGCGGCAGCCGTTCCTGCGCTTGCTGGGCGACCTGCAGCCGGCCCTGACCGAGGTCAGCGAGCACTTCCGCGCCGATACCCGCGGCGTCGGCGGTTCGCTGTTCCGCATCCATCGCGATGCGCGCTTTTCCAACGACAAGTCGCCGTACAAAACCTGGCAGGGTGCACGCCTGTTCCATGAGCGCCGCCGCGAAGTGGCCGCGCCATCGTTCTATGTGCACCTGCAGCCGGGCGAGAGCTTCGTCGGTGCCGGCCTGTGGCATCCGGAGCCGGAAACCCAGCGCCGCGTGCGCCACTTCATCCTCGACAACCCCGGCAGCTGGAAGGCCGCGGCGCATGCACCGGTTCTGCGCAAGCGCTTCGACTTCGAGGAGAGCGAAAAACTGGTGCGGCCGCCGCGCGGCTTCCCGGCCGACTTCGAATTCATCGAAGACCTCAAGCACCGCAACTGGGTGATGTGGCGCTCGCTGGACGACGCCACCATGACCGGCCCGCGACTGCTGTCCACGCTGGGCAAGGATCTGGCCGCGCTCGGCCCGTTCGTCGACTATCTGTGCGCGGCGCTGGACCTGGAATTCTGATGCCGTTGGCACGGCAACGCCGCACGCTGGGCCGCACCGGCCTGGCGGTTTCGCCGGTGGGCCTGGGCTGCTCCGGCTTCTGGGGGCATCGCCGCTTCCCGGAACAGTCAGCCGCGAACGTGGTCGAGCATGCACTGGCACAGGGCGTGAACCTGTTGGATACCGGCCACAACTATTCTGGCTTCCACGCCGAGCCGCGGTTGGGCCGCATCCTGCGCCCGTTGCTGAAGCGATACCCCCGCGAGTCGCTGGTGATCTCCAGCAAGGGCGGCACGCTGACCGGCCAGGCCGGCGTCAGCGGCGCCGAGCAGCGCAATTTCTCGCCGGCAGCCATTACCGCCAGCTGCGAAGCCTCGCTGCGCAACCTCGGCCTGGATTACCTCGATATCTACCAGCTGCACGGTGCCAGCCAGCACGACATCAACGATGACCTGCTGGCCGCACTGCAACGACTTCGCGAACGCGGGCTGATCCGGCACACCGGTATCAATACGCACACGGCCTCGACCCTGCGCTGGATGATCGACCATCCCACGCTGTTCGACGTGGTGCTTCTTGACTACAACGCCCTGCAGCAGGACCGTGAACCCCTCATCGACCAGTTGCAGGCAGCAGGCATCGGCGTGCTGGCCGGTACCGTGCTGGCGCAGGGCCATCTGCTGCCCTCACGGGCCCGCCTGCCGCGCCCGGCCGACGCCTGGTATCTGGCCAGAGCCTGGCTCAAGCCCAGCAGCCGCCAACTGATGCGCAGCGCGCGCCGGATGCGCCACGCCATCGCCGCCATCCGCAGCCAGCACCCCGCCCAGACCGCGTTTGCCTACGCCCTGGGCCATCCCGGGGTGGCCAGCGGCATCCTCGGCACCACCCGCACGCAGAGCCTGGATGAAGTACTGGCAACGCGCCTGGAAGCGCTGACGGCAGCCGAACGCCAACAGTTGGTGGACGCGTTCGGGGACGGCCGCGGCTCGCCCAGTCACTGAGCCTTCACCCGTTGCTGCCGGAGTTGCGGCAGTCTGGCCGATATGAAGAAGCTCAGTGCACTCGTGGTCCTGCTGGTCCTGGCGCTGGCCGCCTGGTGGTTTGGCGGCCCGTACATGACCGTGCATGGCCTCTCCAAGGCCATCGAACAGCGCGACACCGCCCGATTGGAGCGCTACGTCGACTTCCCGCGGGTGCGCAGCAGCGTGCGCGCCCAGCTCAACGACTACCTGGTGCGCCAGGCAGGCCCGGATGTAGCAGCCAGCCCGTTCGGTGCGCTGCTCTACGGGCTGGGTGACCAGCTGGGCGGTGCAGCGGTGGACACCATGGTGACCCCGACCGGTATCGGCGCGATGCTGCAGGGCCATGTGCTGTGGAAGCGTGGCCGCAATGAACTGCAGGGTGGCGATGCATTCGGCCCGACCGAACCGGCGCGGCCGCTGAAGCATGCCAAGCACCATTTCGAAGCATTGGACCGCTTCGTCATCGACGTCGATCGTGGCCCGGGCCAGCCACCATTGAAGGTGGTGCTGGAACCACAGGGCCTGCGCTGGAAGGTGGTTGACCTGCAGCTGGGGATGTCGGGCACCCAATAACCGGTAGCCGCCCACCTTGGTGGGCGCTGTTCAACCGAGATGCCAACCAAGGTTGGCAACTACGGGGGGTACAGCGCTTTGGTAGATGCCCACCTTGGTGGGCGCCGATGCATGGCAGTGCCAACCAACGGTTGGCACCCACCCGGGATGGTTTCACCCCTCGTTGGCAACGCCATGCGGCACATGGCCAGCGGCCACATGCTCGCGGGCACTGTCGATGTTGTGCTGCGAATCATCGAAGAAGATGTCGGCGCCGAACGCCTGCAGGAACGGGCCCTTGTGGCGGCCACCGAGGAACAGGGCCTCATCCAGGCGCACGCCCCACTCGCGCAGGGTGCGGATCACCCGTTCGTGCGCAGGCGCCGAACGCGCGGTCACCAGCGCGGTGCGGATCGGCGCACTATCCCCCGCCGGGAACACTTCCTGCAGCGTATGCAGGGCCGACAGGAAACCACGGAACGGCCCCCCGCTGAGCGGTTCGCGCGCACGTTCGCGCTCGTGCCGGCCGAATGCCTCCACGCCCTGCTCGCGCGAAATGCGCTCACTCTCGTCACCGAAGATCACCGCATCGCCATCGAAGGCGATGCGCAGCTGCCCGGCCGGGCGCGTGATATCGATCTGGTCGGCAGCCGCAGCGGCGGTCTCGCCCGGCGGCTTGGGCAGGATGGTGGCCGCCGCGATGCCATGGCGCAGCGCGCTGCGCACCGATTCCGGGTTGGCCGACAGGAACAGGTCAGTACCGAACGGTTTCACATACGGCCAGGTCGGCTCGCCGGCGGTGAACGTCGCACGGATGATGCCCAGGCCGTAGTGCTGGATCGAATTGAAGATGCGCAGGCCGGTATCGGCCGAGTTGCGCGACAGCAGGATCACCTCGACCCGCGGGTTCTCGGGGCTGGCGCCCTGGTTCAGCGCCAGCAGCTTACGCACCACCGGGAAGGCCACGCCGGGGCCGAGGATGTCGTCCTCATGCTGGCGCTGGAATTCGGCATAGGCCGCCACGCCATCGCTCTCGAACAGCGCGTGGCTTTCCTCGAGGTCGAACAGGGCGCGCGAGGTCACCGCGACGGTCAGCAAACGGGGGGAGTTGTCGCCCATCGGTGGGGGTCCTTCAAAGCGATCGGCGGGGCCGGCGGCCTATTGTCCTCAAAAAACGAACTGTTCGCTCAGGATCCGGTCTTCCAGGTTGTGCTCCGGGTCGAACAGCAGGGTCACCCGGCGGTCCTTGGACTCGCGGATGGTGACTTCGACCACGTCGCGGGTCTCGTGCGAGTCGGCAGTGACGCTGACCGGGCGCTTGTACGGATCAAGCACGCGGAAGCGCACCTCGGTGTCGGCCTTGAGGATCGCCCCGCGCCAGCGCCGCGGCCGGTACGGTGCCAAGGGCGTCAGGGCGATGGTATGCGAGCCCAGCGGCAGCACCGGACCATGCGCGGAATAGTTGTAGGCGGTGCTGCCAGCCGGGGTGGCTACCAGTACACCGTCACCGATCAGCTCAGCCACGCGCTCCTGGCCGTTGAGGTCGATGCCGATATGCGCGGCCTGCCGGGTCTGGCGCAGCAATGACACGTCGTTGTAGGCCAGCGAACCGGTGCTGGTGCCCGATTCGGTCAACGCCACCATCTCCAGCGGCCGCAGGTTGGCCGGTTCGGCACGGGCGATGCGCGCCTGCACGTCATCGTCGCCACGGTACTGGTTCATCAGGAAGCCCACGGTACCCAGTTTCATGCCGAACACCGGCTTACCCAGGTGACCATGCCGATGCAGGGTCTGCAGCATGAAGCCATCGCCGCCCAGCGGGCACAGCACGTCGGCCTGGTCCGGGGCGTGGTCGCCATAGCGCGAGACCATCGCTGCGCGTGCCATCTGTGCAGGTTCGGTGGTACTGGCCAGGAAAGCGATGCGGGGGGTGTCGCTCATCGGTGGATCCGGGGGGAACTGGTGAAGAGCATAACCGAGCGCCGGGGGTTGGACCGCGCGGGGCGGATGACCGGCATATCCGCCGGGACACGCCGTAAACCCGTCCCTGGCGGCTCGATCGCGCCATCCATGGCGCTCACGGTCCCGGCGGATATGCCGGTCATCCACCTTGCAGGTTCACAGCCGGGGTCGGGTCAGGTGGTCGCAAAAGGCCAAAGGCAGAAACAGAACGGCCCCGCTTTCGCGGGGCCGTTCTGTTTCACGCATGCCAGGCGTGGCCTGGCACTACATCACTTACGCGCCGTGCGCGGCCAGCTGGCCAAGACGCTGCACCGCGACCGAGACGGTCGGATAGTCCA
Organism: Stenotrophomonas sp. GW821-FHT09E08; assembly: GCF_059416125.1. Lineage (NCBI taxonomy): Bacteria > Pseudomonadati > Pseudomonadota > Gammaproteobacteria > Lysobacterales > Lysobacteraceae > Stenotrophomonas > Stenotrophomonas sp. GW821-FHT09E08. The sequence goes on from NZ_JBWKOO010000003.1 coordinate 192,898, forward strand.
GGGTCTTCTGCTCGGCCAGTTCGGCCAGCATCGCCAGGGTGAAGCGCAGGCTGCTGTCGTCACGACCGATCCACGCGGCCACCTTGGCTTCAGCGGTGCTGCCCTTGGTGGCCAGCACCTGACCGGCCAGGCTGCGGTGGTGCGCAGCCAGTTCGTCGCGCAGCACGCCACGTGCCACCGCGTGCCAACGGCCATTGACCTCCAGCGCGTCAATCTGCTCAAACAGCCACGGCAGCTGCAGTGCGTCACCCAGACGGAAGTGGATCTTGGACACATCCACCGGCTTCAGCTTGCGGGTGCGGGCCAGTTCGATGATGTCGAACGCCGGCTCCAGGAAGTGCAGTTCGGCCAGCTGCTGCGCCAGTGCCGACGGCAGGCCCTTTTCCTTCCACTCGGCCACCAGGGCTTCGTAGGTCGGACGCTGCGAATCCGGCAGCACGCCCGAAGCAACGCGGATGTCGTTGAACGGCCCCTGGTAGCGGTTGACCGCCTCGGTGATGCCCGGCATCGGGCCCGGGCGCGACAGCAGCCAGCGCACGAACGAACGCTGCAGCTTCCAGATCACTTCCAGCGCATCGATCTGCACCGACTCCGGCAGGGTGCCGTCGAGGGCGTCGATCTGCGCCCACAGCGCGCGGGCGTCCAGCGTTTCGCGGCTGATGGTGTAGGCCTTGGCGACCTCGGCAATGGAACGGCCGGTGTCTTCCTGCATGCGCATCAGGAAGGTGGCGCCCATGCGGTTGATGGTCTGGTTGGTCACGGCCGTGGCGATGATTTCGCGCTTCAGGCGGTGACGCTCCATCGCGTCGGCGTACTTCTTCTGCAGCGGGGTCGGGAAGTAGCGCTGCAGTTCCTTGGACAGGTACGGATCTTCCGGGATGTCCGAATCCAGCAGCTGGGCGAACGCCACCAGTTTGGAATAGGACAGCAGCACCGACAGTTCCGGACGGGTCAGGCCCTGGCCGCGTGCCTTGCGCTGGGACAGCTCGGCATCGGACGGCAGGAACTCGATCTGGCGATCCAGCAGGCCCTGCTGTTCCAGGGTACGGATGAAGTGCTGCTTGGAACCCAGGCGCTTGACCGCCATCCGCTCCATCAGGCTCAGGGCCTGGTTCTGGCGGTAGTTGTCGTTGAGCACCAGTGCGGCGACTTCATCGGTCATCGATGCCAGCAGCTTGTTGCGCTGCTCGACGGTCAGCTTCTTGGCCCGCACCACATCGTTGAGCAGGATCTTGATGTTGACTTCATGGTCGGAGGTATCCACACCGGCCGAGTTGTCGATGAAGTCGGTGTTGAGCAGCACGCCGGCCTGGGCAGCTTCGATGCGGCCCAGCTGGGTCATACCCAGGTTGCCGCCCTCGCCCACCACCTTGCAGCGCAGCTCGCCACCATTCACGCGCAGCGCGTTGTTGGCGCGGTCGCCTACATCGCTGTGCTGCTCGCTGGCGGCCTTGACGTAGGTGCCGATGCCGCCGTTCCACAGCAGGTCGACCGGCGCCTTCAGGATCGCGCTCATCAGATCGTTCGGCGACAGCGCCTTGACGCTCTCGTCCAGGCCCAGCACTTCACGCACCTGCGGGGTGATCTCGATCGACTTCAGGCTGCGCGGGTACACGCCGCCGCCCTTGCTGATCAGCTTGGCATCGTAGTCCGCCCAGCTCGAACGCGGCACGGTGAACAGGCGCTCACGCTCGACGAACGTGGTGGCCGCATCCGGGTTCGGGTCCAGGAAGATGTGGCGATGGTCGAACGCGGCCAGCAGGCGGATGTGGCGCGACAGCAGCATGCCGTTGCCGAACACGTCGCCGGACATGTCGCCGACGCCGACCGCAGTGAAGTCCTGGCTCTGGCTGTCACGGCCCAGCGCACGGAAGTGGCGCTTGACCGACTCCCACGCACCGCGTGCGGTGATGCCCATGCCCTTGTGGTCGTAACCGACCGAACCGCCGGAGGCGAACGCATCGCCCATCCAGAAGCCGTGCGCGATGGCCAGGCCGTTGGCGATGTCGGAGAAGGTCGCGGTGCCCTTGTCGGCGGCCACCACCAGGTACGGATCGTCCATGTCATGGCGCACGACATCCACCGGCGGCACGATCTTGTTGTTGACGATGTTGTCGGTGATGTCCAGCAGGCCCTGGATGAACAGCTTGTAGCAGGCCACGCCGTTGGCGAAGATCGCATCGCGATCGCCGTTCACCGGCGGCATCTTGGCGAAGAAGCCGCCCTTCGCGCCGACCGGCACGATGACGGTGTTCTTGACCATCTGCGCCTTGACCAGGCCCAGCACTTCGGTACGGAAGTCTTCGCGGCGATCCGACCAGCGCAGGCCACCACGAGCCACCGCACCGAAGCGCAGGTGGGTACCTTCCACGCGCGGGCCGTACACGAAGATTTCGCGGTACGGACGCGGCTTGGGCAGGTCCGGCACCAGCGCCGAATCGAACTTGAAGCTGATGACATGGCCGTGCTGGCCGTTGGCATCGGTCTGGTAGTAGCTGGTACGCAGGGTCGCGTCGATCACGCCCATGAACGAGCGCAGGATGCGGTCCTCGTCCAGGCTGGACACGCGGTCCATCAGCTTCAGCAGCGCATCGCGCGCGGCCTGCATCTGCGCATCACGGTCACCCTTGCGGGCATCGACCACGGTCTTGAGCACCTTCAGCGTGGCCTCGTCACCTGCAGCCAGCACATCCAGGTGTGCCTTCAGCTGGGCCTGGCCGGCGGCGATGTCGTCCTTGCTTTCGTGGCCGGTGGCTGGATCGAAGCGGGCTTCGAACAGCTCCACCAGCAGGCGTGCCAGCAGCGGGTAACGGGTGAAGGTGCCTTCCACGTAGGCCTGCGAGAACGGCACGCCGGTCTGCAGCAGGTACTTGCAGTAGCCACGCAGCATGGCGACCTGGCGCCAGTGCAGGCCGGCAGCCAGCACCAGGCGGTTGAACGCATCGTTCTCGGCATCGCCGTGCCAGACGCGGGCAAAGGTCTCGCCGAAGGCTTCATCGACGCTGGCGGCATCGATCGCACCGGCGGTCGATTCGACCTCGAAGTCCTGCACGTACACCGGCGCGTTGTCCACCGACAGACGGTACGGACGCTCGGCGATCACGCGCAGGCCCATGTTTTCCATCATCGGCAGCGCGTCCGACAGCGGGATGTCATCCAGCTGGCGATACAGCTTCAGGCGCAGGCCATCACCGGATTCACGCGGCACCGCCTGCAGGCTCAGGCGCAGGTCGTCCGGGCCGGTCAGGGCATCGAGCTGGCTGACATCATTGGCGGCAACAGCGGTGCTGTTGTCTTCGATGTAACCGGCCGGCAGCGCCTTGCCGATACGCGCAGCGATGCGCAGGCCTTCGGCTTCACCATGGCGGGTGACCAGCGCTTCGCGCAGATCGTCCTGCCAGTTGCGCAGCACCTGGGCCAGCTTCTGCTCCAGTTCGGCGGTATCGACGTCGAGCATTTCGCCCGGCTTCGGGCGCACGATCAGGTGCACCTGGGCCAGCGGCGATTCGCCCAGCACCACCGAGCTGTCCACGTACTCACCGTGCAGCGCTTCCTTGAGCATCGCTTCGATGCGCAGGCGCACGTCGGTGTTGAAACGCTCGCGCGGCAGGTAGACCAGCGCGGAAATGAAACGGCTGTACTTGTCACGGCGCAGGAACAGGCGGCTGCGCACGCGCTCCTGCAGGCCCAGCACGCCCATTGCGGTGCGGAACAGTTCGTCCTCGCTGGACTGGAACAGTTCTTCGCGCGGCAGGGTTTCCAGGATATGGCGCAGCGCCTTGCCGCTGTGGCTCGAGCCGGCCAGGCCGGACTGCTTCATCACGTGTTCGTAGCGCTGGCGCACCAGCGGAATTTCCCACGGGCGACGGTTGTAGGCGCTGGAGGTGAACAGGCCGAGGAAGCGCTGCTCGCCGATGATCTTGCCCTTGGCGTCGAATTCCAGCACGCCGATGTAGTCCATGTAACCGGCGCGGTGGACGCGCGAACGGGCATTGGTCTTGGTCAGGATCAGCGCGTCCTTCAGCCCGGACGTGGTGTTCAGGCCCTGCGCGGCCAGGGTCTTGACCGGACGCGCAGCGGACTTGTCCTTGCCGCGCATCAGGCCCAGGCCGGTGTCGTTCAGCGGTGCCAGTACTTCTTCCTTGCCCTGCTTCTCGACGCGGTACTCGCGGTAGCCGAAGAAAGTGAAGTGGTTATCGGCGGCCCAGCGCAGGAATTCCTGCGCTTCCTTGCGCGAGGCATCGTCGACCGGCAGCTGGCGGCTGCCGAGGTCGTCGGCCAGCGCCAGCGCCTTGTCCTGCATCGGCTGCCAGTCGCGTACGATCGCACGCACCTCATCCAGCGCCTTGTTGATCGCCTGCTCGATGGCGGCCATGGCTTCGGCCGGCTGGCGGTCGATCTCCAGCAGCATCACCGATTCCAGCTGGCCCTCGCCGACCTTGACCAGCTTGCCGGCCTTGTCGCGGGTGAAGCGCAGCACCGGGTGGCCCAGCACGTGGACGCCGACGCCCTGTTCGGCCAGCGACATGGTGACGGTGTCGACCAGGAACGGCATGTCGTCGTTGACGATCTGCAGCACGGTGTGCGGCGATTCCCAACCGTTGACCTTGGCAGTCGGATTGAACACGCGGACGTTGGCCTTGCCGGTCTTGCGGGCACGGGCGAACTCCAGCGTTTCAGCCGCGAGCGCGGCCCACTCTTCGGCGCTGTGGTGCGGGAACTCGTCCGCCTCCATGCGCTTGTAGAAATCAGTGGCGAAGGCCACTGCTTCGGCCTGTGCGGCCGCCGGGTAGCGCTTGCGCAAAGCCGTGTACACCGGCTCCAGGGAGAAACCAGCGGTCACTGCGACCTCCGACTCTGCTGGTTTGGTCTTGTTTTTCACGGTCTTGGCTGCGGTCTTTTGCGGTTTCATGGCAGAGCGGGGCGCTTGCTCAGTTGGGAAAATGAAATTGTAGCCCTACCGCACGAAAAGGCCTTGCTGCAGGACGGAATAAGTAGATTCGGGTTTGCTGCGGTTTAGACGCCTATTCAGTTCGCTCCGGTATGGAGTGATCAAGGCATGCAGCACTACCGACAGGATCGGCAAAGCGTGTTACGGGAAGACACACGCAGCGACGACTCCGCGATTCCACAATCCTGAACTGGACGGTATAGTCCACCGCGTGAATCCGGCCTACCTCCCCGTTGCCCTCGACGCGCGCGATGAGCGCGTGTTCGACGCCGTGCGCGAACTGCTGGCCCAACAGGGCATGCAGATGAGCATGGACGCGGTGGCCCAGCACGCCGGCTGCTCCAAGCAGACCCTGTATTCGCGCTACGGCAGCAAGCAGGAACTGCTGCGCCGGGTGATGCAGCGTCATGTCGGCCACGCCACCGGCGCCATGGTTCGTGCACTCCGCAGTGACGACCTGCGTGCCAGCCTGCTCCAGTTCGCCATCGACTTCCTGGAGCATTTCAACCAGCCGCACGTAGGACAGGCCTGTCGGCTGATCGCCGCCGACGCATCCCAGTTTCCCGAAGAGGCGCGTACGCTGTACCGGCATGGTGCCGGCGCGCTGACGCTTCATCTTGCTGAATGGATTGAAACCGTTTGCAGAAGTGGTCAGCTCCGGCATGACGACCCGCACTTCATGGCCGAACTGCTGCTGAGCATGATCGCCGGTCAGGATTTCGACAAACAGCGCTTCCATACCCCCCATCGTGATGACGCGCAGCTGCGTCGGCGCTGGGCAGAGTTCTCCGTCGACAGCTTCCTGCGCGCCTTTGCGCCACAGCCGTCGCCGGCCCCGTCTACAAACCAACCCCGGAGTTCCTCCTGATGACCGCCCCACTCCGCACCCTTGCCTTGACGTGCGCCGTTGCTGTCGCGCTGGCTGCCTGCAAGAAGCCGGAACAGCAGACGCCCCCGCCGCCGGAGGTGGGCGTGATCGACGCCAAGCCGCAGACCTTGCCGCTGCAACGTGAGCTGGTCGGCCGCCTGTCGCCGTTCCGCAGCGCCGACGTGCGCGCGCGCGTGCCGGGCGTGCTGCTCAAGCGCGTCTACCAGGAAGGCTCCCAGGTCAAGCAGGGCCAGACCCTGTTCCTGATCGACCCCGCCCCGTTGCGCGCCTCGCTCAATGCCTCCGAGGCGCAGCTGGCCTCGGCCCGCGCGACCTACGCGAACGCCAAGGTCGCCGCCGACCGCGCTCGCTCGCTGGCGCCGCAGCAGTTCGTGTCCAAGTCCGACCTGGACAACGCCGAATCGGCCGAACGCACCGCGCTGGCCGCGGTCAAGCAGGCCGAAGCCGCGGTGACCTCTTCGCGCATCAGCCTGGGCTACACCGAAGTGACCGCGCCGATCAGTGGCGTGGCCAACAAGCAGCAGGTGACCGAAGGTGCGCTGGTCGGCCAGGGCGATGTGACCCTGCTGACCACCGTCGACCAGCTCGACCCGCTGTATGTGAACTTCTCGCTGAGCGTGGATGAGCTGACCCAGCTGCGTGCGCAGCAGGCCAAGGGTGCGCTGGCGCTGTCCGGCGACGGCAAGGCCACGGTCAACGTCAAGCTGGCCGACGGCAGCACCTACAGCGAACCGGGCACGCTGGACTTCTCTTCGACCACGGTCGACCCGGCCACCGGCGCGGTGTCGCTGCGTGCGCTGCTGCCGAACCCGCAGCAGATCCTGCTGCCGGGTGCCTTCGTCAGCTTCCAGGCCAACCTGGGCGAGCGCAACAACGCCTACCTGGTGCCGCAGCAGGCCCTGCTGCGTGACACCACCGGCGGCTACGTGATGGTGGTCGGTGCCGACGGCAAGGTCGTGCGCAAGAACGTGAAGACCGATGGCGCGCAGAACGGCAACTGGCTGGTCAGCGACGGCCTGGCTGCCGGTGACAAGGTGATCGTGGCCGGCGTGCAGAAGGTCAAGGAAGGTGCACCGGCGGTGGCCAAGCCGTGGACCCCGGGGCAGGACGCCAACGGCAAGCCTGCCGCAGGCGGCGCCGCTCCGGCGGGCGCGGCGCCGGCCGCAGCCAAGGCACCGGCCGATGCGGCCAAGCCCGAGCAGGCCGATGCGGCCAAGCCGGCCGCCACCGATTCGAACAAGCAGTAACGGGAACCTTCCGTCATGCCTAAATTTTTCATCGAACATCCAGTCTTCGCCTGGGTGGTTGCGATCCTGATCTCGCTCAGCGGCGTGATCGCGATCCTCAACCTCGGCGTCGAGTCCTATCCCAACATCGCCCCGCCGCAGGTGACCGTCTCGGCCACTTACCCGGGCGCCAGCGCGGATACCACCGAAAAATCGGTCACCCAGGTGATCGAGCAGCAGCTGACCGGTATCGATCACCTGCTGTACTTCAGCTCCTCGTCCGCATCGAACGGCCGTGCCTCGATCACCCTCACCTTCGAGACCGGTACCGATCCGGACATCGCCCAGGTGCAGGTGCAGAACAAGGTGTCGCTGGCCACGCCACGCCTGCCTTCGGAAGTGACCCAGCAGGGCGTGGTGGTGGCCAAGGCCAACGCCGGCTTCCTGATGGTCATCGCACTGCAGTCCGATACGCCGACCATCAACCGTGATGCGCTGAACGACATCGTCGGTTCGCGCGTGCTCGACCAGGTCTCGCGTATTCCGGGCGTCGGCAGCACCCAGCAGTTCGGTTCCGAGTACGCCATGAACATCTGGCTCAACCCGGAAAAGATGCAGGGCTACGGCCTGTCGGCCAGCCAGGTGCTGGCTGCGGTGCGCGCGCAGAACGTGCAGTTCGCTGCCGGTGCGCTGGGTTCGGACCCGTCGCCGGAAGGCCAGCACTTCACCGCGACCGTCTCGGCCGAGGGCCGCTTCAGCTCGCCGCAGGAGTTCGAGGACATCATCCTGCGGGCCAATCCTGACGGCTCGCGCGTCCTGCTGAAGGACATCGCCCGCGTTGCCTTCGGCGCCAACAACTACGGCTTCGATACCCAGTACAACGGCAAGCCGACCGGTGCCTTCGCGATCCAGCTGCTGCCGGGCGCCAACGCCCTGAACGTGGCCGATGCGGTGCGCGCCAAGATGGACGAGCTGCAGCCCAGCTTCCCATCCGGCGTGACCTGGTTCTCGCCGTACGACAGCACCACCTTCGTCAAGATCTCGATCCAGGAAGTGGTCAAGACCCTGTTCGAAGCGGTGTTGCTGGTGTTCCTGGTGATGCTGATCTTCCTGCAGAACTTCCGCGCCACGCTGATCCCGACCCTGGTCATCCCGGTGGCCCTGCTCGGTACCTTCCTGGGCATGTGGATGATCGGTTTCACGATCAATCAGCTGACCCTGTTCGCGATGGTGCTGGCGATCGGCATCGTGGTCGATGACGCGATCGTGGTGATCGAGAACGTCGAGCGCATCATGACCGAGGAAGGCCTGGCGCCGAAGCCGGCCACGCAGAAGGCGATGACCCAGATCACCGGCGCGGTGGTGGCGATCACCGTCGTGCTGGCCGCGGTGTTCATCCCGTCCGCCCTGCAGGGCGGAGCCGCCGGCGAGATCTACAAGCAGTTCGCGCTGACCATCGCCATCTCGATGGCGTTCTCGGCGTTCCTGGCGCTGGGCTTCACCCCGGCGTTGTGCGCGACGTTCCTCAAGCCGACGCACAACGACAACCCGAACATCATCTACCGCACCTTCAACAAGTACTACGACAAGATCAGCCACACCTATGTGGGCCACATCACTTCGGCGGTGCGCCACGCGCCGCGCTGGATGATCCTGTTCGTGGTCCTGACCGCACTGTGCGGTTTCCTGTTCACCCGCATGCCGGGCAGCTTCCTGCCCGAAGAAGACCAGGGCTATGCACTGGCGATCGTGCAGCTGCCGCCGGGTTCGACCAAGGGCCAGACCAACGAAGTGTTCGCGCAGATGCGTGGCGTGCTGGAAAAGCAGGATGGCTATGAAGGCATGCTGCAGGTGGCCGGCTTCAGCTTCGTCGGTTCCGGCGAGAACGTGGGCATGGGCTTCATCCGCCTGAAGCCGTGGGAGGAACGCAAGTTCACCGCGCCGGAGTTCATCCAGAACATGAACGGCGCGTTCTACGGCATCAAGGAAGCGCAGATCTTCGTGGTCAACCTGCCCACCGTGCAGGGTCTGGGCCAGTTCGGCGGCTTCGACATGTGGCTCCAGGACCGCAGCGGTGCCGGCTACGAGCAGCTGACCCAGGCGCGCAACATCCTGCTCGGCCAGGCCGCGCAGAAGCCGGACCATCTGGTCGGCGTGCGCCCGAACGGCCTGGAAAACGCCCCGCAGCTGCAGCTGCATGTCGACCGCGTGCAGGCGCAGTCGATGGGCATGTCGGTGTCGGACGTGTACAGCACCATCCAGCTGATGCTGGCCCCGGTGTACGTCAACGACTTCTTCTACGAAGGCCGCATCAAGCGCGTGACCATGCAGGCCGATGGCCCGTACCGCACCGGCCAGGAGTCGCTGAAGAGCTTCTACAGCCCGTCCAGCCTGGTCAAGAACGCCGATGGCACCAACTCGATGATCCCGCTCAACACGGTGGTCAAGTCCGAGTGGGTCTCGGCACCGCCGTCGCTGAGCCGCTACAACGGCTACTCGGCGATCAACATCGTCGGCTCGCAGGCCCCGGGTACCAGCTCGGGTGAGGCAATGCAGACCATGGAGGCGATCGTCGCCGACGACCTGCCGGCCGGCTTCGGCTATGACTGGTCGGGCATGTCCTACCAGGAAATCCTGGCCGGCAATGCCGCAACCCTGCTGCTGGTGCTGTCCATCGTGGTGGTGTTCCTGTGCCTGGCCGCGCTGTATGAAAGCTGGTCGATTCCGGTGGCGGTGCTGCTGGTGGTTCCGCTTGGCGTGCTGGGTGCATTGGGCCTGTCGATGCTGCGTGGCCTGCCCAACGACCTGTTCTTCAAGATCGGCCTGATCACCGTGATCGGCCTGGCCGCGAAGAATGCGATCCTGATCGTCGAGTTCGCGGTGGAGCAACGTGCCGCAGGCAAGAACCTGCGCGATGCCACCATCGAGGCCGCTCGCCTGCGCTTCCGCCCGATCCTGATGACCTCGTTCGCGTTCATCATGGGCGTGATCCCGATGGCGATCTCCAGCGGTGCCGGCGCCAACTCCCGCCACGCCATCGGCACCGGCGTGATCGGCGGCATGCTGTTCGCCACCCTGCTCGGCCTGCTGATGATCCCGGTGTTCTTCGTGGTCGTGCGCCGCATGCTGGGCGACAAGCTGGATGAACCCTCCAAGGAGTTCATGGAACGCCAGCGCGATGCGGAAACCGCCCACCGTCCGGATCGTTGATCCGATGGTGAGCTGAAATGAAAAGGCCCCGGAGCGATCCGGGGCCTTTTTCTTTGCTGCTTTTGAATCCATGCCAACCAAGGTTGGCATCTACCAAAGCAGCGGCATGCCCGGTAGCCGCCAACCTTGGTTGGCGCTCTCCAAGGCGACGTGTCAGCGCAGCAGCGCGATCACGGCGCACACCGCCACGAGAACCAGCGCGGCCCATTGCATGGGCACGAAGAAGAAATGATGGGGTGCGGCCTCACCCTGATGCCGCGGCGCACGGTTGAGCCACAGGCCCAGCAGCACGTTCACTGCCGCACCGATGCCACCACCCAGCAGCACCTGCTGCAGCGGGATGTTGCCCTTGGGGCCGTCTTGCGGGAAGAAGTACGCCAGCAACAGGATGCCTGCGATCGGCGTCACCAGCGTCATGAAGCCCCAGCCGCGGTAGATCATGCGGTATCTCCAGAAAAACGATCCGCATTGGAGCAGCATGAATCCTGGCAGGCAAGAGGCGGGCACGCCATCTGGACACAACGCCATCCACGCATGGCGTGGATCTACTGCCGCGCCGCCATTGCAGCGGCGCGGCACGGGAAAATCAGCGCAGCCCGGTCTCGTTACGGGCGATCACCAGGCGCTGGATCTCCGAGGTGCCTTCGTAGATCTCGGTGATCTTGGCATCACGGAAGTAGCGCTCCAGCGGCATTTCCTTGGAGTAGCCCATGCCGCCGTGGATCTGCACGGCCTGGTGGGTGATCCACATCGCCGCTTCCGAAGCGGTCAGCTTGGCAATGGCCGCTTCATTGCTGAAGCGCTTGCCTTGCCCCTTCACCCACGCCGCGCGCAGGGTCAGCAGCAGCGCTGCGTCCAGCTTGCACTTCATGTCGGCGATCTTGGCCTGGGTCATCTGGAAGGTGCCGATTGCGGCGCCGAATGCCTTGCGCTCCTTCACATACTCGATCGTCGCTTCATAGGCGGCGCGGGCGATGCCGATGGCCTGCGAAGCAATGCCGATGCGGCCTGCGTCGAGCACGCCCATGGCGATCTTGAAGCCCTCGCCTTCCTGGCCCAGCACGTCTTCGGCCTGTGCCACGTAATCGTTGAACTCGATCTCGCAGGTGGCCGATGCGCGGATGCCCAGCTTCGGCTCGGTCTTGCCGCGGCCGAAGCCCGCCTTGTCAGTGTCGATCATGAACGCGGTGATGCCACGCGCGCCTTTGTCCGGCTCGCTCATCGCAAACAACACGATGTACTTGGCCACCGGGCCGGAGGTGATCCAGCTCTTCTTGCCGTTGATGACGAAGGAACCATCGGCCTGCTTGACCGCGCGGCAGCGCATGGCGGTGGCGTCAGACCCGGACTGCGGCTCGGTCAACGCGAATGCGCCAATGGCTTCACCCTCGGCGATGGCGCGTACGTACTTCTGCTTCTGCGCTTCATTGCCGTGGGTCAGGATGCCGTTGCAGAACAGCGAATTGTTGACCGACATGATGGTCGAATGCGCAGCATCACCGGCGGCGACCTCCACCATCGCCAGCACGTACGCAATCGGGTCCATGCCCGCGCCGCCATACTCGGCCGGCACTTCGATGCCCATCAGGCCGTTCTCGCCCAGCAGGCGGATGTTGTCCAACGGGAATTCGCCGGTGCGGTCATGGTACTCCGCGCTGGGGGCGATCTTCTCCTGCGCGATGCGCCGCGCCACGTCCTGCAGCATCAACTGCTCTTCAGTAAAGCTGAAATCCACAACACCCTCCCGGGTACATGATGTTATGGGCCGCACACGGCGCGCCCAGGTGGCCAGATTGTAACGGGGCCGAGGGCTTCCGTACGCCAGCGACTTGACCGCGACAGGCAACCTCAGCGAATATATCTCTATATCGCGATAGGTAGATATTTATGGATCTGGAAGACTGGTCGACACGCCTGAAGGTGTTCGCCGATGCCACCCGCGTGCGCCTGCTGGCGCTGCTGGAGCAGGAGGAGCTGACCGTGGCCGAACTGTCGGCGATCACCCGGCTGGCGCAGCCGCGCGTGTCCACCCACTTGGCGCGCCTGAAGGAAGCTGGCTTGGTCCGCGACCGCCGTGCCGGCGTGTCGGCCTACTACCGCTTCGATGAGGCCCAGCTGGACCCGGCGCAGCGCGCATTGTGGCATGCCTTGAGCAACGGAAGCGACGACCCGCTGCTGCGCCAGGATGCTGAACGGGTTGCCGCCGTGCTGGCCCACCGTGCTTCCGACCAGAACTGGGCCGACAGCGTGGCCGGCGACATGGAGCGCCACTACTCTCCGGGTCGTACCTGGGAAGCGCTTGCACGCACCGCGCTGCCGCTGCTGGAAACCGGTGACGTGCTCGATATCGCCTCCGGTGACGGCGTGCTGGCCGAACTGGTGGCCCCGCATGCCAAGCGCTACATCTGCATCGACACCAGTGCGCGTGTGGTTGCCGCCGCCAGCGAGCGCCTGCGCCGCCTGCCCAACGTGGAAGTGCGCGAAGGCGACATGCACGCCCTGCCGTTCAAGGACCGCAGTTTCGACCTGGTGGTGCTGATGCACGCGCTGACCTATGCCAGCAAGCCGGCGCAGGCGGTAACCGAAGCCGCGCGCGTGCTGCGCCCCGGTGGCCGCCTGCTGCTGTGCAGCCTGGCCCGGCACGAACACAAGGCCGCGGTGGAGGCCTACGGCCACGTCAACCTCGGTTTCAGCGACAAGGAACTGCGCAAGTTCGTCGACAAGGCCGGCCTGCAGGTGTCGAGCCTGGAGACCGTCACCCGCGAGAAGCGCCCGCCGCACTTCGAAGTGATTTCGCTGATCGCCAACAAGCCCTGAGCCCGAGACCGCCATGCCCGCCCTGCCCTGGTTGCATCCCGATCGTGCCAATGCCCTGCTCGATGCCCTGCGCGAGCGGATCCTGATCATCGACGGCGCGATGGGCACGATGATCCAGCGCCATGGGCTACAGGAGGACGACTATCGAGGCGAGCGCTTCGCCGGTGGCTTCGACCACGCCCATGGCCCCGGCTGCGACCACGCAGTGCCGGAAGGCCACGACCTGAAGGGCAACAACGATCTGCTGCTGCTGACCCGGCCGCAGATCATCGCCGACATCCACACCGCGTACCTGGACGCTGGCGCGGACCTGGTCGAAACCAACACCTTCAACGCCACCTCGGTCAGCCAGGCCGACTACCACCTCGAACACCTCGTGTACGAATTGAACAAAGCTGGGGCGGCAGTCGCACGCGCCTGCTGCGATGCCGTGGCCGCGACCACGCCGGGCAAGCCGCGCTTTGTCATCGGCGTGCTCGGCCCGACCAGCCGCACGGCCTCGATCAGCCCCGACGTGAATGATCCGGGCTTCCGCAACACCAGCTTCGACGAGCTCCGCGGCACCTACCGCGAGGCCATCGACGGCCTGATCGACGGTGGTGCAGATACCATCATGGTCGAGACCATCTTCGACACGCTCAATGCCAAGGCCGCCCTGTATGCCGTGGAGGAAGCTTTCGATGCACGTGGTGCGCGGCTGCCGGTGATGATCTCCGGCACCATCACCGATGCATCGGGACGCACCCTGTCCGGGCAGACCGCCGAGGCCTTCCATGCCTCATTGGCGCATGCGCGGCCGTTGTCGATCGGCCTGAACTGCGCGCTGGGCGCCGATGCGATGCGCCCGCATGTGGAAACCCTGTCGCAGGTGTCGGACTGCCATGTCAGTGCGCATCCCAATGCAGGCCTGCCCAACGCGTTCGGCGAGTACGACGAAACACCTGAAGAAATGGCCACGACCCTGCGCGGCTTCGCCGAGGATGGGCTGTTGAACCTGGTCGGCGGCTGCTGCGGCTCCACGCCCGATCACATCCGTGCCATCGCGCAGGCGGTAGCCGGGCTGCCGCCGCGCGTCCTGCCCGGCGCGCAGGAACAAGCTGCATGAACGTCGCCGCCACCGTCCCCCATTTTCCGCCCTATTGCTGTTGAGCCGCCGCCAACCATGACGCCTGTCCGCCCTACCCGCCTGTCCGGCCTGGAACCTCTGGTCATCACCCCGGACCTGCTGTTCATCAACGTCGGTGAGCGCACCAACGTCACCGGCAGTGCGCAGTTCCGCAAGCTGATCAAGGAAGGTCGCTACGAAGAGGCGGTGGACGTGGCCCGCCAGCAGGTGGCCAGCGGCGCGCAGATCCTCGACGTCAACATGGACGAGGGCCTGATCGATTCGGAAGCGGCGATGACCCGCTACCTCAACCTGATCATGTCCGAGCCGGACATCGCGCGCATTCCGGTGATGGTCGACTCGTCGAAGTGGAGCGTGATCGAGGCCGGCCTGAAGTGCCTGCAGGGCAAGAGCGTGGTCAACTCGATCTCGCTGAAGGAAGGCGAAGCGCTGTTCCGCGAGCATGCGCGCAAGGTGCTGCGCTATGGCGCGGCCGCAGTGGTGATGGCCTTCGACGAGGCCGGCCAGGCCGATACCTGCGCGCGCAAGGTCGAGATCTGCACCCGCGCCTACCGCCTGCTGGTCGACGAGATCGGTTTCCCGCCGCAGGACATCATCTTCGACCCGAACATCTTCGCTGTCGCCACCGGCATCGAAGAGCACGACAACTATGCGGTGGACTTCATCGAAGCTACCCGCATCATCAAACAGACCCTTCCGCACTGCCATGTATCCGGCGGCGTTTCCAACGTCTCGTTCTCGTTCCGTGGCAACGAGACCGTGCGCCAGGCGATCCACTCGGTGTTCCTGTACCACGCCATCGCTGCCGGCATGGACATGGGCATCGTCAACGCCGGCGCCATGCCGATCTACGACGAGCTGGAGCCGGAGCTGCGCGAACGCGTCGAGGATGTGATCCTCAATCGCCGCAGCGACGCCACCGAGCGACTGCTGGAGATTGCCGAGCGCTACAAGGGCAAGAAGGGTGCGGCGAAGACCGAGGACCTGGCCTGGCGCGAGAAGCCGGTCGCGCAGCGCCTGGCACATGCGCTGGTGCACGGCCTGGACGCCTGGGTCGAAGAAGACACCGAGCTGGCACGGCAGGCATCGAGCCGCCCGCTGGACGTGATCGAAGGTCCGTTGATGGATGGCATGAACGTAGTCGGCGATCTGTTCGGCGCCGGCAAGATGTTCCTGCCGCAGGTGGTCAAGTCCGCGCGGGTGATGAAGAAGGCGGTGGCCTACCTGCTGCCTTACATCGAAGCTGAAAAGGCGCGCAGCGGCGATACCGCCAAGAGCAACGGCCGCATCATCATGGCCACGGTGAAGGGCGATGTGCACGACATCGGCAAGAACATCGTGGGCGTGGTCCTGGCCTGCAACAACTTCGAGGTGGTGGATCTGGGGGTGATGGTGCCGGCGCAGAAGATCCTCGACGCCGCGCGCGAGCACAATGCCGATCTGATCGGCCTGTCCGGGCTGATCACTCCGTCGCTGGAGGAGATGAGCCACGTCGCCCGCGAGATGCAGCGCCAGGGCTTCGATCTGCCGCTGCTGATCGGCGGCGCCACCACGTCGCGCGCGCATACCGCGCTGAAGATCGACCCGCACTATCACGCGCCCACGGTATGGGTGAAGGACGCCTCACGAGCGGTTGGCGTTGCCCAGTCGTTGATCTCACGCGACCTGCGCGCGGCCTTCGTCGCGGCCAACGAAGCCGACTATGCCGAGATCCGCACACGTCACCGCAACCGTGGTGATGCCAAGCGACTGGTTTCGCTGGAACACGCTCGTGGGCAGAAGTTCCAGGGCGGCTGGGACAGCTATGTACCGCCGGCTCCGAACCAGCCCGGCCTGCATGTGTTCGACGATTACCCGCTGGCCGAACTGGTGCCCTACATCGACTGGACACCTTTCTTCCAGGCCTGGGAACTGGCCGGCAAGTATCCCGCCATCCTCACCGACGAAATCGTCGGCGCGCAGGCCAGCGATCTGTACAAGGATGCCCGAGTGATGCTCGACCGCATCGTGGGCGAGAAGTGGCTCACCGCCAAGGCCGTGTTCGGCCTGTGGCCGGCCAACAGCGTCGGCGACGACGTGCGCGTACAACACCCGCAAGGCGAGACCACCCTGCACTTCCTGCGCCAGCAGGTGGACAAGCCCGCCGAGCGCCCGGACTTCTGCCTCGCCGATTTCATCGCACCGGCCGACAGTGGCCGCCAGGACTGGATCGGTGCATTCGCTGTCACCGCCGGCATCGGCATCGATGCGCACGTGGCCCGGTTCGAGGCCGACCACGACGACTACAACGCGATCCTGCTGAAGGCCCTCGCCGATCGCTTCGCCGAAGCGCTGGCCGAGCGCCTGCACCAGCGCGTGCGTACCGATTTCTGGGGCTACGACCATGCCGAGACACTGGACAACGAGGCGCTGATCGACGAGCAGTACAGCGGCATCCGCCCGGCTCCCGGCTACCCGGCCTGCCCGGAGCACAGCGAGAAGCGCCGGCTGTTCGACCTGCTGCAGGCAGAAGCCAACGCCGGCATGGAGCTGACCGAAAGCTTCGCGATGCTGCCGACCGCGGCGGTGTCGGGCTATTACTTCAGCCATCCGCAGAGCCAGTACTTCGTGGTCGGGCGCCTCGGCCGCGAGCAGGTGGGCGATTACGCTCGGCGCAAGGGCGTGGATCGCGCCCAGGCCGAACGCTGGCTGGCCTCCAACCTCGACTACGATCCGGAATGATCCGGTAGCACCGGGCCATACCCGGCGTCATCTCCTGTCCCCCGGGCATGGCCCGGCGCTACCGTTCATTATTCTGCGATGACCGTTCCCGTTGCCCGCCTCTCCAGCTTCTACCTGTTCTACTACGCGGCGCTCGGTGCGTTCACTCCGTACTGGAGCCTGTTCCTGACGGCGCGCGGCATGAGCGTCACCGCCATCAGCGTGATGATGGGCCTGTGGTATGCCACCCGCGTGGTCGCCCCCAGCATGTGGACCACCCTGGCCGCAGCCTCACCACGACCGATCCGCCTGCTGCGGCTGGGGTGCGTGCTGGCGCTGATCAGTTTCACCGCCTTCCTGCTGCCGCTGCCACAGCCATGGATGTACCCGGCGATGGTCGTGTTCTGCTTCTTCTACAACGCGGTGATGCCGCAGTTTGAGTCGATCACCCTCACTCACCTCGGCAGCGACAGCCATCGCTACGGCCTGATCCGGGTCTGGGGCTCGCTCGGCTTCATCGCCATCGTGACCCTGTTCGGCTGGTTGATCGAGGGCGGTGGCAGCGGCAACCGCGCCGCGCTGCTGCCGTGGCTGATGCTGCCGTTGTTTGTGTTGATGGTGGCCTCGGCCTTCAGCAACCACTATGCACGTGACATCAGCAAGGCCGACGGCGATGCCACTGGCTTCTGGCAGATCGTGCGCCGGCCACCAGTGCTCGCGTTCTTCCTGGCCGCGTTCATGGAGCAGCTGTCGTTCGGCCCGTACTACACGTTCTTCTCGGTCTACATGGACCACCACGGCTATCGCACCTCCACCCTCGGCCTGCTGTGGACCATCGGCGTGGTGTTCGAGGTAGGCGTGTTCTTCACCATCGGCCGCTTCTTCCGCCGCTACGACGCCAGCTGGATGCTGCTGATCGCGCTGGTCAGCTCCTGCCTGCGCTGGGCGGCGACCGCGTTGTTCCCGCAGAACCTGCCGGTGATGCTGGTCGCGCAGAGCGCCCATGCGCTCGGCTTTGCTGCCTTCTTCGCGGCAGCGATGCAGATGCTGGCAACCTATTTCCCCGGCCGCCTCAATGGCCATGGCCAGGGCCTGCTGTACGGATTCTCGTCCGGTGTCGGCGGCGTGCTGGGCGCGCTCATCGCCGGCCAGCTGTGGAAGATCGACGATGGCCGCACTGCATTCCTGGCCGGCAGTGCTTTCGCCCTGATCGGTGCCCTGCTGTGCTTCTTCGCATTGAGCCTGCCGCTGATCCGCGCGAGACGGCGGCGTCGCGCGCACTGACCATGCGCCAGGTCAGCGCTGCTGCAGAGCCTGCTGCAACGAAGGCAGCAACACACGGTTGCCGTGAGCGCTGAGATGATCACCATCGAAGAACAACGGTCGACCATCGCGCTGTGCTGGACATAGCACGTCATCGCACAGCACCGGCATCGGGTCCCACAGCACTCCACCCGGCAGGCCATCGACCACTTGCCGCAGGCTGCCCAGCATCGGCGCACGCAGCGTTTCCATCGCCTCGCGCGTGCTGTCCAAGCCATTGCGGCAGATCTCGTTGCGCGCATTGAAACGATCCGAACAGCGATACGGCGGCGCCGGCAACACCGGCTTGGGCGCCTCCAGCACTATACGTACACCGCGCTCGGCCAGCGGCTTCCACTGGGTGATCGCCTCTGCCACTTCTGCCTCACGTCCTGCAGCGGCTTCCGGGGTCAGCTCGCCTGCCAGCTGCGCCTGCGCATCGAACAACACGAACTGATCGGACAAGCGCGGTATCCGCAGCGACACCAGCACCACGGCATCACCTGGCTGCGCTCGCTGCGTGACGTCAGCGAGCATCGCTGCGTCGAAATCACTGCAACCGGCACCCGCGCCGCGCCACTTCTGCAGGCTCACCTGCGGGCATCCACCTCGCCCATAGAGGACGACCTCCGAGCCGGCCTCAAGCGCCAGCCGCTGCAGCAGCTCGATGTAAGCCATCGCATGCGAATCACCGGCAACAAAGACCCGCTTTGGCGCGCCGGCCGACAGCGGCCGTTCGCAGGCGCCACGGGCATAGGTCCGCATGCTGCCACCTGCGAAGCGTTGCTTGTCCGTCACCAATGCACAATGAGGATAGTCGCCTGACACGCTCTTGCCGTTGGGATACCAGTCGGCCGGATGCCGGCTGACCGTGCTCAGTGATATCCGCGATGCCTGCAGGTAGAGCAGCGTCTGGGTGCCGGCCGCGACCATCAGAATGGCCGCGCCTGCCAGCACCCAACGACCTGGGCGCACGCGTTGCGCCAATGTGCCGCGGAACGGTTGTTCCACCCAGCGCCACGACAACCATGACAGCAGCAACACCAGCGCCATCGCCGTGGTCATCTGCAAGGGGGTCTGCAGGCCTACGGTCCAGCGCATCAGCACGAATACCGGCCAGTGCCACAGATACAGTGAGTACGACAGCAGGCCGATGTAGCGCATCGGCTTGCTGGCCAGCAGGCGTGCCACCCAGGACCGCGGATGATGATGCAGCGCCCACAGCAGGCCTGCAGCAGCGAAGGTCGGCAGCAGGCCGTCAGGCCACGGCGAACGTCCGGCCCGTGCGGTCCACAACGCCCAACACAGCAGGGCAAGCGCCACCATCGCAAGCAGCGAGAACACGGGGGCGGCGCGCTTCAGTGCAGCCGTCGTCACTGGATCCTGTGGCTGGCGAACATGCAGCACCTGGAACAACAGTACACCAACACCCAACTGCCACAGCCGCGTACTGGTGGCGTAGAACGCCCACGATGGAGGTGTCTCGCGCAGGCCCAGCACCGCCGCATGCAGCAGCGACGCCACGCTGACCACGGCAAACAAGCCCAGGCTCATCCAACGCCCGCGCGCGCCGCGTGCCCAGGCGAGGAACAGCAGCGGGAACAGCAGGTAGAACTGCTCTTCCACGCCCAGCGACCAGGTATGGGTGTAGGGATTGAATTCGGCCTTGGGCGCGAAATAATCGTTGCCGATCAGCGCCAGTACCCAGTTGCTGAAGCCGAAGAACGCCATCAGCCCGGTCTTGTCACTGGCCTCGCTGAGCCAGGACTCGGGAATGAACAGCACGCTGGCAACGGCGGTCAGCAGCAGGCAGCTGATCAGCGCAGGTGCGATGCGGCGGATACGGCGCGAATAGAAGCGCAGCATCGATTGCCACAGCGACAACGGTGGCAGCCGGTGCACCGACGCGCTGACCACGAAACCGGAGATGACGAAGAACACATCTACGCCAGTAAACCCGCCCGGCAACCAGGCCGGGTCCAGGTGGAACACGATGACGGCCAGCACGGCAATCGCGCGCAGACCGTCAATGTGCGGCACGTAGCCACGGCTTGGTTCAGCGGTCATCCCTTTCCCCACAACCGCGGAGGCAGCGCCAGCCGCGGTGGTTGCGTCCTTACCAGACCAGGTCGTCCGGCACCTGGAACTGCGGGTCGGCGTATGGATCTTCCTCGGCCGGCGCGTTCGGATCGACCTTCAGGGCCACCGACGCGGCAAACACTGCCTCGGACTGCGCCAGCACTTCGGCGGTGACCAGCAGGTAGCGGCCATTGAGCTGGACCACGCCCAGTTCACCCGCATTGAGCGCAGTCAGCTGTTCGGCGGTCACGTAGATGCGCTTGATCTTGCCGCCATACGGGAAGTGGCGGGCAATGTCGGCATCTTCGGCATTCAGGCCCTTGTCCTTCAGCAGCTCTTCCAGCTTGGCCTTCGCCTCGCGGCGCACGCGCGCTTCTTCCTGCTTCAGGCGCTCTGCCTGGATCCGTTCTTCCTTTTCCTTCTGCGCACGGATGGCGTAGGCCTTGGCCAGATCCATCTCTTCGGCACTGCGCGGCTTGCGCTGGCCCTGCTGCCCCTGGCCCTGGCCACGCGCCTGGCCGCCGGGCTTGCCGGCTCCAGCGTGGTGACCATGGCCACGGCGCTCGCCGGGCTTGTGCTCGCCCTTGACTGCGCCCTGCGGCTTTCCATTGCCATTGCCACCCTTGCCCTGCGGGCGGCCATCACGGCGGGGGCCATCATTCTTGCGCTCGGGCTTGGGCGCCGGCTTGAAGCCCAGGCCCATCAGCTGGTCGCGGAGGGTATCGCTCATAGAGTTCGGATCAGTAGTGCGGCGGCGGCGGTTCGCTCGCCGGATCGGAAGAATTCAGTGCGTTGCGGACCTTGCCCAGATCTTCCAGCAGCACGCGCAGCACGTCGGCGTTGCGCATGCCCTGCATGCTGGCATCAGCCAGCGCATCGCTCAGTTCGGCAAGCGCCTGTTCCTGGAAGGACACGCGCATTTCAAGCTCGACCAGGCGCGCTTCCAGCGCCTGCTCACGTTCGCTCGGCAGCTCAGACATGCAGCGAACGCCCCCGGCCGATACCGTAGTACGCCAGGCCTGCGGCTTCCACCTCGGCCGGCTCGTACAGATTGCGGCCATCGAACACCGCCGCGTCCTTCAGCTGCTCGCGCAGCTTCTGGAAATCGGGGCTGCGGAACTGCTTCCATTCGGTCACCACGACCAGTGCGTCGGCACCTTGCAGCGCTTCATCAGCGCTGTTGCAGAACACCAGGTCGTCGCGCTCGCCGAAGATGCGCTGCGATTCATGCATCGCTTCCGGGTCATATGCACGCACCGTCGCGCCACCTTCCCACAGCTGCGCCAGCAGGCGACGGCTGGAGGCTTCGCGCATGTCGTCGGTGTTCGGCTTGAAGGCCAGGCCCCACACGGCAAACGTCTTGCCGCGCACGCCTTCGTCCTCGCCCTTGTCATAGTGGCGCTGGATGAGGGCGAACAGATGGCCCTTCTGTGCATCGTTGACCGCTTCCACCGCGTTCAGCAGCTTCGGCTCGAGGCCGTACTGCTGCGCGGTGCGGGCCAGCGCCTGCACATCCTTGGGGAAGCACGAGCCGCCATAGCCGGCGCCCGGATAGATGAAATGCCAACCGATGCGCGGGTCCGAACCGATGCCCTGGCGGACCTGCTCGACATCTGCACCGACACGCTCGGCGATGTTGGCGATTTCGTTCATGAACGAAATCTTGGTCGCCAGCATCGCGTTGGCCGCGTACTTGGTCAGTTCGGCCGAACGTACGTCCATTTCCACCACGCGGTCGTGGTTGCGGTTGAACGGCGCATACAGACGGCGCATGACCGCCACCGATTCTTCGCTGGTCGCACCGATGATGATGCGGTCCGGGCGCATGCAGTCGGCAACCGCATCGCCTTCCTTCAGGAACTCCGGGTTGGACACCACGTCGAAGGCGATGTCCGCATTGCGCGCAGCCAACTCTTCGGCAATGGCCGCGCGCACCTTGTCGGCGGTGCCGACCGGCACCGTCGACTTGTTGACCACCACGGTCGGCACACTCATGTGCCGGCCGATGGTGCGGGCCACGGCCAGCACGTACTGCAGATCGGCGCTGCCATCCTCGTCCGGTGGCGTGCCTACGGCGATGAAAACGACCTGGCCATGGTCGATGGCGGCCGCGGCATCGGTGGTGAATGCCAGCCGCAAGGCGGCATGGTTGGCCTTCACCATGGGCTCCAGGCCCGGCTCGTAGATCGGGATGATGCCCTGGTTGAGGCCATCCACCTTGGCCTGGTCGATATCGACGCAGACCACCTGATGACCCACATCGGCCAGGCAGGTACCGGTTACCAGTCCAACGTAGCCGGTACCAAAAATCGCAACGCGCATATCCGTATTCGCTCCTGGATGACTTACGGCAGGACGCCCAGCAGCTCGACGTCGAAGGTCAGAGTTGCGTTCGGGCCGATCGGGCCACCCGGGGTGCCGTTTTCGCCATAGGCCAGGTTGCCCGGGATCCAGAAGCGGTACTTCGAGCCGACCGGCATCAGCGCGACGCCCTCGGTCCAGCCCTTGATCACCTGGTCCAGACCGAACTCGGCCGGCTGGCGGCCGTAGGAACTGTCGAACACGGTACCGTTGAGCAGCTTGCCTTCGTAGTTCACGCGCACCTTGCTGCTCGGCAGCGGGCGCTCGCCGCTACCCGGGCGGATCACCTGGTACTGCAGGCCCGAGGCGGTGGTCACCACGCCCGGCTGGGTCTTGTTCTTGGACATGAACGCATTGCCTTCCTCGCGGTTGGTCTGCGCGGCGGCGGCGGCCTTGGCCTGCATTTCGGCCTGCTTGGCACCCATGAACGACTGGATGGTGGCGGTCGCGTCAGCTTCCGTCATCTTCGGCTGGCCCTTGCTCAGGCCGGTGCTGATCGCGTCAAACAGCGAGGCGACGTCGATGTCGTCCTTCAGCTGCGCCAGCGACGGACCGACCGAATAGGAACCGATCATCTGCGACACCTTGACGCGGTCAACCTTCGCCGGCTGCGAGCCCGGCGCCATGCCCGGCACCTGCTGGCCGCTGCGGGCCATCACCACCTGGCGCAGTGCGGCATCGGTGGCCTTGGCCTGTTCCTGGGTGATCTGGGGCTGCAGGCCTTCGAAGGAGCGCTCCACGGCGGTGCGCAGGGCAGCTACGTCAATCTCATCGGCAATCGGAGTGAACGACTTGGCCACGTCCAGGCCGATGGCGTAGCCGAGCTTCTGCTTGGGGGAATTCAAGGTTGCGGTCTCCTTGGCGGCTGCGGGGGCAGCCGGTTGTTGCGACAGAGCGACACCCGAAGTGCCCATTGCCAGAATCAGAACCGACGCCGCGGCGCCGCGCATTCCCATCTTCATTCGCTGCATTCCTGAAAGTGTCCGGGCGCCGACGTCGGCGCGAAAAGAGTCATTGTCGCACGCATGCCGTCGATGTCGAGGCATACATGCCGGATATCAATGCGTGGCGGTAGCGGCCAGCGCCTTGTCGATGGCGGCGGTGAGCTGTACATCATCCGGCGTCACCTTGCTGGCGAACTGGGCGATGACCTTGCCATCGCGGCCGACCAGATATTTGTGGAAGTTCCAGGCCGGGGCTACGCCGGTGGCTGCGGCAAGGCGCTGATAAAGCGGCGTTGCCTGCTCCCCCACCACATGCACCTTCTCGAACATCGGGAACTTGACGCCGTAGGTCAGGGTGCAGAAATCCTGGATCTGCTTCTCGTCGCCCGGCTCCTGGCCCTTGAAATCATTGGACGGGAAGCCAAGCACCGCGAAGCCACGCCCCGCATAGCGCTTCTGCAGCGCTTCCAGCCCTTCGTACTGCGGGGTATAGCCGCACTTGCTGGCGGTGTTGACCACCAGCAGCACCTGTCCGTGGTAGCGCTGCTGCAGGTTGACCTGCTGCTTGCCGGCCAGCGGCCGGTAATCCAGGTCGAGCAGATCGCCGGCAAGGGCACTGCCGGAACCAGCAGCGCCGGCCACCATCAGGACCAGCAGGGACAGGCCGCGCAGGCGGCGCGGGGAAACAGTCGGCAGGGGCATCAGGAGCGGTCCGCGGTAGCCATTCAACAGGGGCCCGGCCAGCACCGGCCGGGAATCGGCCGAACTATAGCACCGGGCTCCGGCGCCCCTGATGGCACAGGCCCACCCGGGCTTTGCGCGGCGTGGCGAATGCGCTGCCCGGGCGCGATAGACGGCGCAGTGATGACATAGCATGGACATCACTGAATGGAAGGCGGATGTGGACTGCCCCCTGCGACAGTTTTATTTCTCTTTTAAATCAATTGAATAAAGGGATATTTCAGCAATCTGACCACCCCTGCCATCAGTTGGGGACGGTAGGGGGTTGCACGTAGGCGTGCCGGTGTTATAGTTGCATACAACACCAGTCACCTGAGACAGGGGGAAGCCATGAACGTCCGGATACGTCGCAACCTCACCGCACCCGCGGCCGCTGCCGTTTCGACCCTGATCGTGCTGGCCTGGCTGGCCGCGCCAACCTCCCCCGCCTCAACCGACAGTGCGCAGGACGCGACCGCTTCACCGGCAGGCAATGCTGCCCCCTCCCCCTCCCCCCCGCGTCGGCTGCACAGCTCCCTGTCCATGCCGTACTTCTCGTTCGCCCAGCCGCTGACCCCACGGAGCTGAATATGAGCGACATCCAGTGGAGCGACGGTGCTCCTATCTACCGTCAGTTGAAGGAGCGCGTGATCGCCATGATGCTCGACGGAATCCTCAAGCCGGGCGATGCCCTGCCTTCGGTGCGCCAGGTGGCCGCCGACTACCAGCTCAACCCCATCACCGTTTCGCGCGCTTACCAGGAACTGGCCGACGAAGGCTTGGTCGAAAAGCGCCGCGGGCTGGGCATGTTCATGACCGAACAGGCGGCCACGCAGCTGCGCAGCAGCGAACGCGAACGCTTTCTCAATGAAGAATGGCCAGCGGTCCTGGAGCGCATCCAGCGCCTGGGCCTGAGCCTCGACGAATTGCTGCCCCAGGGGAAATTCTGATGAATGCCAGTCCCACTACTGCTGCACCCGGCGATGCCGTCATCACCGCCAAAGGCCTGCGCAAGGCCTACAAGACCACCGTCGCCCTCGACAACGCCAGCTTCAGCATTCCGAGCGGGCGCATCATCGGCCTGATCGGTCCCAACGGCGCCGGCAAGACCACCGCCCTGAAGGCCATCCTCGGCCTGACCTCGGTGGAAGGCGAGCTGAGCGTGCTCGGCCGCGATCCGCGGCTGCACCGCGATGAACTGATGAACGACATCTGCTTCATCGCCGACGTGGCCGTGCTGCCGCGCTGGCTGAAGGTCCGCGAGGCGATCGATTTCGTCGCCGGCGTCCATCCGCGCTTTGACCGCGCCCGCTGTGAGCGCTTCCTGGCCAACACCAAGCTGCAGCCGAAGCAGCGCGTGCGCGAGCTGTCCAAGGGCATGATCGTGCAGCTGCACCTGGCGCTGGTGATGGCCATCGATGCCCGTATCCTGGTGCTGGACGAGCCCACCCTGGGCCTGGACATCCTGTACCGCAAGGAGTTCTACCAGCGCCTGCTGGAAGACTACTTCGACGAGCAGAAGACCATCATCGTCACCACCCACCAGGTGGAAGAGATCGAACACATCCTCAGCGACGTGATGTTCATCCGTGACGGCCGCATCGTGCTTGATGCGGAAATGGACGAAGTCGGGCGGCGCTACACCGAGCTGCTGGTCAACGCCGACCAGCTGGACACCGCGCGCGCCCTGAAGCCGATCGACGAACGCAGCCTGACGTTCGGCAAGACCGTGATGCTGTTCGATGGCGTGCCGCGCTCCCAGCTTTCCACCCTTGGCGAGACCCGCAGCCCGGGCCTGGCCGACCTGTTCGTCGCCATCATGAAGGGGACCTACGCATGAATGCCGTCAACCACCCCGTCAGCCCACTGGGTACGCTGCGCTGGCTGCTCAAGCGCGAGTACTGGGAAAACCGCGGCGGATTCCTGTATGCCCCGCTGATCGCCGGCCTGATTTCGCTGGTGATGAGTACAGTGGGCATCGCCTTCGGCCTGTTCGCGCTGAACCGTGCGGCGCGTAACGGCGCGCTGCATGTCGATGGCGAAAGCGTGAACGTCAACGGCCTGGACCTGGCACTGCTGACCCGCAACATCGACAGCAAGGACCTCACCGACCTCGGCAACGGCCTCGACCTGACCCTGGTGCTCAGCTCGGCATGGCCGTTCCTGGTGCTGGCCTTCGTGGTGTTCTTCTACTGCCTGGGCGCCCTGTACGACGACCGCCGCGACCGCAGCATCCTGTTCTGGAAGTCCTTGCCGCTGTCGGACACGCAGACCGTGTTGTCCAAGGTGATCAGTGCACTGGTGGTGGCACCGCTGATCGCGGTGATCGCCGGCATCATCACCATGTTCGGCTTCATGCTGATCATCAGCATCGTGGCCCTGATGCATGGTGGCAGCCCGATGACCCTGATCTGGGGTCCGGCCAGCCCGCTGACCCTGGCCGCCGGCCACCTGTCCTGGATTCCGGTCTATGCCCTGTGGGCATTGCCTACCGCCGGCTGGCTGCTGCTGTGCTCGGCCTGGGCCAAGAGCAAGCCGTTCCTGTGGGCGGTGATGCTGCCGCTGTTTGCCGGCGTCATCGTCAGCACCACCAAGATCATGCCGCTGTTCGGCCTGAGCACCGGCTGGTTCTGGCAGAACATCGTCGGCCGCCTGCTGCTGGGCGGCGTGCCGGGCATGGACCTGGTGTACCGCCTCAGCGCCGGTTCGCGCCGTGACCTGGATTCGGTGGTCAGCCTGATGTCCCCGGCTTCGCAGTTGAAGTCACTGGCGATGCCGGAACTGTGGATCGGGGCCGCCGTCGGTGCGTTCTTCATCTTCCTCGCCATCCGCCTGCGCAAGCGCGCCGGCGAGATCTGATTCCATCCACCCGGAGGCACCACCCATGCGTTCCCTGATCGCCTGTACCGCGTTGTTGCTGTTGCCGCTGTCGGCCCTTGCGACCGATGCACAGAACTGCAAGTTCACTGCTGCCCGCACATTGAAGCTGGACGTGGCCGGTGCCAAGGCGGTGGTGTTCGAGGTCAACCAGCACGACCTGAAGGTCGTTGCCAGCGCCGGTGGTGGCCAGCTCGACGGCCGCGCCTGTGCCTCCAACCAGGAATGGCTGGACCAGCTGGTGTTGGACCAGCGCAAGGTGGGCGACAAGTTGGTGGTCAGCCTGCGTCGCGAGGGCCGCATCAGCAGCATCAGCCTGGGCAACAGCTACGCCTGGCTGGATATCCGCGGCAGCGTGCCGGACAACCTGCCGCTGCAGGTCAAGGTCGGCTCGGGCGACGCCAGCGTTGAAAACGCGCAGTCGTTGAGCGTGGACGTTGGTTCCGGTGACGCCGCCGCCCGCGGCACCCGGGGCAGCATCCATGCCACGGTGGGTTCGGGCGACCTCGACATCGACGGTGGCAGCTCGCTGAACCTGCTGTCGCTTGGCTCGGGCGACGTTACGGCGCGCAACATCGGCGGCGATGCCATTACCGGCACGGTCGGCTCCGGTGACCTGAAGATCACCGACGTGCGTGGCAACGCGCGGCTGGACACCGTCGGCTCGGGCGACATCGAGTTCAAGCGCGTGCAGGGCAATGTCGAGGTGGGCGTGGTCGGCTCCGGCGGCGTCGACCTCACCGACATCGGCGGCAATGTGCACGTCCGCAGCCATGGCTCGGGCGACATCCAGGTCGATGGCGTGCGCGGCAGCCTGACCGTCGACCACAGCGGCAGCGGTGACGTCGGCCACCGCAATGTCAGCGGCAAGGTCACCCTGCCGCGCAACAAGTAACTTCCAGCCAACCGATCCCAGGGGAATACCATGAACCTGTTGCGCCTGCTGCCTGCCACCCTGTTGTGCCTGCCGCTGATCGCCTGTGGCGGCACATCTTCCTCGCCTGACAAGACCGTCGGCAAGAGTGTTGCCGAGGCCACCAGCGGCGTCGGCGAGACCGTCAAGGACGCCATGAACGATGCCCGCAAGGACATCGCCCAGGGCAACATCAAGATCTCCGCCGACAAGCAGCCGCGCGCGGAAATCACCCCGGACGGCCGCCTGCTGATCGCGGGCAAGGACGTCGCCGCCAATGACGCGCAGCGCCGCCAGTTGCTGGAGTACCGCGGCCACGTGGTCGCCATCGCGATGGACGGCATGGACGTCGGCCTGGCCGGTGCCAAGCTTGGTGCCAGTGCCGCCGGCGAGGCGCTGAAGGGCATTTTCAGCGGTGACAGCGAAGGCGTCGAGAAGCGCATCAACGCCGAAGCCGCCAAGATCGAGACCCAGGCCAAGCGCATCTGCGACCGCCTGCCCGCGATGCTGGCCAGCCAGCAGGCGCTGGCGCGCGAACTGCCGGCATTCAAGCCCTACGCGACGATGGACCAGAGCGACGTGGACGACTGCGGCAAGGACACCGGCAAGGGCCACACCGTCAATCTCTGACTGCGGCAAATGAGCGCACCCGGCCGGCAGCGCGCAAGCGTTGCCGGCCGACGCTGCCTGCGCGGGCTTACAATGGCGGCCCCGGATGCACCCGATCAAACCGCCATGAAGAAACTGTTCCTGCTGCTGGCCGCCCTGCTCTGCCTGGGCCTGGTTGGCTGTGACAAGGATTACCGCAACCACCGCGCCGAGCGCGGCAAGCCCAAGATTTCCGTGAGCGAAGGCATGGTCACCGTGCGTCGCCCACCCGCGCCGAACATCATCATCCTCGCCGATGGCACGATGAAGATGGACGAAATCCAGATTCCGCTGGACGACGCGCAGAAGCAGATGCTGCAGACCATGTTCGGCAAACTGCAGGTACTGCGCCAGAACACTCTGGTGGCGGCCCCGGCCGATCCCAACATGCAGCCAGTGAAGATCCAGCCGCCCGAAGGCATGGAAGTGATTCCGTCCGATCTGATCCAGCGTATCCCCGAGTTCAAGGACTACACCGACACCTTCGGCAACATCGTCGCCGACCGTCGCTGAAAAAAACGCCGCCCGAGGGCGGCGTTTCTCATTGACCCGGTAGCGCCGGTAGATCAACCGCCCGCGCCACCACCACCGGCCTGGATGCCACCGGCAGTCAGCGCGGTCGGATCCAGCAGGCGGCGCAGTTCGGCTTCGGCCAGGCCGCTGTCTTCCAGCGCCACGTCCAGCACCGGGCGCTGTTCCTTGTAGGCGCGCTTGGCGATCGCCGCAGCCTTCTCATAGCCGATGATCGGGTTCAGTGCGGTGACCAGGATCGGATTGCGTGCCAGCGCCTCGGCCACGCGGTCCTCGCGTACCTTCAGTCCGGCAATCGCGCTGTCGGCCAGCAGGGTGGACACATTGGCCAGCAGGCCGATGCCATCGAGCAGGTTCACCGCGATCAGCGGCAGGGTGACATTGAGCTGGAAGTTGCCGGTCTGGCCGGCCACGGTAATTGCAGTGTGGTGGCCGATCACCTGTGCACAGGCCATCACCGTCGCTTCCGGAATGACCGGATTGACCTTGCCCGGCATGATCGAGCTGCCCGGCTGCAGCGCCGGCAGTTCAATCTCGCCCAACCCGGCCAGCGGACCGGCGTTCATCCAGCGCAGGTCATTGGCGATCTTGATCAGTGCCACCGCCAGCGCATTGAGCTGGCCGGACAGCTCCACTGCATCGTCCTGCGCGGCCAGGCCTTCAAACTTGTTCTCGGCGCTGTCGAACTTGAAGCCCGTCTGCTGCTTCAGCGCCTTGGCCACCTGCGCGCCGAAACGCGGGTCGGCGTTGATACCGGTGCCGATGGCGGTGCCACCCAGCGGCAGCCGGCGCACGCGCTTGAGACTGTCTTCGATGCGCTCCTGGGCCGAGGCCAGCTGCGCCGACCATGCACCGAATTCCTGCTCGAAGGTGAGCGGCATCGCATCCATCAGGTGGGTACGGCCGGTCTTGACCACCTTGCGCAGGCTGCGGCCCTTCTTGTCCAGGGTCTTGCGCAGGTGTACCAGCGCCGGCAGCAGCTGCTCGTGCGTCGCAAGCACCGCCGACACGCGCAGTGCGGTCGGGATCACGTCGTTGGAGCTCTGCCCCTGGTTGACGTGGTCATTGGGGTGCACGGCGGTCTTGCCCGCCTTGCCGGCACGGTTGGCCAGGGTGGCAATGACCTCATTGGCATTCATGTTCGACGACGTGCCCGAGCCGGTCTGGTAGACGTCGATCGGGAAATGCGCGTCCCAGTTGCCGGCGGCCACTTCGGCGGCAGCGGACTGGATGGCCTTGGCCACGTTCTTCGGCAGATGGCCCAGCTCTGCGTTGACGCCCGCGGCGGCGCCCTTGACCAGGCCCAGCGCGCGGATGAAACCGCGCGGCATGCGCTGACCCGACACCGGGAAATTCTGCACGGCACGCTGGGTCTGTGCGCCCCACAGGGCGTCCGCAGGCACCTGCAGCTCGCCCATGCTGTCGTGTTCGATTCTGAAACCCTTGCTTGCAGCTTTGCTCATTGCATCAACTCCGCACTACTTCAGTTGGGGAAAGGGAAGCGGCGGCTGGCAGGGTGTCGCTTCCCGGGCTGGCGGCTGCGCCAACGATACTCCCTTGACGGTGACACGGGATGACGGGGACGGGCCAGATCGTTTCATCCGCAGGGCCGTTGTGTGTGCGCAAGGGTAGTGCCGGCCGCTGGCCGGCAATCCTTGGAAGCGTGGACCGGGCGTGGTTGCCGGCCAGCGGCCGGCATTACCTGACCGGCACGTCGTAGAATATGGCCCCCGCCGCTCGTCCCAGCCCTGCCGACATGTCCGATTCCGCCCTGCTCGCCCTGTCCCCGCTTGATGGCCGCTATGCCGGCAAGGTCGACGCCCTGCGCCCGATCTTCTCCGAGTACGGCCTGATCAAGGCCCGCATCACGGTCGAGGTGGAATGGCTGCTGGCCCTGGCCGCCGAGCCGGGCATCGTCGAACTGGCGCCGTTCTCCGACGCCGCCATCGCACGCCTGCGCGCCCTGGCCAGCAGCTTCAGCCCGGCCCAGGCCGCGCGGGTGAAGGAGATCGAGCGCACCACCAACCATGACGTCAAGGCGGTGGAGTACTTCATCAAGGAACAGCTGAAGGACGACGCCGAACTGGCCCCAGCCCTCGAATTCGTGCATTTCGCCTGCACCAGCGAAGACATCAACAACCTCAGCTACGGCCTGATGCTGGAACAGGCGCGCCGCGAGGTGCTGCTGCCGACCCTGGACGGCATCGCCAGCACCCTGCGCAGCCTGGCCCACGCCCAGGCCGGCCAGCCGATGCTGTCGCGCACCCACGGCCAGACCGCCTCGCCGACCACCCTGGGCAAGGAACTGGCCAACGTGGTCGCCCGCCTGGAGCGCCAGCGCAAGCAGATCGCCGCCGTCGAGCTGACCGGCAAGATCAACGGCGCGGTGGGCAACTACAACGCCCACATCGCCAGCTACCCGGACGTGGACTGGCCGACCTTTGCCGAGCGCTTCGTGACCGGCCTGGGCCTGGTGTTCAACCCGTACACCACGCAGATCGAGCCGCACGACAACATCGCCGAGATCGGCGACGCCGCACGCCGCGCCAACATCATCCTGATCGACCTGGCCCGTGACATCTGGGGCTACGTTTCGCTGGGCTACTTCAAGCAGCGCCTGAAGGAAGGCGAAGTCGGCTCGTCGACGATGCCGCACAAGGTCAACCCGATCGATTTCGAGAATGCGGAAGGCAACTTCGGCATCGCCAACGCGCTGTTCGAGCACTTCAGCGCGAAGCTGCCGATCAGCCGCTGGCAGCGTGACCTGACCGATTCCACGGTGTTGCGTGCGCTGGGTACCGCGTTCGGCCACAGCCAGGTGGCACTGGATTCGCTGGCCAAGGGCCTGGGCAAGCTGGAAGTGAACCCGCAGCGCCTGGATGCCGATCTGGATGCGGCCTGGGAAGTGCTGGCCGAAGCTGTGCAGACGGTGATGCGCCGTCATGGCCTGCCGAACCCGTACGAGCAGCTGAAGGCGCTGACCCGCGGTCAGGGCATCACCGCCGAGTCGATGCGTGCGTTCGTGCAGGGGCTGGAGCTGCCGGCGGATGCGAAGCAGCGCCTGCTGGAGATGACCCCGGGCAGCTACACCGGTCTGGCCGAGTCGCTGGCGAAGAAGATTTAAGGGTTTTCCTTGCGGCGGCGGCCGCGTGCGCTGCCTGCGGCAGGCAACAGCAACGGCAACAGCAACGTCAAAAGCTGCTCTGGGTTTTTGCCGTGTTTGGCGGGGCGGGTTGGGTTCGCGGGGGACGCCGTGAACCCGTCCCTGGGGGCTTGGCCGCGGCATCCATGCCGCGGACACCCCCGCGAACCCAACCCGTCCCACCTCTGACAGATTCCCGGTGACGGATCGAAGAGCGTTGGGTTGTCGGGACGGAATTTTGAAAGAGGGACGCGGCTTCGCCGCGTCCCTCTTTCGTTTGTCCGATGGGGTCAGATCCCTTTTCCATCGGAAAAGGGATCTGACCCCACGAGCGCAGGAGGGCGCCATCGAGCTTACAGGGACGTACTTGCAGCGTCCCCTGCATGGCCCACCCGCCCGGCCAAGCGCGGCTTTTGCTTGTGAACCTGACCGCCACGAGGGGCTCAGCCGTTGGCCGGACACCCCGCGACAAACCCGCGCACGTGCGCAATCCCGGCGAACGTCGGACAATGGAGGCCTTGGCGGCCCGCCGCGCCGCCCCTCCCGCTTTCCGCTGCAAGGATTCCCCCATGGCCGCCCGCAAGTCCTCCGCCCCCCTGATCGAAGTCACCGCCCGCCCCGGCCAGCCGCTGGGCATGGCGCCGGCCACCTTCCTGCGCGACTTCTGGCAGAAACGCCCGCTGCTGATCCGCAACGCCTTCCCGGATTTCCAGACCCCGGTGCAGCCGGAAGACCTGGCCGGGCTGGCCTGCGAAGAAGGCGTGCTGGCCCGCCTGATCGAGCATGACAAGACCCAGGACGGCTGGCGCGTGCGTACCGGCCCGTTCCAGGAAGAGATCTTCCCCACCCTGCCCGACCGCGACTGGACCCTGCTGGTGCAGGACGTGGACAAGTGGGACAAGGACGTGCGCGCGCTGATCGAACACTTCAGCTTCCTGCCGCGCTGGCGCATGGATGATGTGATGATCAGCTTTGCCGCCACCGGTGGCTCGGTTGGTGCCCACGTCGACCAGTACGACGTATTCCTGCTGCAGGCCCAGGGCCACCGTCGCTGGCAGATCGATGCCAGTGAATCGATCAAGGGCAAGCAGCCGCCGCTGGGCTTCCGCCCCGACGTGGAGCTGAAGCTGCTGAAGGTGTTCAAGCCGACCCACGATTGGGTGCTGGCGCCGGGCGACATGCTGTACCTGCCGCCGAACGTGCCGCACCATGGCGTCGCCGAAGACCCCTGCCTGACCTTCTCGTTCGGCATGCGCGCGCCGTCCTCGGCCGAGCTGATCAGCGACTACCTCGACACCCTGATCGCCGATGCCGACGAGAACATCCGTTACCAGGATGCCGATCTGAAGGTGCCGGCCGACCCGAACGAAATCGATACCGTGGCGATGGCACGGGTGATCACCGCGCTCAACGCCATCCGCATGAACGACCCGGACAAGCTGGGCGACTGGTTCGGCCGCTTCATCACCACCTACCGTGCCGCCGGCGAAGTGATGCCCCACCAGGCTGCTCCGGCCCCGGAGGAAGTGGTCGAGGCGCTGGCCTCCGGACTGCTGCTGCAGCGCCACCCGTGGGCCCGCCTGGCCTGGCGGCGGGCCAAGCGTGGCGCCAGCCTGTATGTCAGCGGCCAGGACTTCGCGCTGCCGGTCAAGGACGCCCAGCGCCTTGCCGGTGCCGAACAGCTGGATGCCACCGCTTACCGCGGCCTGTCCGACAAGGGCCGCGCTGCGGTCCAGCAGCTGCTGGTCGGCGGTGTGTTCCAGCTGATCGACCCGAACGAGATGTATGAGGCCGAAGACGAGGAAGACGGTGAGGATGCCGTGGTGCTCGGCGAAGTCGTCGAAGGCCGTGACCGCGTGGATGTGATCGACGCCGACGCGGTGTCCGACGATGTCCACTCCGTGACCGTGCACGACGACGGCATCGAGGTCATCGTCAACTTTGAGGACGACGAGGAAGACGACAGCGACGACGGCCGCGGCTGAGCCATGACCGTGATCCGGGTCCAGCAGGTCAGCCACGCTGATGCCCATGCCGCTCTCCACGACGTGCGCCAGCGCGTGTTCGTGCAGGAACAGGGCATCGCCGCCGAACTGGAGCGCGACGCGCTGGACCCGGTCAGCGCCCATGTGCTGGCGCTGGATGGCGACGGGCAGCCGGTCGGCACCGGCCGACTGGCCCCGGACGGCCGCATCGGCCGTATGGCGGTACTGGCCAGCCATCGCAGCCACGGGGTGGGCGAGGCTCTGCTGGAGGCGCTGGTCGAGGCCGGGCGGCGGCTCGGCCTGGCCGAGCTGCACCTGCACGCCCAGCTGCCCGCCCGCGATTTCTATGCGCGCCAGGGCTTCCTGCCCGAGGGCGAGGTGTTCGAGGAGGCCGGCATCGGCCACCAGCAGATGCGCCGCCGGCTGAGTGCCGCCAGCGCCATC
This sequence comes from Stenotrophomonas sp. GW821-FHT09E08, assembly GCF_059416125.1. NCBI lineage: Bacteria > Pseudomonadati > Pseudomonadota > Gammaproteobacteria > Lysobacterales > Lysobacteraceae > Stenotrophomonas > Stenotrophomonas sp. GW821-FHT09E08. Next base: position 227,763 of record NZ_JBWKOO010000003.1, read on the forward strand.
GACAGCCGCGCCGAGGCGCTGGCCATCACCACCGCCATCGTCCATCGCGCCCGCCGGCAGCTGTGGCTGCACAGCCGCCAGCTGGATCCGGGCCTGCTGGATGCGCCGCCGGTGCAGGCGGCCCTGCGTCGCTTCGTCACCGCCCGCCACGACAAGCAGCTGCGGGTGATCGTGCACGATGCGGCCGCGATCGCCTCGGCCGGCGCGCCGCTGCTGGCGCTGGCCCAGCGCCTGCCAAGCGTGATCCAGTTCCGCGAGGTCACCGACCCGGTCGACCGTGCGCTGGCCTCGGCCTGCCTGCTCAACGATGCCGGCGACTTCTACTTTCGTCTGATCGGGCACCAGCTCGACGGCGAGGCCGGCATCGCGCTACCGGCACGTTCGCAGCCGTTCGAGCAGCAATTGCAGCGCGTCTGGGACCGTTCGCGCGATTGCAGCGAACTACGCGCGCTCGGCATCTGAGCCGGCGCAGCTGATCCAACCTGTCTGGAAGCGGCACCGGGGGACGCGCGATGCCCTTGGTGGTGCCCCTTCGTGTCCGGTTGGGGGTACAATTTGGCTGTTTGAACGCGCCCGTGCATGGCTATTCATCTTCGTGCCGGGTCCTTCTGAAGCCATACCCCACAAAGCGAATCAGCACCCTCCATCGTGGACAATCAACTGAAGCAGTTTGCGCAATCTTCGCAACTCGCCGGCGGCAACGCCTCCTATGTCGAGGACCTGTACGAGCAGTACCTGGTCTCCCCGGATAGTGTCGATCCCAAATGGAAAACCTACTTCGACGGCTTCAAGGGCCGCGAAGCAGGTGACATTCCCCACTCGGCTGTCATCTCCCACATCGCGGACGCGGCCAAGGATGCGCTGAAAGCTGGCACCGGTACCGGTGCAGGCGACGAGCGTGAGCGCAATGTCGGTCGCCTGATCACCGCCTACCGTTCGCGCGGTCACCTGGACGCCCGCCTGGATCCGCTGGGCCTGGCTGCTCCGGTCAACACCCCGGACCTGGGCCTGCCCTTCCACAACCTGTCCGATGCCGACCTCAACAGCGAGTTCAGCACCGGCGGCGTGGGTGGCCAGCCGCGCATGAAGCTGCGTGACCTGCTGGCGCGCCTGAAGGCGACCTACACCGGTTCGATCGGTGCGGAGTTCATGCACATCTCCGAGGTCGAGCAGCGCCAGTGGATCTACAAGAAGCTGGAACTGGCCGGTGGCAACTACCAGCTGGACGCTGACACCCAGCGCCGCACGCTGGAGCGCCTGACGGCCGCCGAAGGCCTCGAGCGCTACCTTCACACCAAGTACGTCGGCCAGAAGCGCTTCTCGCTGGAAGGCGGCGACTCGCTGATCCCGATGATGGACACCATCATCCGCAGCGCCGGCAAGGATGGCGTCAAGGACGTGGTGATCGGCATGGCCCACCGCGGCCGCCTGAACGTGCTGGTCAACACCCTCGGCAAGAACCCGCGCAAGCTGTTCGACGAATTCGAAGGCAAGTTCGAGCACGACGAGCACGCCTCGGCCGGCGACGTGAAGTACCACATGGGCTTCTCGGCCGACGTGGCCACCGACGGTGGCCCGGTGCACCTGGCGCTGGCGTTCAACCCGTCGCACCTGGAAATCGCCGATCCGGTCGTTGCCGGTTCCGTGCGTTCGCGCCAGGAGCGCCGCAAGGACACCGCGCGCAAGCAGGTGATGCCCATCCTGATTCACGGCGACGCAGCCTTCTCCGGCCAGGGCGTGGTCATGGAACTGTTCCAGATGTCGCAGGCCCGCGGCTTCGCCGTCGGCGGCACCGTGCACATCGTGGTCAACAACCAGGTCGGCTTCACCACCTCCAACCCGCTGGATACGCGCTCCACGCGCTATGCCACCGACGTGGCGAAGATGATCGCCGCCCCGGTGCTGCACGTGAACGGCGATGATCCGGAAGCGGTGGTGTTCGCCGCGCAGCTGGCCTTCGAGTTCCGCCAGAAGTTCGCCAAGGACGTGGTCATCGACCTGATGTGCTACCGCCGTTGGGGCCACAACGAGGCCGACGAGCCGGCGATCACCCAGCCGCTGATGTACCAGGTGATCCGCAAGCACGCCACCACCCGCGAGATGTACGCCGAACAGCTGGAAAAGGCAGGCGTGATCGCCGCCGGCGCAGGCAAGGCGATGGTCGATGCGTACCGCGAGAAGCTGGATGCCGGTGAAGTGACCACCGAACTGGCCAAAGTCGAGAAGACCCCGCCGAGCAGCCCGCTGTTCGTCGATTGGCCGAAGCTGCTGGAAGGCAAGCTGTCCGATCCGATCTCGACCAAGGTCGAGAAGAACAAGCTGGTCGAACTGGCCAAGCTGATCAACACCGTGCCGGAAGAAGTGCAGCTGCACTCGCGCGTGTCCAAGGTCTACGACGACCGCCGCAAGATGGCCGCTGGCGAGATCCCGGGCGACTGGGGCTTTGCCGAGAACCTGGCCTACGCCACCCTGCTGGACGAAGGCAATGCACTGCGCCTGGTCGGCCAGGACGTCGGCCGCGGTACGTTCACCCACCGCCACGCGATCCTGCACGACCAGAAGACCGACAACTACTACCTGCCGCTGCGGCAGCTGGTGGATTCGCCGGAGAAGGCCACCATCATCGATTCGCTGCTCAGCGAAGAAGCGGTGATGGCCTACGAATACGGCTTCTCGACCACCGATCCGAACACCCTGTGCATCTGGGAAGGCCAGTTCGGCGACTTCGCCAACGGCGCCCAGGTGGTGATCGACCAGTTCATCGCCGCCGGTGAAGCCAAGTGGGGCCGCATTTCCGGCCTGACCCTGCTGCTGCCGCATGGCTATGAAGGGCAAGGCCCGGAACACAGCTCGGCGCGCCTGGAGCGCTTCCTGCAGCTGTGCGCGCTGGAGAACATGCTGGTGGTGGTGCCGTCGACCCCGGCGCAGGCCTTCCACATGCTGCGTCGCCAGCAGCACCTGACCACCCGCAAGCCGCTGGTGGTGATGTCGCCCAAGTCGCTGCTGCGCCACAAGCTGGCCGTGTCGACCCTGGACGAGCTGGCCAATGGCGAGTTCCAGCACCTGATCGGCGATGCCAATGCCGATGCCAAGAAGGTCAAGCGCGTGGTGCTGTGCTCGGGCAAGGTCTACTACGACCTGCTGGAAGACCAGACCAAGCGTGGCCAGGACGACGTGGCGATCATCCGCGTGGAGCAGCTGTATCCGTTCCCGCGTGCGCTGCTGGCTGCCGAACTGAAGAAGTACGGCAAGGCCACCGACGTGGTGTGGACGCAGGAAGAACCGCAGAACCAGGGTGCGTGGTACCAGATCCGCCACCACCTGCAGTTCTGCCTGGCCGATGGCCAGAACCTGCACTACGCCGGTCGCGCACGTTCGGCTTCGCCGGCTGCCGGTCACATGGCTGACCACGTCCGCGAACAGCAGCAGCTGGTCGCCGATGCACTGGTCAACCCGTTCAACGACTCGTTCGCTGAATAACTCTCCCCCTATTTAGAAGACAAACCAGGAAGCTCCCGCATGGCCACCGAAGTCAAAGCCCCGGTACTGCCCGAATCCGTCGCCGACGGCACCATCGCCACCTGGCACAAGAAGGTGGGCGACGCCGTCAAGCGCGACGAAAACCTGCTTGACCTGGAAACCGACAAGGTCGTCCTGGAAGTGCCGTCGCCGGTCGATGGTGTGATCAAGGAAATCAAGTTCGCCGAAGGCGCGACCGTGACCTCCAGCCAGGTCGTGGCGATCATCGAAGAAGGCGCCGTGGCCGCTGCTCCGGCGCCGGCCGCTGAAGCCGCTCCGGCTGCTGCCGCCGCTCCGGCCGCTGCTGCTCCGGCTGCCGCCGCTGCTCCGGCCCCGGCTGCCAAGTCGGCCGCCGACGCGCTGCCGCCGGGCGCCCGCTTCACTGCCATCACTGAAGGCGTGAATCCGGCCGACGTCGATGGCACCGGCCGTCGCGGCGCGGTTACCAAGGAAGACATCGTCAACTTCGCCCGCAACGGCGGCGCCGGCAAGGCCGGTGGCGCACGTCCGGAAGAACGCGTGCCGATGACCCGCATCCGCAAGCGCATCGCCGAGCGCCTGATGGAGTCGAAGAACTCCACCGCCATGCTGACCACCTTCAACGAAGTCGACCTGTCCAAGGTGTCGGCGGCGCGCAAGGAACTGCAGGACGAGTTCGTCAAGGCACACGGCATCAAGCTCGGCTTCATGAGCTTCTTCGTGAAGGCCGCCGCCAACGCGCTGCAGCGTTTCCCGCTGGTCAATGCCTCCATCGACGGCGACGACATCATCTACCACGGCTACTCGGACATCTCGATCGCCGTGTCGACCGAGAAGGGCCTGGTCACGCCGGTGCTGCGCAATGTCGAGCGCATGTCGTTCGCCGACATCGAACGCACCATCGCCGACTACGCCAAGAAGGCCCGTGACGGCAAGCTGAGCCTGGAAGAACTGCAGGGCGGCACCTTCACCGTGACCAACGGCGGCACCTTCGGTTCGCTGCTGTCGACCCCGATCATCAACCCGCCGCAGAGCGCCATCCTGGGCATGCATGCCATCAAGGAGCGTCCGATCGCCCAGAACGGCCAGGTCGTGATCGCGCCGATGATGTACCTGGCGATGTCCTACGATCACCGCATCATCGACGGCAAGGACTCGGTGCAGTTCCTGGTGGACATCAAGAACCAGCTGGAAAACCCGGGCCGCATGCTGTTCGGCCTGTAAGAAACCTCCCGCCCCTCCGCGCCTGCGCGGAGGGGTTCTGGTAATGCATCAAGGAATAATTCAATGGCTGAACAATTCGACGTCGTCGTCATCGGTGCCGGCCCGGCCGGTTACCACGCTGCCATCCGCGCCGCACAGCTGGGCCTGAAGACCGCCTGCATCGACGCAGCGCTGGGCAAGGACGGCAAGCCGGCCCTGGGCGGCACCTGCCTGCGCGTGGGCTGCATCCCGTCCAAGGCGCTGCTGGATTCCTCGCGCCAGTTCTGGAACATGGGCCACATCTTTGGCGACCACGGCATCAGCTTCAAGGATGCCAAGATGGACGTCGAAGCGATGGTTGGCCGCAAGGACAAGATCGTCAAGCAGTTCACCGGCGGCATCGCCATGCTGTTCAAGGCCAACAAGGTCGCCACCTACTACGGCTTCGGTGAACTGCAGCCGGGCAACGTGGTCAAGGTGAAGCAGCACGACGGCTCGGAAGTCGAGCTGAAGGGCACCAACGTCATCATCGCCGCCGGTTCGGATTCGATCGAACTGCCGTTCGCCAAGTTCGACGGCGATACCATCGTCGACAACGTCGGCGGCCTGGACTTCACCGAAGTGCCGAACCGCCTGGCCGTAATCGGCGCCGGCGTGATCGGCCTGGAACTGGGCAGCGTGTGGAAGCGCCTGGGCGCTGAAGTCACCATCCTCGAAGCACTGCCGGAGTTCCTGGCCGTGGCCGACGCCGAAGTGGCCAAGACCGCTGCCAAGGAATTCAAGAAGCAGGGCCTGGACATCCGCCTCGGTGCCAAGGTCTCCAAGACCGAGATCACCGGCAAGGGCAAGAAGAAGGAAGTCGTTGTCACCTACACCGACAGCGAAGGCGAAAAGACCCTGACCGTGGACAAGCTGCTGGTGGCCGTCGGCCGTCGCGCCGCCACCAAGGGCCTGCTGGCCGAAGGCACCGGCGTCAAGGTAAACGAGCGTGGCCAGATCGAAGTCGATGCGCATTGCCACACCGGCGTCAACGGCGTGTGGGCAGTGGGTGACTGCGTGCGCGGCCCGATGCTGGCGCACAAGGGCTTCGAGGAAGGCATCGCGGTGGCTGAGCTGATCGCCGGCCTGCCGGGCCACGTCAACTTCGACACCATCCCGTGGGTCATCTACACCGAGCCGGAACTGGCATGGGTCGGCAAGACCGAAGCCCAGCTGAAGGCCGAAGGCATTCCGTACAAGGCCGGCAGCTTCCCGTTCGCCGCCAACGGCCGTGCCGTGGCGATGATCGAGCCGGCAGGTTTCGTGAAGATCCTGGCCCATGCCGAAACCGATCGCATCCTCGGCATGCACCTGGTCGGCGCCAACGTCTCCGAGCTGGTGCACGAAGGCGTGCTGACCATGGAGTTCAGCGGCTCGGCCGATGACCTGGCCCGCATCTGCCACGCCCACCCGTCGCTGTCGGAAGTGATCCACGACGCAGCGATGGCGGTCAGCAAGCGCGCCATCCACAAGGCGAACTGATCCATCGGGCAGTGCCGGCCGCTGGCCGGCATCGCCGGATGCTGAAAACCCCGCCTCGGCGGGGTTTTTTGTTACACGATGACTCCAGAACAAGGACGGGGCCCATTGGCACCCGGCGCGCGGCAGACGAGCGGGTCACCCCTGCCCTCACGCGGGCGTCGACCTCCAGTGCGGTAGGCTCTGCCTGAGGTCGCGTTGCATCGCCAAGCCACGGATGCGCGACAGGTGGTGCTCCCGCACCTGCTCGTGGGGCTGTTCAGACATTGGAGATCTCCATGGAGAACGAACGAATCGAGACTCGGGGCGAAGATGGCCGCAGGGTGTTGGTATTCAAGTTCTGGCCTCACTTCGACGCAACGATTCTTCCCGGCACAAACCTGGTGGAAGGCCTGCCAAGGTATGCGCTGGCAAACGGCAATTCCGTAACCTTCGACGGCGTGGATTTCGAGATCGCCGCTACCGGCGAAGAGCTGGTCCGGTCGTTGGCCATCCAGCGGCCACCATCGGGCTGATTCGTTCGCCGTGTGGCCCGGCAGCATCTGCCAATCTGCAGCGGATCAGTGAACGGCCGGCCGCGCAGACCGGGCCGCATGCCCAGACTGCCTGACCACAGCGTGGCCCTGCATCAACGCTGCGGCGGTGTGCGTTCCCGGTCCGTAGTGTCCGACTTCGGCGGATCGTCACAGATCCGGTGCTGGGCCACGGTTTCACCCGCCTTCCATTCCTTCACCACCCGGCAGTGCTCCTTGGGTTTGACCGCCTTGGCCGCCGCAGCATCCGCCTCATCGGCAGCGGCGGTCTGCTGACGTTCCAGCCACACCGAGGGCGGCACTGGAGGTGCGGCCAGTACCGGGGCCGCCAACAGGGCCAGACCGACCAGCAGCACTGTCCTCATGCGGCCACCGGACCGCCACCGAGCAGGCGCGCCGGCAGCATGAACAGCGCGCGCAGGAACGCGAACAGCGCCGAGAAGGTGATGCCGACCAGGCGGAACGGCAGACTCAGCAGCCAGACGAACGGCCAAGCGATCAGGGCGAGGATCGCCAGCGGCCAGCACAGCACGAACAGCAGGCACCACACACCGAGCGCGAACAGAGTCTTCATCACGGTCTCCTTGTGGCGGCACCTTGCCGCCTGCGGACACCTTGGCGCCCTGCTCTGGCCGCGTGCAAACGGTTTGCGACGAAACCCGGGCTGGGGGCGATGAAAGCGGTGGTGGGGAAACCGGAGATTCATGAGGTTGCCGGCCAGCGGCCGGCACTACCGAACGGAATCACACTGGCACTGCACCCGGGCGGCCATGGGCCACCTGGAAACGCACAGCTGTGCGTACCGCCGCATCCGCGCGCAGCACGCTGTCGGCGAAGCGCAGTTCGGCGTCCACGGTCTGCCGGTTCAGCTGCAGCTTCCACCAGCCACGGCGGTCCCCGTCGAAATAGCGGATATGCGGGTTCTGCGGTATCGACGGCCCGTAATACGGTCCATACGGTGTGTCGTCGCCGCCACTGCTGATCGCCGGGGCGATGAATTCGGTGGCGACGACCGGCGCACTGGCCGCGTCGAAATCCAGCTTCAGGTCGTTGACGAAGGTGGAATGCCAGTCGCCGCCAAGCACGATGGCATTGCCCTGCCCGCCTGCCTGCATCGCCTGCAGCAGCCGGTTGCGTGCGGCGGGATAGCCATCCCAGGCGTCGTTCCAGAAGCGCTCGCGCGGGGTGCCAGCGTCCAGCCGCAGCTGTGCCATCAGCAGCTGCTGCACCACCACGTTCCAGCGCATGCCCTGCGCGGCGGCCATCGACTGCGCGAACCACGCTTCCTGGCCCGTGCCAAGCATGCTCATGCGCGGGTCCAGTGCAGCGTCACAGCGCGGCGACTCGCCCACGCCACAGGGATTGGCCGGGCGGAACTGGCGGCAATCGAGCAGGGTCAGCTGTGCCAGATCGCCATAGCGCAGCCGCCGATGTACGCGCAGGCCGCCATTGCCCGCAGGCATGCTGCGCATCGGCAGGTGCTCGTAGAACGCGCGATAGGCGGCCGCACGACGCACGATGAAGTCTTCGGTCGATACCCCGGGCTTCTCCGGATGGATGCCGGAATAATCGTTCTGTACCTCGTGGTCATCCCAGATCACCGCGAACGCATGCGCGGCGTGCGCAGCCTGCAGATCCGGATCAAGCTTGTACAACGCGTACTGGTCGCGGTAGCGCTCCAGGCTGACCGTCTCGCCACTGAAACGCTCGGCGTCCAGCGTGCGGCCGCGCGCGTTCTGCAGCGGGCTGTACTCGTACAGGTAGTCACCGGCATGCAGCACCAGGTCGAGATCGCTCTGGGCGATATCGCGCAGCACCGGATAGTAGCCGCTGTTCCAGGCCTGGCAGGTGCACAGGGCCAGCCGCAGCTGCTGCAATGGCGTGTCCAGCGGCGGCGCGGTGCGGAAGTGGCCGACCGCGCTTTCCTCGTTGCCGTCGCAGGCAAAGCGGTAGTAGTAGTCGCGGCCCGGGCGCAGGCCGTTGACCTCCACGTGCACCGAATGGGCCAGCTCGGGCACTGCCGCGGCAACGCCCCGCTGCACCAGCCGGCGCATGCCCGGGTCTTCGGCCACGAACCAGCGCACCGGCACCGCCCGCGATGGCATGCCACCACCGTTGAGCGGGTCCGGGGCCAGCCGCGTCCACAGCACCGCGCCCTGCGGATCCGGATCGCCGGCGGCGACGCCCAGGGTGAACGGATCGCGTCCCAGCCGCGGCCGAGGGCCGGCCGTGGCCAGCCCCGGCATCGCCGCCAGCGCGATCGCCGCCCCCGTGCCCTGCCACGCCATGCGCAGCAGGCGACGGCGGCTTTCCGGATCGACAGGCCCGCGCATCAGAAATGCACGGTGGCGGTGGCCATCACCTGCCGCGGCGCGCCGACCTGCATGGTCGCCAGGCTGCGGGTCGGGTCAGCGGCGTAGGTGCCATTGGTGTTGATCGAGGACAGATAACGCTTGTCGGTCAGGTTGGTCAGGTTCAGCGCCACGGTCAGGTTCTGCGCCGGGCCCAGCTTGCCGAAGTCATAGGCCACCGAAGCGTTCACCAGCCAGTAGCTCGGCACCGACACGTCATTGGTGTAGGTCACGTAGCGCTTGCCGACGTGGTTGGCGGCCAGGCGCATGTCCCACGGGCCCGGGGTCCAGGCCAGGGTGCTGGCGAACATCCATTCCGGGGTATCGACGGTCTTCTTGCCACGGGTCGGCACCACGCCGTTGTTCACGTAGTCGTTATCGTAGGTGCTGTCATTCCAGGACAGCGCGTTGGACCAGGTGAGGTCCTGCGTCGGCTTCAGCTGCAGGGTCGCCTCGGCACCGCGGCTGGTCACCGAACCGACGTTGGAGAACAGTGCCGGGCAACCGAGGATGCCCACGCACTGCGCGATGGCCAGCAGACGGTTGTCGAACTTGACGTCGTACACCGCCACCGAGGCTTCATAGCCGCGGCCGTAGCCACGCCAACCCAGCTCGATCGTGCGCGACTGTTCCGGCTTCAGGTTCTTCGCGCTGCTGTCGAATGCCGCCTGCGGCACGTTGAACGGACTGCCGACACCCAGTGCATAGGCGGTGATGTTCTTGGCGAACGAGCCGAAGATCTCATTGCCTTCGTTGAGCTTGAAGTTGAAGCCGGCCTGCGGCAGCAGCCCCTTCTTCGAGGTCAGGCTGCTGTTGTTGGCGTAGCTGCCCAGTGGCGTGCGCACACTGGTACGTGTGTGCGGCGACTTCGCACCGATGTCGATGGTCAGGCGATCATCGAACAGGCGGAAGCGGTCCTGCACGTAGAACTGGCGGGTGATGGTGGTGTAGCGCTGGTGCCACACGCGCTGGTCCGGGTTGCGCAGGAAGAAGTCGTCGGTGATCGGGCCGTCGATGTAGTAGAAGTTGCGCTGCACGCTGTGGCCGTTGTCCTCGTACCAGAGGCCAGCCTCCAGTTCGTGGCCACCGACGTTCCAGGTGAACGCCGAGGTCACGCCGGTGCGATCGATCGCATACTCGGTGGTGCGGATCGAGATTGGAATCTCGCGGCTGGTGCCCGGGTTGGACGGATTGGACGGGCTGAACCAGTGGCCCTGGCCACGGTTGCTGTGGTTGTAGACATTGACCTTCAACCGCATCGACTCGTTCAGGCCGAAATCGCCGGCAATGCTGGACAGGTCATCGTTGCGCAGGCCGTGGCCGGAGTAGTACGCATCCCATGGGCTGTTGACGCCGCCGCTGAATTTGCCGCGTGCGGCGGCGACCGCGCGATCCCAGTCCGGCGCGTAGTTGTCCCAGTCCCAGCCGAGGCGGTCGATCATCTCCAGCGACAGATCCTGGTAGTCGGCCTCGACGCGGCGCGACGCATTGAACAGCGCGGTGATCCTGCTGTCCACGCCGAAGTTGTACGTGGCCTTGCCGTTGAACTGCTTCAGCTCCTGCGAGCCCTTGCCCTTCCACTTGTCGCCTTCGGAATAGACGCCTGACAGGTAGGCAGCAAAGCCTTGATGGTCGCCGGTATCCAGCCGCGCATAGCTGCGGCGCGCACTGTCGCTGCCGAAGCTCTGTGCCAGCACCACCCCGTACTCGGTGGACGGATCGATCGAATAGAACTGGAACACGCCGCCGAGGTTGCTGGTGGACGGCGTGCCCAGCGCACCGATGCCGGTGGAGACCTCGGCACCGCCCAGGTTCTCGCTGATCACCGCGCGGCTGATATGCAGGCCGTTGCTGTTGCCGTAGGCCATGTTGCCCAGCGGGATGCCATCGAGGGTGTAGCCGAGGCGGTTCTGGTTGAAGCCGCGCAGGCTGATGGTGGTCGACCATTCGTAGGCGCCGGTGGCATCGGCCGACTCGAAATGCACGCCCGGCTTGGTTGCCAGCAGCTTCAGCGGGTTGGCACCGGGCGGCAACACCTTCATGTCTTCGGCAGTGACGCGCTGAACCTGGCGTGCTTCGCCGCGGCCGATCACCGAGACCGAATCGAGGGTGGTGGCCGACTGCGCGTCGGCGGCGGGGGCGGTTTCAGCGGCGGCCAGAGACGGGAGCGAAGCACAGACCAGCAGGGCCAGCAGATTGCGGCGGAGCGGAGCGTGGGACGGCATGGAGGCGGATTCCTTGGGCACGCTGGACGCCGAAGGGCGGCGTCGAAGGGCAGCAGCGGCGGAATCGTAGAAGCGTCGCGTTACATGTCATTTACACGCCACATACGGAACGTTGATGTTCCGAATGGTGCTGGGGCCGGCCTGTATCCGTGCCCCAGCGAACGTCCGTTACTCGAACGAACCGACCGAATCGTGGGCCAGGTTGTCGAAACGGGTGTACTCGCCGAAGAACTTCAGCTTGCACGAGCCGGTCGGGCCACCACGGTGCTTGCCGATGATGATCTCGGCCAGGCCCTTGTCCGGCGAATTTTCCTTGTTGTAGTAATCGTCGCGGTAGATGAACACGATCATGTCCGCGTCCTGCTCGATAGCGCCCGATTCGCGAAGGTCGGCCATCACCGGGCGCTTGTCGGTACGCGTTTCCAGCGAGCGGTTGAGCTGGGACAACGCGATCACCGGTACGTGCAGCTCCTTGGCCAGGCCCTTCAGCGAACGCGAGATTTCCGAGATTTCGGTCGCGCGGTTCTCGCTGTTGCCCGGCACGCTCATCAGCTGCAGGTAGTCGATCACGATCAGTCCCAGATCGTGTTCGCGCTTGAGGCGGCGGCACTTGGAACGCAGCACTTCCGGCGACACGCCCGGCGTGTCATCGATGAAGATCTTGGTTTCCTTCAGCATCTTGATCGCGCTGGTGACGCGGCTCCAGTCTTCGTCTTCCAGCTGGCCGGTACGCAGGCGCTGCGCGTTGATGCGGCCGTTGGAGGAAATCAGGCGCATCGCCAGCTGCGAGGCCGACATTTCCATCGAGAACACGGCCACGCCCTTCTTCGACTTGATCGCCGCATACTCGGCGATGTTCAGCGCGAAGGTGGTCTTGCCCATGGCCGGGCGCGCAGCGAGGATGATCAGGTCGGTCGGCTGCAGGCCGGCGGTCATCGCGTCGAAGTCGTTGTAACCGGTCGGCAGGCCGGTGATGTTGCCGCCGTTCTCGAAGCGGTTGCGCAGTTCCTCGAAGGCATCCTTCAGTGCGCCAGGCATGGCCACGAAGTCGGTACGGCCCCGCGCACCCTGCTCGGCGATGGCGAACACGCTCTTTTCCGCCGAGGCCAGCAGCTCACTGCTGTCGCGACCTTCGGGCTGGAAGCCATCGTTGACGATGTCGGTGCCGACCTGGATCAGCTGCCGCAGCACCGCCTTGTCACGCACGATTTCGGCGTAGGCCACGATGTTGGCCGCCGACGGCGTGGTGCTGGCCAGCTCGATCAGATAGGCACCATCGCCGACCAGTTCCAGCTTGCCCTGCGATTCGAACCACTCACCCAGGGTCACCGCATCGAACGGACGTTCACGTTCGGACAGCTCGCGGATCGCACGGTAGATCATCTGGTGGTCGCGGCGATAGAAATCGACCTCGGTCAGCTGGTCGTTGACCCGGTCATAGGCCTCCGGCGCCAGCATCAGCCCACCCAGCACCGCCTGCTCGGCTTCCACCGAATGCGGCGGCACACGCAACTGATCGATGCGCGACTCGTCGCGATCACGATCAAAGCCATCACCGCGCTCTCTGCGGTTGGAACGGAAGCCGGAACGGGCGGACATGCTGCGGTGTTTCCTACGAAAGTGGCCAGACGAGTGTAGGCATGCACCGACCCCGGCGGCCATGGACAAACTTGTGGATAAGCCGTGGAAAAACGGGGGATATCCGCCGGTGCCTGGCCAGACTGGCATGGGGGCGTCGCACTGCCTGCGATGAACGCCGTTGCGGCGCCCAAGCCGTGCATTATCGCAGATCCACGCCCCGGGGTCGGATCCCGTGCAACATGCGGGCTCCGGCCCGCCCAGCTGGACGTGGGGTCGGATCCCTCTGCAAAGCAGAGGGCTCTGACCCCCTCGGTCTCAATCGCCCTTGGTGTGCACCGCGATCAGCGTCAGAAAGCGGTCCACGTAGCCCTGCAGGAATTTCTGCGTGCCCTCGTTGTGGATCGTGCCGTCGGCATCGATCAGGCCTTCCTTGAAATGGATGAACGCCTCGGGCTGGCCGAGCACGTGCATGTCCAGGAACGCCAGGCTGTTGCGCAGGTGCTGCTGGGCCACAGCGGTACCGATCTGGCCGATGGACGCGCCGATCACCGCCGCCGGCTTGCCAGCAAATGCGCTGTCACCATACGGGCGGGAGCCGATGTCGATGGCGTTCTTCAACACGCCCGGGACCGAGCGGTTGTATTCAGGGGTCACGAACAGCACTGCCGTGGCGGCGCGCACCTGGTCTTTCAGGCGCGTGCCCTGCGCCGGGTAATGCGCATCAAAATCCTGGTCGTACAGAGGCAGATCGCCGATCTGCACGTACTGGAAGCGCGCGCGGTCGCCGGCGATCTTCTCCAGCGCATGGGCCAGCTTGCGGTTGCAGGAATCCTTGCGCAGGCTGCCAACGAACACGGCGATGGTGGGGACGGACATCGGGACAGACTCCTCACGGTGCGGGAGGCCCAGCCTAGTCGCCGGGCCCGTGCAGGCCGGTGAAGATCAGCTGCCGGTGACGTTCGCGCGCACCTGCCGCCAATGCGCCTGCCACGCCTGGAACATCAGCACGTTCCACAGGTGGGTATGCCACTTGCGCTGGCCCCCGAGGAACTGCTGCCACAGGGGCTGCACGGCCACCGCCGACAGCACGCCCTCGCGCTCCAGCCGCGCCGGCTGCAACAGATCCTCTGCCCACGGCCGCAGGTCGCCCTTCAACCAGTCGCTGACCGGTGCGCCGAAGCCGCGCTTGGGTCGATGCACCATCGACTGTGGCACGTAACGGCCCAGCACGCGCTTGAGCAGCACCTTGCTGGTGGTTTCACTGCGCTTGAAGCCCAGCGGCAATGACCAGGCGAACTCGGCCACACGCCAGTCCAGCAGCGGCGCGCGCGCCTCCAGGCTGACCGCCATCGAGGTGCGGTCGACCTTGCACAGCAGATCGTCTGGAAGGTAGGTCACATAATCGGCCAGCATCATCGCGTCGGCCGGGGTGCCGGCGCCATGCAGCGGGTCGGCCAGATCGTAGAAACTGCCTGCCGCCTGCGCACCCGGTACTGCAGCGGCCGGGTCACGCCAGCGCGAAATACGGTTGCGGTACACATCGCCAATGCCACGCGCGCCGGACTCGGCCAGCAGCGCGGCCAGGCCGCCGGTACGCGAGGCCTCGCCCTGCTGCTGCGCGCGTGCGCCCATCCAGCGCCGCAGCGGGCCCGGCACACGGCCCAGCATCTGCCAGTTGCGCAGCGCACGCACGTAGCGGGTGTAGCCGAAGAACAATTCGTCGCCACCATCACCGGACAACGCCACGGTCACGCCCTGACGTGCCAACCGGGCGACCAGCGCGGTCGGCACCTGCGAAGCATCAGCGAAGGGTTCATCGAACATCGACGGCAGCTGCGGCACCACCGCCAGTGCATCGGCGCCACTGACGTAGAGTTCGGTGTGGTCGCAGCCCAGATGCGCAGCCAGCTCCCTGGCCAACGGCGCCTCGTCGTGGCCGGAGCCGGTGAAGCCGATGCTGAAGCTGTGCACCGGCTGCCCGCTCTGTGCCTGCATGAGTGCTGCCACCAGCGAGGAATCGGTGCCGCCGGACAGGAACACGCCCACTGGCACATCGGCCACCATGCGCAGCGCAACTGCATCGCGCAGCAGCGCGTCCAGCTGTTCCTCGGCCTCTTCGATGCGGCCCTGGAACGGAGCGGCAAGCGCTGCCTGCATGCGTGCACGCGCATCCCAGAATGGGCGCTGCGCCTGCTCCGGGCGATGCGCGGCCGCACCGGCGGCCACGGTGGCCGCATCCAGGCGCAGCACGCGGCCCGGCATCAGCTTGTAGCAGCGCTGGTGGATGCTGTGCGGCGCCGGGATGTAGTCCAGCCGCAACAGCAGGGTCAGTGCGTCGCGGTCGATGTCGTTGTCGAAGGCCGGGTGCTGCCACAGCGCCTTCAACTCGGAACCGAACACCAGCGTGTCACCGGCCCAACCGTAGTACAGCGGCTTCTTGCCGACACGGTCGCGGGCCAGCCACAAGCACTGCTCCTGGCGGTCCCACAGGGCGATGGCAAACATGCCGTTACAGCGCTGCAGGGTGTCTTCCATGCCCCATTGCAGGATCGCTGCCAGCAGCACCTCGGTATCGGAATGGCCGCGGAACTGGTGCCCCAGCGGTTCCAGCTCGGCGCGCAGCGCGGCGAAGTTGTAGACCTCGCCGTTGTAGGCCATCACATAGCGACCATCGGCCGAGGCCATCGGCTGATGGCCCAGCGGGGACAGGTCGAGGATGCTCAGGCGGCGGTGCGCCAGCGCGATGCCGGCCCCGGCATCGACCCAGCAGCCACCATCATCCGGCCCGCGGTGGTGCAGCGCCTCGCCCATGGCCAGGACCTGCGCCTGCAGCACCTCGGCCGACGCCACCGGCGCCGGCAACAACATTCCCGCCAATCCACACATGCATCAGGGTTCCTGCGCCAGTTCAAGGGCGGCGCCAATCACTGCATTGTCGCTTGGAAGCCCGAACATTGCTGCCCCCGCCAGCGGCGTATAGGTATCGGCACCGCAGACCCGGCGCAGCGGCAGGTGGCCGAAGCCGGCCTCGACCAGTGCGGTGACCACGCCCTCGCCCACCCCGCCGCTGTGGCGGCCCTCGTCCAGCACCAGCACGCGCCGGGCGCTGGCGGCCTGTGCGGCGATGAAGCCGGCATCCAGCGGCACCAGCCAGCGCAGGTCGACCACCCGCACCTGCCAACCCAGCTGCTGCTCGATTGCCCGTGCCGCACGCAGCGCCATCGGCACGCCGTTGCCATAGGTGTAGACCACCAGGTCGCCGGCGTCCGGCGCGTAGACCCGGCCCTCGCCCGGCACCAGCGCCTGGCCAGGCGCGGGGTAGTCGAACAGCCACTGGCCATCGCCCGGTTCGTGCAGATCCTTGCTCATGTACAGCGCGATCGGCTCCAGGAATACCGCCACCCGGCCATCCACCCGCGCCAGCGCTGCCAGCGTACGCAGCATCATCACCGCATCGTCGCCACGCGAGGGGCAGCCGACCACCAGGCCAGGGATGTCGCGCAGCGCGGTGATCGAATTGTCGTTGTGGAAGTGGCCGCCGAAGCCCTTCTGGTAGCCCAGCCCGGCCACCCGCACCAGCATGGGGTTGCGGTACTGGTCATTGGAGAAGAACTGCAGCGAACAGGCTTCACCACGCAGCTGGTCGATGGCGTTGTGCAGGTACGCCAGGTACTGGATTTCCGGAATCGGCAGCATGCCCATGTTGGCCAGGCCCTGCGCCATGCCCAGGATCATGGTTTCGTCCAGCAGGGTGTTGAACACCCGGCGTGGGCCGAAGCGGCGCAGCAGATCCTTGGTGACGGTGTAGACACCGCCCTTCTGCGCGACGTCCTCGCCGAACAACAGGCTCTGCGGATACTTCGCCAGCAGTTCCTGCAGGCCGTGGTTGATCTGTATGGCGAGGTGCCGTGGCGGTTGCCGTTCCGGCAGGGCGTCGGCACCGCCATACAGCGCCTCGCGCGCGTCGGCGGGCGGCGCCCGCTCGGCTTCAGCCTGCACCGTTACTGGCGTGTACGGCGCCAGCGGCGCCATCACTTCTTGCAATGACTGCAGCCGGGGTCGCCCCTCAACCTCTGCAGCAGCGGCCATGCAGCGCGCGCGCATCGTCTCGTAGGCAACCTCGATCGCCGCCGCATCCATCCAGCCTGATTCCAGTGCGATCTGCGCCGAGCGCAGCAAGGGATCCTGCGCCTCGGCCGCACACAGCTCCGGCAACGCGCGCCATTCCACTTCGAAGTCGGTACCGGCATGACCCATCAGGCGCGTGGTGCGCAGGTGCAGGAAGGTAGGCCGCCGCGTGCGCCGGCAGTGCTCCACTGCGGCCTGCACCTGGGCGTGGCCAACCGCCAGATCCAGGCCATCGGCGAAGAAATAGTCCAACCCCGGCTGACGGCTGAAACGCTCGGCGATCCACCCTTCGGGCGTCTTTACCGAGATGCCCAGGCCGTTGTCCTCGCAGACGAACAGGATTGGTACCGGCAGTTTCTGGTAGGCAGACCACATTGCGGTATTGAACGCGGTCTGCGCGGTGGCATGGTTGGACGAGGCATCGCCGAACGAGCACAGCACGATGCTGTCGGTGGGAATCGGCAGCGCCTGCCCCAGCCGCTTGCCACTCTCGATGGCCAGCGCGGTACCCAGCGCCTTCGGCAGGTGCGAAGCAATCGTCGAGGTCTGCGGCAGCACCCACAACGGCTTGCTGCCCCACACCTTGTGGCGCCCCCCGCTGGCCGGATCATCGACACTGGCAGCGAACGACAGCGCAGCGTCGCGCACCGGGTCGATGCCCGGAACTTGGCGCGAACGCTCGGCCATGAACGCGCCGGAGCGGTAGTGCAGGAACGCTGGATCGGTATGCCGGCAGGCCCGCGCCAGCAGCGCATTGCCCTCGTGACCGGAAGAGCCGATGGTGTAGAAGACCTTGTTCTGCACGCGCAGCACGCGCGCCATCAGGTCCAGCTGGCGACTGGCCAGCTGCGAATCGAACAGGTCGTCGAAGGCAGCGGCGGTAAGCGTGGTGCCCGGCAGGATCGGCGCGTCCGGGGCCGGTCGCTGGCGTGGGGTCCCGCGCCAGCCCCGCACTGCATCGAGGAAATTGACATCGCACACTTCGGCGCGGTTGAGCACGCGCATGCGTGCGGGAATCGGATCTGGAACCACAGCGAACATCGAACACCCTCCGTGTCGTTGTTGCATTCCGCCGGGCACGGCCCGGCGCTACCCCGTGGGGGTCACCTTGGTGAGAGTCACGCGGCCTCGAAGCGCGCACGGACCTCGGCGGTCACTGCCGGCATCGGCAGGAAGCGCGGTTGCGCGCGCACGCGCTGCAGCCAGCCGCGCACCTCCGGGAAGAGATCCAGCGCAATGCCACCCTCGCCCGCCACATCGGTGTAGGCGAACAGGGCGATGTCGGCAATGCCGTATCCGCTGCCGGTGAACCACTGCGCCTGCCGCAGGTGCTGCTCCATCACCGCCAACGCGTTGGCGGCGCGCTCGTGCAGGCGCGGCAGTTCAGCGCGCCGCGGTGAATCCGGTGCGGTCCAGCCACGGATGAAGCGCGCCACTGCCACGCAGGGCTCGTGCGTGTACTGCTCGAAGAACATCCAGCTCAACGCCTGCGCACGCTCCCAGCCGTCGCTGGGCAGGTACGGCGTGCCTTCGGCCAGCCAGAACAGGATCGCATTGGATTCAGTCAGCACGCGACCGTCGTCGCGGACGATCAGCGGCACCTTGGCATTCGGATTCAGCGCGAGGAATTCAGCGGTGTGGGTCTGGCCATGGGCGCTGTCCACTTCCACCCAGCGGTAACGGCTGCCGAGCTGCTCCAGCAGCAGGCGGACCTTGTGGCAGTTACCCGAGACCGACATGCCATGCACCGTCAGCGGGATGCGCTCTTCCAGCATTGCCTGCTCCATCGAATCCGGCCGGCGGCCGGCTGCGGGCAGTCTGGCAAGCGCACCGGTGAATGCCAAGCGCGGGTGCAGCATGGCACCCTTGTAGCGCCGGCCGCTGGCCGGCAATCGCACGAATCCTGCCAAGAGGTTGCCGGCCAGCGGCCGGCACTACCGGGCAACGCTCAGCGTGCGCGCTGCCGCCACTGATCGCGCGACTGCCCCCAGATCTGCATCGGCTTGTCGTTGTACGGCGGCGGCAGCTCGCCCATGCGCAGCAGCGTGCTGCCCAGCTTGCGCGCGACCACGCGGGAGTTCTCGTTGTCCTCTGCGATGGTGTGGACCACCTCATCCCAACCCAGCGTGTCGAACGCCCAGTCGATCGCGGCGGTGGCAGCTTCCGGGGCATAGCCCTTGCCCCAGCTGGCACGACGGATGCTCCAGCCGACCTCGGTGCCCGGCCAGTCCTGCGGCTGCCACGGTCCCATCCGGCCGACCCACTCGCCGCTGGACTTTTCGATCACGCTGAACATCGAGAAACCAAACAGCTGCCAGGCCCCCGCCAGGCTGCAGAAGCCCCGCCACGCGACCGAGGGCGGCTGCACACCTCCGAGCGTGCGCATCACCTCTTCGTCGGCGCAGAAGGCCAGGTACTGCTCATAGTCGTCACGCTGCGGTGGACGCAGGATCAGGCGCTCGGTTTCCAGGCGCAGGTCGAAGATGCTCATGCCGATTCCATATCGCAGTGATGGGAAGGCCCATGATGGTAGACCCACATCCGGCGCGGATGAACATCGGCGTCCCCAACGAAACGGGCCGGCATGTGCCGGCCCGTCAGGTACTGCGTGGTGCGGATGGATTACTGGCGGGTCGCGGCGGTAGCGCCGGCAGCCGCGGTCTGCGTGACCAGCTGGCCATCGACCACCGGCAGGCGATCGCTGGCCGGCTTGTTGTCCATACGCACGGTCTTCTCTGCACCGTCGTAGCGGTAGGTCACGTTATAGCCCTTGACCACATCGCTGGTGCCCATGGCGATGCGGTTGCCCGGCTTGCTGCCCATGCGCATGGTGCCGGTGGTGCCGTCTTCATTGCGGTAGGTCACGTTGTAGCCGGTGACACGGCTCGACTCGGAGGTGGCCGTTTCGGTGTGGCACTGGCGCTCGGTGCGGTTGACCACGCGGCCACCCACATGGCGCTTGTCGACCTGGTTGCCGATGAAGCCACCGGCCACGGCGCCGGCAGCGGTCGCGGCCTTCTTGCCATTGCCGCCGCCCACCTGGTTGCCCAGCAGGCCACCGACCACGGCACCGACCACGGTGCCACCGACGTTGCCGTCACGCTCGGGCAGGCGTTCCTGCACCACCACGTCCTGACACACCTCATGCGGGGTCTGGGTAGTGGACGTCTCGCGTACCGGATCGGTGCCGATCACGGTGGCATAGGCCTTCTGCTTCTCGGTGATCGGATCGACCTTCAGCACATCGGCATATTCCAGGCCACGCGGCGCACTGGCGTCCACTGCGTCGCCACGTGCGCCATCGTCGGTGGCATTGCCATCGACCAGGCGCGATTCACTCGGGTTTCCGGCGCTGAGCTGCTCAGGCGACTTGTCGCCACTCTTCATGAAGGCGGCGGTTGCGATACCACCGACCAGCAGCGCGCCCGCTGCGACCAGGACAGTTGTAGTTGTGCTTTTCATGACCTGCTCCTTGCGGACCGTCCGCAACGTTCTCAGGCCAGATTGCAGCATGCGGTGCCTGAACGGAATCTCCACATTTCCTGCTCACTGCCGTAACCCATTCAGCATCTGGAAATGCTGGGCCCGTGGTAGCGTTTGCACATTCCCCAGGAGGACCTCCGCCATGGCCAACCCGATGCTGCTGCCGGTCCTGCAATGGGCGCGCCGGCTGCGCTACCCCACCCTGTTCAAGCTGACCGCAGGCCTGTTCGCGCTGACCCTGTTCATCCCCGACCCGATTCCGTTCGTCGACGAACTGGTGCTGGGCTTTGGCACCCTGCTGCTGGCCAACTGGAAGAGCCGGAGCGCGACCACGCCACCGCCCCTGGAGCAGCGTTGAACCTGCTGGTCGACAGCCACTGCCACCTGGACGCCAGCGAGTTCGACCGCGACCGCGCCGCCGTGGTCGAGCGCGCACAGGCAGCTGGCGTGCACCAGCAGGTGGTGCCGGCGGTGACCGCGGCCAGCTGGCCGAAGCTGCGCGAGGTCTGCCGGCTGGCCCCGGGGCTGTATCCGGCCTACGGCCTGCATCCGATGTTCCTGGCCGAGCACCGCCCCGGGCACCTGTCCGAGCTGCGCGAGTGGATCGAGCGCGAACGCCCCTGCGCGATCGGCGAATGCGGCCTGGATTTCTTTGTCGAAGGCCTGGATGCAGAGACGCAGCAGGCGTACTTCATCGGCCAGCTGGAACTTGCCCGTGAGTTCGAGCTGCCGGTGATCGTGCATGCGCGGCGCGCGGTGGATGCGGTGATCGCCGCGATCCGTCGCATCGGCGGCCTGCGCGGCGTAGTGCACAGCTTCTCCGGCAGCCCCGAACAGGCCGCACAACTGCACAGGCATGGATTCCTGCTGGGCCTGGGCGGACCGCTGACCTACGAGCGCGCGCAGCGACTGCAGCGACTGGTGCGGGAGATGCCGCTGGAACAACTGCTGCTGGAGACCGACGCCCCGGACCAGCCCGACGCCGGCATCCGCGGCCTGCGCAACGAACCCGCACGACTGGCAATCATCGCCCGCCATGTGGCGGCGTTGCGCGGAATCGAGCTGGATGCGCTGGCGCAGGCCACGACGGAAAATGCGCGGCGGTTGTTCAACCTGCCCACGATGTAACGGTAGGTGCCGACCTTGGTCGGCACGCTGTAACGACCGCGGTGGACCCTACGCCGGGCATGGCCCGGCGCTACCGATCACGCGTCAGCGTGATCCTCGACCACTTCAGCCTTCACCTTCTTCGGCTCCAGCAGCATCTCCAACGCCTTGCCGACAGCGGCGAAGGCGAACGCGCCGGTGATATGGGTGGCTGCGCCCAGGCCGGCACCGCAATCGAGCTTCAGTGCCGCATCGGCCCCCAGGTTCGGGCGGAGGCCGCAGACACTGCCGTCGGCCTGCGGGTACTTCACGTTCTCCAGCGAGTACACCGCCGGCACGCCGAAGTAGCGCTTGGCATTCTTCGGGAAGTTGAACTCGCTGCGCAGCTTCTTGCGGATCAGCGCCAGCATGGCGTCGTGCTCGGTGCGCGAGACGTCGCGGATGCGCACCAGGGTCGGATCAGTACGGCCACCGGCGGCACCGACAGTCAACAGCGGCAGCTTGCGGCGGCGGCACCAGGCGATCGTCTCGACCTTGACCCGGAAGCTGTCGCAGGCATCGATCACCAGATCGAAACCACGGTCCAGCAGTTCGGCCATGTTGGACACGGTCAGGAACGCCTGCACCGCATCGACCTCGATCTCCGGATTGATCGCGCGGCAGCGTTCGGCCATCGCCTCGGCCTTGTTGCGCCCATAGTTGCCTTCCATCGCCGGCAGCTGCCGGTTGGTGTTGGACACGCAGATGTCATCGGCATCGATCAGGGTCAGGTGGCCGACCGCCGAACGTGCCAACGCCTCCACCACCCACGAGCCGACCCCGCCCATCCCCACCACTGCCACGCGGCTGCCCTGCAGGCGCTCGAGCGCGCCCACGCCATACAGACGTTCGATGCCGGCAAAGCGTTGTTTGACCTGTTCGTTCATCGGGCTATTTTAACGTGCAGGCGCCGGTACCTACAGCGCGCTGGCATCGAACCCACCGTTGCACGCCCGGAGAGCCCGCCATGAACGCCAGCCCGTCCCACCGCCGCCCGTCCACTGCCTATCGCTACCTGTTCGTGCTGTGCCTGGGCCTGCTGATCGGGCTGATTGCCACGGTGATGGTGGGACGTGCCCTGCAGGCCCGCCGTGACCCGTTCCCGGACAGCCTCATGCAGGTGATGCAACGGCAGTCGCAGATGTTGCAGCAGGCCCAGCAGCAGAACCGCTGCAGCCTTGTCGACAGCGTTCCGCGGCTGCAGGCCATCCGCCTGTTGTCCAACGATCTGGACCTGGCCTTTCCCGGGCTGAAGGACAGTGCGCAGTTCCAGCAGCATGCCAGCCAATTGCGCGGCAACCTCAACAGCGCGCTGGCTGCGCCGCCCAGCGACTGCACCACCTTGGCCAAAGTGGTGGAAACACTGCAGGCGGACTGCCGTGCCTGCCACCAGGACTACCGCTGACACGCATTCATCCTGCAGCCGGCCAGGGCACGCATGGTTGGCGCGTTGTTCACGTTCGAAAGGAGAGGATTCGTCCACCCTGCTGCATGACGCAGTACCACCCAACGCACCCGCCTTCACGGCCAGGAGACGCCCCATGAAGATCCAGCTCATCGCTGCCAGCGCCATCGCAACTCTCGCCCTGGCCGGCTGTGCCACCCCCGGCGGCTACGGTGGCGGTGGTTACAACAACGGCTACAATAATGGCGGCTACGGCAACAATGGTGGTTACAACCAGGGCCGCTGCGCCGACTGCGGCATCGTCACCCGCATCAACACCGTGCAGTCCGGCCGCACCGCGCCCAGCGCCACCGGCGCGATCCTCGGCGGCATCGTCGGCGCCGTGGCCGGCCACGAGATCTCCGACCACACCGGCGGCAGCCGCGGCAACAAGAACATCGCTGCCGCTGCAGGCGCGGTCGGTGGCGCCCTGGCCGGCAACCAGATCCAGAAGAACGTGACCAGCGATACCTACGACATCAGCGTGCGCATGGACGATGGCCGCACTATTGTGGTCAACCAGCGCGACCTCGGCGGCATCCGCGAAAACACCTACGTGCGCGTGGTCAATGGGCGGGTCGTTCTGCGCTGACCTGCGGCGGGCCGACAGCAAAGAAAAAGGCCCGCTTGCGCGGGCCTTTTTCATGCCGGAGTGCGGCAGGTATTACGCCGGCTGGACCTTGTCAGCCTGCAGGCCCTTCTGGCCCTGCACGACTTCGAAGGTAACGGCCTGGCCTTCCTTGAGGCTCTTGAAGCCCTGGGTCTCGATGGCACGGAAGTGCACGAACACGTCCTCGCCATTCTGCCGGCTGATGAAGCCGAAGCCCTTCGCATCATTGAACCACTTTACGGTACCGGTCTCGCGATCAGCCATCTCACTAACTCCCTTTGACTCTCTCTTGTTGTTGGAAACGCCTGGTGGGCGGCTGACAAGCAAGGGGGAAGCGAGGTGCATCGATGCAGCGGATCGGAAAGATCTTGCTTCATCAGGCCACGATCCACGGTGACCTTGCCAAGCTCAGCGACTGCAACTTAACCCGCCCAAAACGAAAAAGCAACTGGCAAAATCTTTCACTGTCAACCCCAAAACGGCGACCATACGGGACAGCATGGGACTCTCATTCATCTTATATCTGCTAGCGGTCATTTTTGTCCTCGTCGGCATCGCCGGGATCATCCTTCCGGCCCTCCCCGGGATCCCGCTGGTCTTCATCGGACTGCTGCTGGCGGCCTGGGCCGACGGCTTCGCGCACGTCGGCTGGCCCACGCTCGTCGCACTGGGCGTACTGACCGTGCTGTCGCTGCTGGCCGACGTGCTGGCCACTGTGGTCGGCGCGCAGCGGGTGGGCGCCAGCCGCAAGGCGTTGTGGGGCACCTTCGTCGGCAGCATCGTCGGCCTGTTCTTCATGCCGATCGGCCTGTTCGCCGGGCCGTTGATCGGCGCCCTGCTGGGCGAGTACTGGCACACCCGCGAACTGGGCCGCTCAACCAAGGTCGGGCTGGCCACCTGGCTCGGCATCCTGCTCGGCCTGGCACTGAAACTGGCCGTGGTGATCGCGATGCTGGGCCTGTTCGCCTTCGCCTGGTTCCTGTGACACCTCCGTCTTCACGCCCTGCGCACGTCTTGGCCGTGCATAAACAGTGGGGGCTGGCCGTGATCCGTTGCAGCCGCCACACTGTGCGATCCCCGTATTCACCGAAGGGCCTGCTGGAATGACCCTCCCCCCGCTGCTTCCCCGCCTTGCGCCGTTGGCGCTGGCCCTGGCCAGTGCTCCGCTGGCCGCGCAGGAATTCGTTCCCGGCACCGATACCTCGCCGGCGGCTTGCGCCGCCATTACCACCGACGCTGCGCGTCTGGCCTGTTATGACCGCCTGTTCGCGCACACCCCGCAGGCCACGGCCGCTGCCGACGCCGCTGCCGAGGCGGCCGCGCAGGCCCGTCGCGAAGAGCGCCAGACCGCACGCGTAAGCCAGGGCGAAGAGAAGCTGCGCGAGCGGGTCGGCGACCTGTTCCGCCCCTCTGCGCCGGACAGCGCGCTGGCCAATGCCGGCCGAGGTTCGCTGCTGGACAGCCGCTGGGAACTGGCCGAAGACTCCAAGCTGGGGCCGTTCCAGCTGCGTGCGTACAAGCCGGTGTACCTGCTGCCCGCGTTCTGGACAAGCGACCGCAACACCACGCCGCATTCGCCAAACCCGGCCAACACGGTCACCACGCCGCAGGTACTGGACAGTGCCGAGCTGAAGTTCCAGATCAGCTTCAAGACCAAGATCGCCGAGAACCTGTTCGGCGACAACGGCGACATCTGGGCCGGCTACACCCAGAGTTCGCGTTGGCAGGCCTACAACGGCGAGGATTCGCGCCCGTTCCGCGAAACCAATTACGAGCCGGAAGTGATGATGGTGTTCCGCAACGGTTACTCGATCGGTGGCTGGCGTGGGCGCATGACCGGCATCGCGCTGAACCACCAGTCCAACGGTCGTGCCGACCCGCTGTCGCGCAGCTGGAACCGGGTGATGCTCAACATCGGCCTGGACCGCGAGAACTGGGCGCTGGTGCTGCGGCCGTGGTACCGCATTCCCGAGACCCGCAGCGACGACAACAACCCGGACATCGAGGACTACATGGGCCGCGGCGACGCGACCCTGACCTGGAACCGCAACGGCCATGAAGTCTCGCTGATGGCGCGCCATTCGCTGCGCACCGGCAGCCGTTCGCACGGCGCCCTGCAGCTGGATTACGGCTTCCCGATCAGCAATCTGCTGCGCGGCCATGTGCAGGTCTTCGATGGCTATGGCGAGAGCCTGATCGACTACAACCACAAGGCCACCTACGTGGGCGTGGGCGTGTCCCTGCTGGAGTGGTTCTGATGGTCGTGACGATCTGGCACAACCCGGCCTGCAGCAATTCGCGCGGCGCACTGAAGCTGATCCGCGATGCCGGCTTCGAGCCGGAAGTGATCGAGTACCTGGGCGACCCACCTGACGTGGCCACGCTGCGTCAGGTGCTGGCCGAATCCGGATTGAGCGCGCGTGACCTGGTGCGCAGCAAGGAAGCGCAGTTCGCCGAACTCGGTCTGCAAGATGCTGACGATGCCAGCCTGCTGGCGGCGATGGCCGAGCACCCGCGGCTGATCAACCGCCCCGTGGTGCGCACGCCCAAGGGCACCCGGCTGTGCCGCCCACCGGAAACGGTGCTGGAAGTCCTGTAACCCACCCCGCTTTGGTGGAGCCGAGCCATGCTCGGCTGCGGTTCGCGTGCTACCCATGAATGCAGCCGAGCATGGCTCGGCTCTACAGAACGGACTACAGCCAGTCGGTGATGCCTTCGCGGCGGTACACCTCGGCGAACGCCGGGCGTGCCTTCATCGCCGTGGCATGCGCCTTGAGCGGCGGCCAGGTGTCGCTGGGCTTCGGCATGTTGCGCGACCAGCGCATCAGCATCACCAGCATGCAGTCGGCCACGCAGGGCGTCGCGCCCAGCAGGTACGGTCCGTGTGCCTGCAGGTGCGTGGCCACATGCTGCCAGGCCGCTTCCAGGCGCTGCCGTGCCATCTCGCGGCTGGCCTCCACGTTTGCCTCGCCCGCCACTTCGTGCGGATAGAACCAGGCACGATAGGCCGGCTGCAGCGTATTGGCACACCAGAACATCCAGCGGTAGGCATCGGCGCGCTGCGGCGTGCCCAGTGCGGGCAGCAGGTGGGCCTCCGGATGGCGGTCAGCCAGATACAGTGCGATCGCCGCCGCTTCGGTCAGTACCAGGCCATCGATCAGCAGCGTCGGCACCACACCGGCCGGATTCAGCGCCAGATACTCCGCTGATTTGTGCTCGCGCGCGTCGAAATCCAGCAGCACCAGTTCGTGCTCGATGCCCAGCTCGATCAGCAGCCAGTGGACCACCAGCGCGGCAGTACTGGTTGAACCATACAGCGTGGTGCTCATGCGCGGCTCCTGTGTGGATGGATCCGCCGATTATGCGCCCACGCGAGCGGTCGTTGCTCAGCCGCAGCGGCTCATGCAGGTATCGCGGCCTTCGCCACAGGACATGATCGGTGTGCGTATCGCGCAGTCGTGCGCCTTCAGTTCACAGGAACGGCGCAGTTCGGGGTTGGCAACGTCCTTGCAGCGCTTGTCTGGCGCCGGCACCATCTGTTGTTCGCAGCTGAAGTCGTTGCTGCCGATACTGCCCCGCGCCATGCAGCTGCGATAGTCGGCCTGACACTGCATGCGGCACTGCGAGGAGGCGGAGAAGTCCGCACCTTCATAGGATGAGGTTGTACTGCAGCCGGCCAGGGCCAGCAGGATCGCAACGGCGATGAATCGATGCAGGCCCATGAACACGTCCTGTGTGAGGTCGCGCCGAGCCTAGCAGAGCAGATGCTGCAGGTTCGTTAACCCTCACCACACAACAACGGCGCCACACGGGCGCCGTTGCTTGAACCGGATGCGCGGCAGGATTACTCCACCACCACCGGAATCTTGCCGATGCGGGCCTGCCATTCGCGCGGACCGGTCTTGTGCACCGATTCACCGGTTGAATCCACCGCCACGGTCACCGGCATATCCTGCACGGTGAACTCGTAGATCGCTTCCATGCCCAGGTCGGCGAAGCCAACGACCTTGGCCGCCTTGATCGCCTTGGACACCAGGTAAGCCGAACCACCGACGGCCATCAGGTAGGCCGACTTGTTGTCACGGATCGCTTCAATCGCCGCCGGACCGCGCTCGGCCTTGCCGACCATGCCCAGCAGGCCGGTCTGTTCCAGCACCTGGCGGGTGAACTTGTCCATGCGGGTGGCCGTTGTCGGGCCGGCCGGGCCCACTACTTCGTCACGCACCGGATCGACCGGGCCGACGTAGTAGATGAAGCGGCCCTTCAGATCGACCGGCAGCTGCTCGCCCTTGTTGAGCATGTCGACCATGCGCTTGTGCGCCGCGTCGCGACCGGTCAGCAGCTTGCCGTTGAGCAGCAGGGTCTGGCCCGGCTTCCAGCTGGCCACGTCCTCTTGAGTGATCGTGTCCAGGTCCACGCGGGTGCCCTTGGACGAATCGTAGGTCAGCTTCGGCCAGTCTTCCAGCGACGGCGGGTCCAGCATCACCGGGCCGCTACCATCCAGGGTGAAGTGCGCATGGCGGGTGGCGGCGCAGTTCGGAATCATCGCCACCGGCAGGTTGGCCGCATGGGTCGGGTAATCGTTGATCTTGATGTCGAGCACGGTGGTCAGGCCGCCCAGGCCCTGCGCACCGATGCCCAGCGCGTTGACCTTCTCGTACAGCTCCAGGCGCAGCTCCTCGATGCGGTTGGACGCACCACGGGCTTGCAGCTCGGTGATGTCGATCGGCTCCATCAGCGCTTCCTTGGCCAGCAGCATCGCCTTCTCGGCAGTGCCGCCGATGCCGATGCCGAGCATGCCCGGCGGGCACCAGCCGGCGCCCATGGTCGGCACGGTCTTCAGCACCCAGTCGACGATCGAGTCGGACGGGTTGAGCATGGCGAACTTGGTCTTGGCTTCCGAACCACCGCCCTTGGCAGCGACGATCACTTCGACCGTGTTGCCCGGCACCACCTTGACGTTGACCACGCCCGGGGTGTTGTCCTTGGTGTTGATGCGCTTGCCGGCCGGGTCGGCCAGCACCGAGGCGCGCAGCTTGTTGTCCGGGTGCATGTAGGCGCGGCGCACGCCTTCATTGGCCATGTCTTCCACGCCCATGGTGGCGTCATCCCAGCGCACGTCCATGCCGATTTCCAGGAACACGGTGACGATGCCGGTGTCCTGGCAGATCGGACGGTGGCCTTCGGCGCACATGCGCGAATTGATCAGGATCTGCGCCATCGCTTCCTTCGCGGCCGGCGACTCCTCGCGCTCATAGGCGGCGGCAAGGTTCTTGATGTAGTCGACCGGGTGGTAGTACGAGATGTACTGCAGCGCGTCGGCGATGGACTGGATGAGGTCTTCCTGCTTGATCGATGTCACGACTTGCTCGCTTGCTGGAGGCTGGCGGGGTAATTCCCCATTTTACCCCCTCCCCCGGCCGCGGGGTGGTAGTGCCGGCCGTTGGCCGGCAAGATCAGACCCCGAACCCTCTGTCACGCGACGCCCCGCTGGCGCGTCCTTGCCCACATGAACGCCGAAACCGCTTTCCAGACCCACCGCCCGCGCCTGATGGCGCTGGCCTACCGCCTGCTCGGCAGCCGCGCCGACGCCGAAGACGTGGTCCAGGATGCCTGGCTGCGCTGGTCCGGGGCGGACCCGGCCAGCGTCCGCGATCCCGAGGCGTGGCTGGTCACCACCACCACCCGAATCGGCCTGGACCGGCTGCGCGCGGCCAAGCGCGAGCGCGTGCACTACGTCGGCCCGTGGCTGGCCGAACCGCTGGCGGTCACCCTCGAGCCTGACCCGGCGCCCGGTCCGGCCCAGCTGCATGCGCTGGCCGACGACGTCTCGGTCGCCTTCCTGACCCTGCTCGAACAGCTCGGCCCCGAGGAACGCGCCGCCTTCCTGCTGAAGGAGGCCTTCGACCACGACTACCGCGAAATCGCCGAGCTGATCGGCCACAGCGAGGCCAACTGCAGGCAGCTGGTGCACCGTGCCCGGCAGCGCCTGCAGTCTGGGCGGCCACGCTTCAATGCCGATGCCAGCCAGCACCGGCAGCTGCTGGCACGCTTCATGGACGCGTCCCAACGCGGCGACAGCGAGGGAATCCAGGCCCTGCTGCACGCCAATGCGGTACTGGTTTCCGACGGCGGCGGCGTGGTTACCGCGGCGGTCCGCCCGCTGCTCGGTGCCGAGCGCATCGGCCGCCTGTTCTGGGCCATCGCCCGCCGCGGCGCGGCGCATCCGGCACAATTGGGCTACGTCAATGGCGAACCGGCGATCCTGCGTTTCCAGGGCGATCGCCTGCACTCGATCACCACCATCGAAGTGGTCGATGGCCGCATCGCCAACGTGTACAGCGTGTTGAATCCGGAAAAGTTGCCGGACGTTGTCACGCGCGGTGACGGTGCGGCGTCCTTGTAATGAAAGGCGGCCATCGTGGCCGCCGTGGAGCCGAAAATGTCCGACCACGCCTCTCCCCGCGTCCCTTACACCCGCCTGGCCGCCGAAGCCTTCAAGGGCCTGCTGGCCACCAGCAAGGCGGTGCATGACAGCTCGATCGATCCGACGTTGATGGAACTGGTGTTCCTGCGCGTCTCGCAGCTCAACGGCTGCGGCTACTGCATGGACATGCATGCCACCACGCTACGCAAGGGCGGCATCGAGCCGCGCAAGCTGGACACCCTGCCCGCGTGGCACGAAAGCCGCTTCTTCGATGTGCGCGAACGCGCGGCGCTGGGCTGGGCCGAGGCGCTGACCCGCTTGACCGACGGCGCGCCGTCGCAGGCGGCGTTCGATGCACTGGCGCCGCACTTCGATGAGAAGGGCATCAGTGACCTGAGCATGGGCATTGCGGTGATCAATGCCTGGAACCGGTTGGGTGCGGGCCTGCTGCCGCCGCTGCCGTAAAGAGAGGCCAGCCGGGCGGGTCAGGTTCTGCAGCTGTTGGTAGGTGTCGACCTTGGTCGACACTGTAGATCCACGCCATGCGTGGAGACGGTGGGTCGGATCCCTTCGCACTGCGAAGGGCTCTGACCCGATTCGGGCTGATGGGGTCAGGGCCCATTGCGCCGCAAAGGGCTCTGACCCCGGCGCGGCCACACGCCTGCACTGACCCCATCTGCACGCGTCAGGCGCGCACAATACGCGCATGCCTGCTACCTCCACCGCTGGCGCTGCCGCCGCGAAGAAACCCAGCCTGCGCCAGCGCTTCAGGGCGATGCGCAACCTGCCGCCGTTCCTGCGCATGGTCTGGCAGACCAGCCCAGCGCTCACCCTGGCCAGCCTTGGCCTGCGCTTGATACGTGCGCTGCTGCCAGTGGCGATGCTCTTCGTCGGCAAGCTGATCATCGACAGCGCCCTGCACCTGAGCCAGCACGACGCTGGCTTCCCGCCACTGGGCGAAGCACTGTCCAGCGGCGTGCTGAATCCGTTGCTGGGCCTGCTGGCGCTGGAGCTCGGCCTGGCCATTGCATCGGACCTGCTCGGCCGGCTGGTCAGCTATGCCGACGCGCTGCTCTCGGAACTGTTCGCCAACGTCACCAGCATCCGGCTGATGGAACACGCGGCAACGCTGGACCTGGAGGACTTCGAGGACCCGGACCTGCAGGACAAGCTGGACCGTGCGCGACGCCAGACCATGGGCCGGATGAACCTGATGAGCCAGCTGTTCGGCCAGGTACAGGACGCGATCACCGTGGCCAGCCTCGCCGTCGGCCTGCTGGTGTATGCGCCATGGTTGATCCTGCTGCTGGTGCTGGCGCTGGTGCCGGCCTTCATCGGCGAATCGCACTTCAACGCGGCCGGCTACAGCCTCAACTTCCAGTGGACGCCGGAGCGCCGCCAGCTCGACTACCTGCGCCAGCTGGGTGCCAGCGTGGAAACGGCCAAGGAAGTGAAGATCTACAACCTGCATCGCTTCCTGGTGGAACGCTATCGCAGGTTGTCTGCAGCACTCTTCCAGGCCAACCGTGCACTGGCACGGCGGCGTGCGTTCTGGGGCACGCTGCTGGCTGCACTGGGCACGCTGGGCTACTACACAGCGTACGCCTACATCGCATGGCGCACGGTGCGTGGCGACTTCTCGATCGGCGACCTGACCTTCCTCGCCGGCAGCTTCCTGCGCCTGCGCCAGCTGCTGGAAGGCCTCCTGATCGGGTTCTCGCAGGTGGCCAGCCAGGCGCTGTACCTAGATGACCTGTTCTCGTTCTTCCAGATCCAGCCGGAAATCCACTCGCGCGAAGGTGCGGTACGCGTGCCGCAGCCGATACGCGAAGGCTTCGTGTTCGAGAACGTCGGCTTCCGCTACCCGGATGCCGAGCAATGGGCCGTGCGCCACCTCGATTTCCAGCTGCGGGCCGGCGAAGTGCTGGCCCTGGTCGGCGAGAACGGCGCCGGCAAGACCACGCTGGTGAAGCTGCTGGCGCGACTGTACGAACCGGACGAGGGCCGCATCCTGCTCGATGGCCGCGACCTGCGCGACTACGACCTGGACGACCTGCGCGCCAATCTCGGGGTGATCTTCCAGGACTTCGTGCGCTACAACCTCAGCGCCGGCGAGAACATCGGCGTCGGCCAGGTCGAGGCGATGGACGACCAGGCGCGCATCGCCGACGCCGCGCGCCGCGGCATGGCCGAAGAAGTGATCGACGACCTGCCCGCCGGCTACGACCAGCTGATCGGCCGCCGCTTCAAGCAGGGCGTGGACCTGTCCGGTGGTCAATGGCAGAAGATCGCCATCGCCCGTGCATGGATGCGCAACGCGCAGGTGATGATCCTGGATGAGCCAACGGCGGCGCTGGATGCGCGAAGTGAGTTCGAGGTGTTCCAGCGGTTCAGGGAACTGGCGGATAATCGCACCGCAGTGCTGATTTCCCACCGTTTTTCCTCGGTACGCATGGCTGATCGCATCCTGGTGCTGGCCGATGGCCGGATCGAGGCCAGCGGCACCCACGAGCAGCTGATGGCCGAGGGCGGTCGTTATGCCGAGCTGTTCGAGCTGCAGGCGGCGGGTTACCGCTGAGAACGCCTCTCGTTCCGCCTAATGAGAACCTGTCTCATTTGAGATAGAATCACCCCCGACGACTTCCGATAGATACGCCCATGTCCTCCGCTTTTGGCGCCGAAACGGTGCTTGAGGTCCGTCACTGGACCGATGCCTACTTCAGCTTCACCCTCACCCGCGACAGCGGTTTCCGCTTCGAGAACGGCCAGTTCGTGATGATCGGCCTGGAAACCGAGGCGCGGCCGCTGCTGCGTGCGTATTCCATCGCCAGCGCCAACTGGGAAGAGCATCTGGAGTTCTTCAGCATCAAGGTGCAGGACGGCCCGCTGACCTCGCGCCTGCAGCACATCAAGCCGGGTGACAAGGTGCTGGTCGGCAAGAAGCCCACCGGCACCCTGCTGATCAGCGATCTGCACCCCGGCAAGAACCTGTATCTGCTGGGCACCGGCACCGGCATGGCGCCGTGGCTGTCGGTCATCAAGGACCCGGAAACCTACGAACGCTTCGAGAAGGTGATCCTCTGCCACGGCGTCCGCTACGAAAAGGATCTGGCCTACCGCGATTACTTCGAGAAGGAACTGCGTGAGCACGAGTTCCTGGGCGAGATGATCGGCGACAAGCTGCTGTACTACCCGGCCGTCACCCGCGAGCCGTTCGCCAACCAGGGCCGCCTGACCCAGCTGATGGAAAGCGGCGAGATGCAGCGCACGCTCGGCCTGCCGGAATTGAGCCCGGAGAACGACCGCGCGATGATCTGCGGCAGCCCGCAGATGCTGGCCGACCTGCGCAGCGTGCTCGATGCCCGTGGCTTCCAGGTCTCGCCGCGTATTGGCCAGCCGGGCCACTATGTGTTCGAGCGCGCGT
Source organism: Stenotrophomonas sp. GW821-FHT09E08 (assembly GCF_059416125.1). Taxonomy (NCBI): domain Bacteria; kingdom Pseudomonadati; phylum Pseudomonadota; class Gammaproteobacteria; order Lysobacterales; family Lysobacteraceae; genus Stenotrophomonas; species Stenotrophomonas sp. GW821-FHT09E08. Next base: position 261,334 of record NZ_JBWKOO010000003.1, read on the forward strand.
TCGTCGAGAAGTAAAGCGCGGGGCCCTGGCCCCGCATTTGTACGCGACCTGTTGCGCACCCTGCGCATTGCAGGCATCGTCCCCCCGCACGGGCCGATGGCCCTCCCGGGGAATACACGGATGATGAACACATCGATCCCGCACTGGATGCGGGCTTGGGCAATTGCCGGCCTGCTGCTGGCAGCGGTTCCGGCGTGGGCTGCGCCGCCTGCACGCGGCGAAACGCCGCCGCAGGCGCTGGGCAACGACCGCAAGGGCAATCCGGTCAATCTGGCCGATCAGCGCGGCAAGGTGGTCATCGTGACCTTCTGGGCCTCCTGGTGCGGGCCCTGCCGCAAGGAACTGCCGATCCTGGCCCATCTACAGCAGGTGATTGGCGAGGACGCCTTGAAGGTCTACGCGGTCAACTGGGGCGAACCGCGGCTGGAGGTCAGCCGGCTGATCCGCCAGCGTGACTGGCCGAAGCTGGAGTACCTGCATGATCCTGGCGGTGCGCTGGCGGAGCAGTTCGGCATCGTCGCCGTACCCCACATGTTCATCGTCGGCCGCGACGGCACCATCGTCCATGCCCATCGCGGCTACAGCGAGGCCAGCCTGCCGCGGATCATGCAACAGGTGATCGAAGCCCTGCCCGAAGAGGTCCGCAACCGCCAGGCAGGCGTACCAGCGCTGGGACACTGAGCGCTGCGCCCAAGGCGACCGGCAGCTGTTACAGCAGCGCTTCGATCGCGCTGCGCAACTGCTCCGGCTTGGTGGTGGGCGCATGGCGCGATACCACCCGCCCCTGGCGGTCGACCAGGAACTTGCTGAAATTCCACTTGATGCGGGCACTGCCCAGCAGGCCGCGCTTCTCGCGTGACAGCCACGCCCACAGCGGCTCGCCCCCCTCGCCATTGACCTCGATCTTCTCCGACAGCGGAAAACTGACCGGATAGTCCAGTGAACAGAACTGGCGGATCTGCGCGGCGTCGCCGGGCTCCTGCGCGCCGAACTGGTTGCACGGGAAGCCGATCACCACCAGACCGCGCTCGCGGTACTCCTGCCACAGCTGTTCCAGCCCGGTGTACTGCGGGGTGAAGCCACAACGACTAGCGACATTGACCAGCAGCAATGGGTGGCCCTTGTAGCGGGCCAGCGGCTGCGGCTGGCCGTCGAGGTCACGGAAGCTGAAATCGTAGGCAGTGGTCATGGCAGCGGGCCGTGGGCGGTGAACGCATGGTACCCGCGCCCGGCCCCGACAACATGCCTTTTGACACAAGTGCCGGCGCGCCGGGCCGGGTTACCCTCGGGCCCTTGTTTGCCTTACCGGAGCTATTACCTTGACCACTCGCCTTGCCCTTGCCGTGGCCATGACCCTCGGCCTTGCCCTGCCCGCCTACGCTGCCAGCGCCGCCACCGCGGCCGCCGCCAGCAGCGCCCAGCAAGCCAACCCGTTCTTCGCCGACAGCCCGCTGCCACTGCACTTCCCTCAGTTCGACAAGATCAAGGACAGCGATTTCGCTCCGGCTTTCGACGCCGGCATGGCGCAGCAGCTGAAGGAAGTGGAGGCCATTGCCAACACCAAGGCCAAGCCGACCTTCGAAAACACCATCATCGCCCTGGAAAAGAGCGGTGACACCCTGGATCGCGCGACCACCGTGTTCTTCAGCCTGGTCGGCGCCGACACCAACGACACCCGAAAGAAGCTGCAGGCCGATTACTCGGCGAAGTTCGCCGCGCACAGCGATGCGATCGCGCTGAACGGCAAGCTGTTCGCCCGCATCCAGGCGCTGTACGACACCCGCAGCCAGCTGGGCCTGGACGCCGAAGGCGTGCGCCTGGTCGAGAAGTACTACGACAACTACGTACGCGCCGGCGCCAAGCTGTCCGAGGCCGACAAGGCCACGCTGAAGGCCATGAATGCCGAGCTGGCCAACCTGGGCACCAAGTTCAGCCAGAACGTGCAGTCGGAAGTGAACGCCTCGGCGATCACCGTCGATGACGTCAAGGAGCTGGACGGCCTGTCCAAGGAGCAGATCGCCGCTGCCGCCGAAGCCGCCAAGGCCCGTGGCCTGGACGGCAAGTACGTGATCACCCTGCTCAACACCACTGGCCAGCCGCCGCTGACCAACCTGGCCAACCGTGCCCTGCGCCAGAAGATCTACGAAGCCTCGACCACCCGCGGCAGCCGCGGCGGTGAGTTCGACAACACCGCACTGGTCTCGCGCATCATGCAGCTGCGTGCCGACAAGGCCAAGCTGATGGGCTTCCCGAACTTCGCCGCCTACAACCTGACCAACCAGACCGCCAAGACCCCCGAAGCGGTCAACGCGATGCTGGGCAAGCTGGCTCCGGCCGCAGTGGCCAATGCCAAGCGCGAAGCCGCCGACCTGCAGGCGATGATCGACAAGGAACAGAAGGCCGCCGGCAAGAAGACCTTCGCCCTTGAGCCGTGGGACTGGGCGTTCTACAGCGAGAAGGTGCGCCAGGCCAAGTACAACTTCGACGAATCGCAGCTGAAGCCGTACTTCGAGATGAAGAACGTGCTGGAGAACGGCGTGTTCTACGCGGCGGGCCAGGAATTCGGCCTGACCTTCAAGCAGCGCACCGACCTGCCGGTCTACCACGACGACGTCACCGTCTATGACGTGTTCGATGCCGACGGCAGCCAGCTGGCGATCTTCATCTTCGACCCGTACGCCCGCGCGTCCAAGCGTGGCGGTGCGTGGATGAATTCCTACGTCTCGCAGTCCAAGCTGACCGGCTTCAAGCCGGTGGTGGCCAACCACCTCAACATCCCCAAGCCGCCGGCCGGCCAGCCGACGCTGCTGACCTGGGATGAGGTGAACACCACCTTCCACGAATTCGGCCATGCCCTGCACGGCATGTTCTCCAACGTGAAGTACCCGTACTTCTCGGGCACCTCGGTGCCGCGTGACTTCGTCGAGTTCCCCTCGCAGGTCAACGAAATGTGGTCGGACAACCCGGCCATCCTGAAGAACTACGCCAAGCACTACCAGAACGGTTCGGCGATGCCGCAGGCGCTGCTGGACAAGGTGCTGGCCGCTGCCAAGTTCAACCAGGGCTTTGCCACCACCGAGTACCTGGGTGCGGCCATGCTCGACCAGCGCTGGCACCAGATCGGTCCGGACCAGGTGCCGGCCGCCAAGGACGTGATGGCCTTCGAGCGCGCCGCGCTGGAGAAGGACGGCATCTACTATGCGCCGGTCCCGCCGCGCTACAAGACCCCGTACTTCAGCCACATCATGGGCGGCTACTCGGCTGGCTACTACGCCTACATCTGGTCGGAAGTACTCGACGCCAACACCCAGAAGTGGTTCAAGGACAACGGCGGCCTGAGCCGCAAGAACGGCGACCACTTCCGCGCCACCCTGTTGTCCAAGGGCGGCAGCGTGGATGCGATGCAGCTGTTCCGCGATTTCGCCGGCCACGAGCCGCAGATCGAACCGCTGCTGGAAAAGCGTGGCCTGACCGGCGCCGGCAACTGATCGCCAGTGCGGTAGTGTGAAATGAGAACCGCCCGGGAAACCGGGCGGTTTTTTGTTGGGTCATCCACGCAGGGCGTGAATCTACCGCCCGTTCTCGTCAGCCCAATAGATCCACGCCGTGCGTGGATGCTCTCTGGTCACCGCCGAAACAGCCGCTCCCACCATCGTTTCTGTTGAGCTGCGGGAGCAGTATCAACCGCCAGCGGATCCGAAGCTCCCGCCATGAACTCCGCCAGCTGGGCCGAGGCGGCCTCCGCATACAGCAACGCACCATCCGGCGCGCAGTTCATCAGATTGCTCAAGCTGGTCGATGCATTGAGATCCATAGGGTTCGGCTCGACCACCTCGCTGGCCTCCAGCAATCCGCATCCGCTGGCGATCGCGTCATCGACGGCACGCCAGAAAACGACCAGGCGACCATCGGAGAACAGCTCCTCCAGACGCGCAGCCAGCGCGCTGTCCACTGCATGATCTGCGCGCAATTGCTTCAGCCGGGCATGCGTGATGAACACGCCACCACCATAGTTTTCACGCAGATGGTTGCGGGCGGCAGCGTCCGCCCACTGCAACGGCACCAGTTGCCGCCAGTCCGCGAAATAGCGGGCAACCACCGGATCGTCGATGAAAAACGAAAGGGCGCTCCCGCGAAGATAGTGATACCGGCGCAGGTGACCGGCCACGATCGCCAGGTACAAAGCGTGCCCCTTCTCGAAAGGCACTTCTGCGCTGATCGAGCGAGCCTCCTCGATGCATTCCTGCAGTTGCTCCATGTAGAACGGCTCGATCCGGAACTGATGCTGCAACGCATTGACCAGAGTCGCGTCCTCCAGCGCACTGAAATAGATGTCACGGATCTCCGAATCCGCGATTGGATGGTAGGTGATGTCCCAACCCATGCTGCAACGCCCTCAGGAATGCGGTAGTGCCACCGACCCGGCAGATTAGCGTCGACGACACTCATGCGGGAAGCAGAACGCGCAGCACTTGTAGTTGACGTCAATGAACGTCGTTTCCGGCCTGACCTCCCCCTCCCTCGGCGCAACCTTACCGCGGCGCCACGTACCCACCCGGCACGCCTTCCGGCGACAGCACCAGCTGCCACAACTGCGCGTGCCGGCAACGGAAGGTCGCCATCGAGCCGGCCAGGTAGAAACGCCACATGCGACGCAAATGCTCGTCGTAACGTTCATCCAGCCGTGGCCATGCTGCTTCCACGTTGCGCCGCCACGCCTGCAGGGTCAGATCGTAGTCGGTGCCGAAGTTATGCCAGTCCTCCAGCACGAAGCGGCCCTCGAACGCCTTGGTGACCTGCACTGCCGACGGCAGCATCGAATTGGGGAAGATGTAGCGTGCGATCCACGGATCTGTGCGATGCCGCGAGATGTTGGTGCCGATGCTGTGCAACAACAGCAGGCCGCGCGGCGACAGGCAGCGCTTGGCCACCTCGAAGAAACTGCCGTAGTTCTTGTCACCAACGTGCTCGAACATGCCGATCGAGAAAATCGCATCGAACGGCTCGTCCAGTTCACGGTAATCCTGCAGGCGGATCTCGATCGGCAGGCCGGCGCACAGTTCGCGCGCGAACTCGGCCTGTTCCTGCGAGATGGTCACACCCACTCCGCTGACGCCGTAGCGCTCGGCGGCAAACTTCAGCGCTTCACCCCAGCCGCAACCGATATCCAGCACGCGCTGGCCCGGGCGCAGGCCCAGTTTGCGGCAGACCAGGTCGAGCTTGGCTTCCTGCGCGGCGTCGAGATCATCGGCGTTGCGCCAGTAGCCGCAGCTGTAGACCAGGCGGCGCCCAAGCATGGCCTGGTAGAGATCGTTGCCGAGATCGTAGTGGCGGCGCCCGACTTCATAGCTGCCCTGCCCGACCTGGAGATTGAACAGGCGCGCCTTCAGCGCATCGGCCACTTCGCGCCAGCCGTGCACCCACTCATCCAGGTGCGCCTGCATCAGGTGGACGAGGAATTCATCCAGGACGTTGGCATCCCACCAACCGTCCATGTAGCTCTCGCCGAGACCAAGCGAGCCGTGCGCCATGACCCGCGCGAAGAAGCGCGGGTCATGCACCTGGATGTCCTGTGGCTGGGTACCGCCGATGCGGACCCCGGCTTCCTGCAGCAGGCCGGAAACCCGCTCCTGCGACCCTGTATCCACGCCACCTCCTCGACTGCGGTCAACCGCGTGCGAACAGCTCCACGTAGTCCTTGGCCACGTGCGGCAACAGCACCGCCGCCGGTACATCGGCGGTCTGGGTGCCATCTGAGTATGGACCCACCTGGTACGGCGGGAAAACAAAGCGCAGCGCGGTGATCTGCCCCTTGTCGTCGGTGAGCGGCTGGAACTGGCTGAAGTTGTCGGCCTGCGGGCCGGTGCCGTCGGCAATCATGCGCGATGCGTTGCGCAGTGATTCCTGCAGCTGGGCCGGGTCCATGTCCTCACCACTGAGGCGGGTCGCCACGCGTTCGCGCAACTGGTCGGCGACGAAGTCACTGATCGCTTTCCAGCCCTTGGCATCGGCCACCAGCTTTTCGGCGCTGAGCATCTGCTGATGCTGCGGCAGCCACACGAAGCGCGCCACCAGCGGCTCGCCGTGGGCGCCACCGGTATAGCGGCTGCCATCGGCGCTGACCACCACCAGCTGCGGGGTTTCCAGCAGCTTCTCGAAGCTCAGCGACAGCTCGTAGGGCATGGTCGGCTTGTCATTGCCCAGCCCGTCCAGCGCCTGCTGCAGATCACTGCGTGCACTGGTGGCGTAGCCCTGCAGCGCGCGCGCCAGGCCCGGGTAACGGTCGATGCCGGCCGGATAGCTGATGCCCACCACTTCGCGCTCGTTGTTCTCGATCACATCGCGCAGGTCCAGCGGCGCTTCCGCAGCCGGCGTTTCACCTGCCGCAGCGGCCTCGGCGGCAGGCGCCGCGTCGGTCGCCGCTGACGGCTCGCTTTCACGCTGGCAACCGGCCAGCAACAGCACGCCCACCACGCCGGCCAGCACGCTGCCGTGCAGTGGCCGGTTGTTTCCAATCTTCATCGGGATCCCCTGTTCATGTTTGTACATCATCGCCTGCCATGGCTGAAGCGTGACCCGCTGGCGTTCAGCCAACGAGCAGGTCGTGATACTCCTCGTGCCGCTGCAGGAAGGCCTCGGCGTACGAACACGCCGGCACCACCTTGTACTTCTGTTCGCGGGCGAAACGCAGCGCGACGCGGGTCAATTCACCGGCAATGCCACGGCCAGCGATCGGCTCGGGCACTTCGGTGTGGGTGATGACCATGCGCCTGCGCTTGATCTGGTAGTCGAGCACCGCCAGCTGTCCTCGCACGCGGGCGGTGAAGCGGTGGCTGGCCAGATCATGTTCGACCTCGTAGGCCAGACCGGGGGGCGTGACCGAAGCCATGGAGCTGTCTCCTGCGACGACTGCGTGGATGGTGCGCAGCCGGGCGCCATGATCGCGTGAAGCCTGAACAGGGGCAAGTCCGATCCATTCACGTCAGTTCCCGACCCTCAAGCTGGAGGGTGGGCGGCCGCTATCGCCTGTGGAGGGGTACGGCCAGGCTGGCACGACCCTTGCGACCGTTGACCATGCGCACCACCGCGGAGGCTCCCATGCACCCCAGCGATTCCCATTCCGATACCGACCGTGCCCTGCTGGAGGGCCTGCTGCAACTGGCGGTGGAAGGGCAGACCGAAGACCAGGATTTCCAGCGCATCGGCGAGGAGGTATTCGCCCGCCTGCAGGACACCTACGGTCAACAGACCCGCGCCTGACCAGGAGCGGGGGCCAACCCCGGGGTCGGATCCAGCGGATCCGACCCCGGCCAACTTCAACCGCCGCCGAGGCGGAAGGTCGGGTTGGAGAGTTCGCGCAGGAAGTGGTTGAAGATGCTCGGCTGCATGGCCAGCATGAAGATCACGCCGAATGCCGCGCCGGCCAGGTGCGCACTGTGGTTGATGCGGTCACCGCCACGCTTGTCCATCCAGATGCTGTAGCCGACGTAGAACGCGGCATACACGATGGCCGGTGCCGGGATGAAGAACACCAGGATGATCGACCACGGCTTGATCAGGATGAAGGCGAACAGCACCGCCGACACCGCACCCGACGCACCCAGGCTCAGGTAGTTCGGGTTCTTCTGGTTCTTCAGGTAGCTGGGCAGGATCGAGACCACCAGCGCACCGATGTAGAACGCCGGGTAGGTCAGGTAGCTGCCGGTCAGCTGCACCATCACGCTCTCGATGAATCCCCCGAAGAAGAACAGGGTGATCATGTTGAAGATCAGGTGCGACCAGTCGGCATGGATGAAGCCATAGGTCACCAGGCGGTCGTACTGGCGGTGGCGGTCCACTGCCGGCGGCCACAGGATCAGGCGGTCGGCCAGCTTGCGGTTGTTGAAGGCCATCCACGACAGGATGGCGGTGACGGCGATCAACAGCAGATTGACGGGGGTCATGTCAGGCTCAGGCGCTACGGTAGTTGTCGACCATACGATAGCGTTTTGCATACCAACCGAAAGCCAACGCCGCGATGAAAGCGAAACCGGCGAAGAAGAACATCAGGAACGCCGCCTCGCTCAGCCCTGTCCCTGCGATCTGGTGGGTCACCGTGTCGTTGCGCACCGCGGCGTTGGACAGCAGTACCCACAGGTTGCCGATGGTGGTGGTCAGGTTCCAGAAACTCATCACCACGCCCTTCATCGCCTGCGGCGCCTGGCTGTAGGCAAATTCCAGGCCGGTCGCCGAGACCAGCACTTCACCGAAGGTCAGCAGCGCATACGGCAGCATCTGCCAGAAGATCGACATCGCATTGCCGCCATCCATCACCACCTGGATACCACCCACCACGATCCAGGCCAGGCCGCTGAAGGCGATACCGGCGGTCATGCGGCGCAGCGCGGTCGGTTCGAAACCGAAGCGACGCAGGGCCGGGTACAGCACCAGGTTGTTGAACGGAATCAGGATCATCACCAGCAGCGGGTTCAGCGCCTGCATCTGCGAGGCGGTGAACCAGCTCGGCATCTGCATCTGCTGGCCCTGCAGGACCCAGGTCGAGGCCTTCTGGTCGAACAGCGAGAAGAACGGCGTGGTCAGCGCGAAGATCACCAGCACGCGCAGTACCGAACGCACACCTTCCACGGCTTCGGCCGGATGCTGGCCGCGGGCGCGGTCCAGCTGCAGCCAGGTGCCGCCACCGATGCCAGCGAGGATGGCGACCAGCGCCAGGCACAGGCAGATCACGATGCCGAGCGAACCGACCAGGCCGAACGAGGCTGCCGCCAGTACCAGGCCGAGCACGGCGATCACCAGGCCCGGGCGGCCCTGGCCGGCGACGCGCGCGGTCAGGGCGGTGCGCACCACGTTGGCGAACGAATGCGGGTCCTTCGGCGGCAGCGGCACCAGCACGTAGCGCTTGCGGCCCAGCCAGAACACGAAGGTGGCGATGAACATCAGGATGCCCGGGATGCCGAACGCCCACTGCGGGCCCCAGTTCTTCAGCACCAGCGGGATAAGCAGCGAGGCAAACAGCGAGCCGAAGTTGATGATCCAGTAGAAGGCGTCGAAAACGATCTTGGCCAGGTGCTTGTTGCTCTGGTCGAACTGGTCGCCCATGAACGAGGCCACCAGCGGCTTGATGCCGCCGGCACCGAGCGCGATCAGGCCCAGGCCGAGGAAGAAGCCTTCGCGGCTGTTCTCGAACAACGCCAGGCACAGGTGACCGGCGCAGTAGACCAGGCTGAACCAGAGGATGGTGTGGTACTTGCCGAAGAACTTGTCAGCCAGCCAGCCACCAAGCAGCGGGAAGAAATACACGCCGATCATGAAGCTGTGCATGATGTCCTTGGCTTCACCGGCACGGCCTTCCGCAGTGATTTCCTGCAGCAGCAGCGAGGTGATCAGGAACTGCACCAGGATGTTGCGCATCCCGTAGAAACTGAACCGCTCGCAGGCCTCATTGCCGATGATGTACGGGATCTGGCGCGGCATCTTTCCCTGGCCGGCGATGGGGGCAACTGCGTCGTGGCTCATCCTGTAAGGCATTCCTGCAAAGCGAAAGGCGCAAGATTACCGGAACCCGGGCTGGCGAAGCACGCTGCAGGGCTGCATGACAACGGTGCCAATCCGTGGCAGACACGCCATGCCCTGCCGGAAGTCACGGAACCTGCACGACAAAAGCGTAAACTTATCGTTATGCGCCCCCCCGCCCTCGCCCGCCTCCTGCTCGCTTGCCTTGCGCTGCTGCTGGCGTGGCAGGCCCAGGCGCGACCACAGGCGCCGGCTGCCGCCACCGGCGAGAGCGGGCCACGGCAGTTGACCGTAGCCGCGCTGGAACTGCCCAGCCGCGACGATGCACAGTGGAAGCTGCGACGTGAGCAGGTCGCCCAGCTGTTGACCGAGCTGCAGCCTGACGTGATTTCGGTGCAGCAGGTCCTGCAGCAGCAGGGCCGGAACCCGGCCTGCTGGCTGGCCAGCCGGCTGCGCTACAGCTGCGACTTCGTCACCGCCGATCCGCCCAGCCAGCCGCTGCGGCATGGCAACGCGATGCTGACCCGGCTGCCGGTCAGCGAGGACGGCGTGACCCTGCTGCACCCGCCCGGCACGTTCAGCGCGGCCGGCATGATGCGGCTGAAGCTGGGCGCGTCGCTGCTCAACGTCTACGTGGCGCGCCTGCGTCCGGACCCGGACGAGGCCATCGCCCGCCAGCACCAGACCAGCGACCTGATGACCTGGATCAGCGCCACCGCCGAGGGCATGCCTAGCCTGATCGCTGGCGACTTCTCGGCCAGCACGGTGGAACTGGTACGCAGCACGCCGGGCTTCCAGCCGGCCCGGCGCAATCCCGGCGCACCGGCGGCCAGTGGCGGCGGAGCAAGTGGCCATGGCCTGGACGTGCTGTTCCAGGTCAAGCACTTCGGCGGCATCCGCCAGCAGCCGATCCTGTTGCCGGCCGACGGCGACCTGCCCGGCCTGCGCCTGGGCGTGATGGCGACCCTGCGCCTGCAGGGGGATACGGCCACGGTCGAATAGCCCCGCTCATCCCCGCGGCACGCCTCACCCCGGTAGGTGACGGCCTTGGTCGGCACATTCCCACCGCGCGCGCACATGTTTCCGTGCCGACCAAGGTCGGCACCTACCGGAATCAGCCCCATTCCCAGGACTGACAGACAAAAAAAGGCCGGGGTCTCCCCCGGCCTTTTCCGCTCATCCAGTCACTGCGATCAGGCGATCGCTTCCTGGTAACGGCGCTCGACTTCGTTCCAGTCGATGACGTTGAAGAACGCGCCGATGTATTCCGGACGACGGTTCTGGTACTTCAGGTAGTACGCGTGTTCCCACACGTCCAGGCCGAGGATGGGGGTGTTGCCTTCCATCAGCGGGCTGTCCTGGTTGCCGGTGCTCTCGACCACGACCTTCTTGTCCGGAGTCACGCTCAGCCATGCCCAGCCGCTGCCGAAACGGGTCAGCGCCGCCTTGGTGAAGGCGTCCTTGAACTTGTCGAAGCCGCCCAGGTCCTTGTCGATGGCCTTGGCCACGTCGCCCACCGGGTTGCCGCCAGCATTCGGAGCCATCACGGTCCAGAACAGCGAGTGGTTGGCATGGCCGCCACCGTTGTTGCGCACCGGACCCTGCAGGTTCTCCGGCAGCGACTTGAGCTTCTTCACCAGTTCTTCGACCGGCAGGTCAGCGTATTCGGTGCCTTCCAGCGCCGCGTTGACGTTGTTGATGTAGGTCTGGTGATGCTTGGTGTGATGGATTTCCATCGTCGCCGCATCGATATGCGGTTCCAGCGCGTCGTAGGCGTAGGACAGCTTGGGCAGGGTGTAGGCCATGATGCATCTCCTGATTGCGAGGGCACCCGACGGTGTCGGGCGTTGCGCGGTGAATGATGGGGACAGACCGCCAGATTACCAAGGGGGATGTAAAGGAAATTGCGTCCTGCCAGTGAGCACGACGGCAATTGTTACGCAGCAGTGACGCGACGCCGTCCTCATGCACCGTGCAGCGCACAGGCGCTACAGTGCCTGCACTACCCTCACCCGCCCTTGCCCCATGCGCAACCCCCGGCTGCTGATCACCGCCATCGCCCTGCTCGTGCTCGGCCTGGTCGTCAACCATTTCATGCAGCGGCCTCCGGCGCCGCAGTTCGCACCGGACCTGCAGAGCGCGCCCGCTGCACGCTCAACGCCTGCGCGCAGCAGCAATGACAGCGGCCTGCCGGCCTTCCTGCCCGCCGAGGCACGCCAGACCATTGCCCTGATCCAGCGCGGCGGTCCGTTCCCGCATCGCCAGGACGGCAGCACCTTCGGCAACCGCGAACAGCAACTGCCGCAGCGCCCGCGCGGCTACTACCGCGAATACACCGTTGACACCCCCGGTGCGCGTACCCGCGGCACGCGCCGCATCGTCACCGGTGGCGATCCGCCGGAGGCGTGGTACTACACCGACGACCACTACGCATCGTTCCGCAGCTTCACCATACCGGCCCCGGGAGCGCAGCAATGAGCCACGACGATTTCGGCCTCGGCCTGCACGACATCAACAATGCCGGCGTCTATGCCATCGACAGCGACGACATCAGCGCACTGGCCGCAGCGATGCGCGATGCCGGCCTGAAGGTGATCCGCATCGACCTGGATGGCGTGGCGGACAAGCGCACCCTGCTTGCCCGTCTGGCTGCGCAGCTGGATTTCCCGGCGGGGTTCGGCGGCAACTGGGATGCGCTGTCGGACAATCTGCGCGACCTGCAGTGGCTGCCGGCCAACGGCTATGCGCTGTTCCTGGCCGATGTCGACGCATTCCGTGCGGCCACGCAGAAGGATTTCGATACCCTGCTGGACGTGATGGACGAAGCCAGCCGCGACTGGGTCGGCCGCGACGTACCGTTCTGGGTATTCCTGTCGCAGAGCGCGTGAGGTAGATGCCCTGGTAGATGCCGACCTTGGTCGGCGTTTCTGTGCCAACCAAGGTTGGCACCTACCAAAGCGCGAGCCGGCCAGCGTGCGGGGCGCGGCCCCCTGCCTAGCGGCTGCCGTTATCTTCCTGCAGTTCCTTTTTGAACGGGATGTCCGGCGGCGGTCGCGCCACGGCCGGCTGGTCCTGCATGTTCGGGTTGGTCAGCCCACAGCCGCCGCCCGCCTGCAGGATCGAGATCACGCAGGAAATCTTCGAGTTCGTACCCGGCAATGGAATCTCCATCGCCTTGATGCCCTTGCGCACCCATTCGGCCAACAGCGATTCCTGCGGCACCCAGTACTTGTCGAACGAGGTGGGTGTGTAGTCGTACGGTGGTCGCTTCAACCAGGTGCCCGATTGCGCGATGCGTTCCTTGCTCCAGCCATCGTTGGCGCCACCGGGCGCACCGCGCTCGGCACGACCCTCGCCTTTCTGGCCCGGCACGCGCACGCTGCCATCGGCATTGAACAGGCCACTGCCCTTGCCGGTGGTGCTGGCCTGGCGGGCGCCCTTGTCGGCGCCGTCATGGTTGCGGTTCGATGCGCCCCAGTCATCACCCTTGGCGGGCGTGGCCCAGTTGCCCGGATTGGGCGCCGGGCGCGCCCCAGCCTGAGCCGGGGTCGTGCTGGATGCAGCAGGCCGCGCAGTACTGCTGCTCGCCTGCGTCGCGCTGCCATTGGCTGCCGGCGCGGGCGTTGCCGCGGGTGCATTCCCACTGGAAGACGATGGGGCTGCCGCCGGTGCCGAGGCTACTTCGCGCTCGCGCACCTGTACGTCACGACCCGCCGGCGCATGCACCGCCGGTTCACGACCGGCGACGGTTGCCATCCGCACCTGCGGATCGACCACCGCCTGCACTTCACGCTCGCGCACCTGCACGTCCAGCTGCGGCACGCGCACCTGCACGTCGGCCGTGCGCAGCGGCTGCGGCGCAACCGGCGCGTCGACCGTACCGACTTCGCGCTCCTGCACCTGGATCTCGCGCAACTGCGGCGATCGCACCGCAACTTCAGGCGCCTGCACCGTAGTGGGCGTCGGCGTTGCCTGCACCGGCTGCACGCTGCGCTCGCGTACCGAGGGCGTGGTATCGCGCGGCACGATGCTGACTTCGGTGCGCGGCACGCTGACCGGAGGCACCACGAAATCGGTGCTGGCCTGGGCCACTTCGGTAGCCTGCACCGGCGACGGCGACGGCGCGGCAACCGGTGCGGGGTCGGCTTCGGCCGGCGGCGACGGCGCGCTGGCTGTCGGTGCTGGAGCCGGTGCGGGTGCGGGCGACGACGCGGCCGCAGGACGCGGCTCAGGTGCAGTCGCTGCCCCTGCTTCCTGGCCGACGGCAACCTGGCCAGCCGGTGCCGCCGCAGCCGCCTCGGCACCCGGCTGATCGCCCCCGCCTTCCTGTGTGGCGCGTCCGACGAATTCCACCTGCACACGCTCGCCTTCGGCACCCTCCTGCTCCGGCTCGGTGGTGCGGATCACGGCGACCCACAGCAACAGTACGAAGAACAGCAGGTGCAGCAGCGCACTGGCCAGTGCCGAGATCCAACGCATCCAGCGCTGGTCGCGCGGCGCCGCATCCCAGTCCTGCCAGAACAAGCGGCGCAGCGCCTGCCAGGGGGACAACGCAGGCAACCGCCCGGGCGGGCCAGGCAGCGGGCGCGGCAGCAGTACCGCAATCACTTCGCGGGCATGCAACGGCCGCGGCAGCGGGCCCAGCGAGCGCAGCCACAGCGCCCAGCCATACGGCAGGCGCGTGGTTTTTTCGAGGACGGCGCTTGGCTGCTGGCGCGCCAGCAGATGATCGATGAGTTGCTCGGCCCGGGTCAGAGGCACGCGTCAGCGATCAGGCGGCGTTGCCGCGAGGAATATACGGCGCGTGGCCACTGTCGTGGTCGGTCGCGTCACGCACAGCGGTCACGCCCGGCACGCGGCCCATCAGGGTCTTCTCGATACCCTGCTTGAGGGTCACATCGGCCATGCCACAGCCCTGGCAACCACCACCGAAGCGCAGCAGCACTACGCCTTCAGCCGAGACTTCCTGCACCGCCACCTTGCCGCCATGCGACGCCAGCTGCGGGTTGATTTCGTTTTCCACCACCCAGTGCACGCGCTCCACCAGCGAGGCGGCATCACCGGGCGCTTCGCCCTTGATGCGCGGTGCCTTGATGGTCAGCTGCTGGGCGCCCGCGGTACCGGCGACGATGTCGATCTCGGCACCGTCAAGCCAACCCACGCTGGCTGCATCGACGTAGAGGGTGAAGCCATCGCAGTCCACCGCCCACTCGTCACCAAGCAGGTCGCTCGGCTCGGCGAACTCCAGCCGGGCATCGGCGCGCGGGGTACCGGGATCGACCGCGCTCAGGCGCACGCCCATGCCGGGCGCGCCCTCGCGTTCGATCAGCTTGCGGAAATGGGTCTGGGCAGTGTCGGAGATCTGGATCATCAGGCTATTCTAGCCAAGTAAGCGTCAGCCGCTCATTCGGTTTATACACCGTCCGGCGCATTGTTCAGTCAACACGAGGTGGAGATTCCCATGGCCGACCTGATTCCGCTGGCCCAGGCCCGTTGCGTGCCGCGCAAAGGCAGCGACCACAAGCTCGGCGAAGCCCGCCTGGCCGAACTGTTGCCGCAGGTTCCCGGCTGGGAGCTGAGCGAGGGAGGCCAGGCGCTGCTGCGCACCTTCCGCTTCAAGAACTACTACGCCACCATGGCCTTCGTGAACGCGCTGGCCTGGATTGCCCACCACGAGGACCATCACCCGGACCTGGGCGTGCACTACGACCGCGCGGTCGTGCGCTTTTCCACCCACGACGTGGGCGGCCTGAGCGAAAACGACTTCATCTGCGCGGCCAAGACTTCGGCCCTGACGGAGCAACTGCCATGAACGTACGCCTGCTGAGCCTGTCCCTGATCGCTGCGACCGGCCTGGCCGGTTGTGGCGCGTCCGAACCGGCGGCCCCGCCACCGCCGCCGCCGACCGAAGTGGCTGCGGTTAAGACGCCGCCGCCGCAGTACCCGCTGGAACTGGCCTGCATGGGCGTGGGGGGTACCAGCACCTTCAAGGTGACCATCGGTACCGACGGCAAGCCCAGCGAGGTCGCCCTGCTGACCGGCGCCGGCAACCCGCAACTGGACGAGCTGGCCAAGACCGCCGTGCAGGGCTGGCAGTTCAACGCCGCCACCCGCAATGGCCAGCCGGTGCCCGCCACCATCCAGGTGCCGGTCAGCTTCAACCCGCCGCAGCCGAAGCCAGACCAGTGCTTCGCGATTGAAGAACGCCTGCGCCGCGGCGGCTGATCGCCCGCACCCGACGAGGCCAGCCGACGCCCGCCTCGCCCTTGCCGCCCCGGCCCTGTCCGGGGCGGTTGTCTGTTGACCAGGATCGCGTCGGTACATGCTGCAGATTCCCCCCGAAAATGTCTGGATCGCGCTGGCGGTCACCCTCGCGGCCGGCCTCGCCACCGCCATCGGCAGCCTGCTGGTGCTGTTCTCGCGCCGGCCCAATCCGCGCCTGCTGGCGTTCGGCCTGGCCTTCGCCGGTGGTGCGATGGTCTATGTGTCGCTGTCGGAGATCCTCAACAAGTCCATTGCCTCGTTTGCACTGGCCTATGGCGAGCGCACCGGCTTCACCTACGGCACCCTGGCCTTCCTGCTCGGCGTGATCGTGATCGTGCTGATCGATCACTTCATCCCCAACCCGCATGACAGCCTGGACAAGCAGGACCCGGCGTTCCGCGAGAACAGCCGCGAGTACCTGAAGCGGGTCGCCCTGCTGACCTCGATCGCGATCACCGCGCACAATTTCCCGGAAGGGCTGGCAACGTTCTTCGCGACGCTGGAGAGCCCGTCGGTGGGCATGCCGCTTGCCTTCGCCATTGCCATCCACAACATTCCCGAGGGCATCGCCATTGCGGTGCCGGTGTACTTCGCCACCCAGAACAAGTTCTACGCATTCAGCGCCAGCCTGCTGTCGGGCCTGGCCGAACCGGTGGGCGCGGCGCTTGGCTACTGGCTGCTGTCCGGATCACTGTCGCACGCCACCTTCGGCTGGGTGTTCGGGCTGATCGCCGGTGTGATGGTGTTCCTGGCGCTGGATGAGCTGCTGCCGGCGGCCAAGCGCTATGCCAAGGGCCACGAGACGGTGTATGGGCTGGTGGCAGGCATGGGCACGCTGGCGATCAGCCTGGTGCTGTTCAAGTGGTGAGGGGTTTGCGGCCCACTCCGTAAAGTCGAGCTTGCTCGATGGGCTTTCCGCGCGACCCTACCGAAGCGCAGTCGAGCATGGCTCGATTCCACAGGGGGAGACGCCGGGCATGGCCCGGCGCTACCTTCAGCGAAGCCGGTCCAGCGCCTCGACCAACTCATCAGCCAGCGGCGCGTTCAGCACATACGGTGTCTTGCCCGCGTCCAGCGCGAACTCCAGCGACGCAGCGTGCAGGAACAGGCGTTTCAGCCCGATCTGCTCACGAAGCCGCTTGTTCACCGCAGGATCGCCGTATTTGTCGTCACCGGCCACCGGGTGCCCCAGATGCTGGGCATGCACGCGGATCTGGTGGGTGCGGCCGGTTTCGATGCGCACCTCGCAGTAGGAATGGCCGCCGCGGCGCTCAAGCACCCGGAAGTGGCTGATCGATTCCTTGCCGATCGCATTGACCTGCACATGGCGCTCGCCGCCCTGGCGCAGGCCCACGTGCAGAGGCGCGTCGACCGTCATCACACCGTCGGGCATGCGCCCGGCCAGCAGGGTCAGGTAGCGCTTGCGGATGCCGGCACCATGGTCTTCACGCAGCAGCGCCTGCAGTTCGCTCAGCGCCGAGCGCTTCTTGGCCACGATCAGCAGGCCCGAGGTGTCGCGATCCAACCGGTGGACCAGCTCCAGGGTCTGGCCCGGGCGCAGGGCGCGCAGGGTCTCGATGGCGCCGAAGCTGATGCCGCTGCCACCGTGACTGGCCACGCCGGTCGGCTTGTTCAGGGCCAGCAGGCGGGCATCCTCGAAGACGATGGCCTGCTCCAGGCGGCGCATGAACGCCTCCGGCGGGCCGGCCTTGTCTCCCTCTTCAGTGAGACGAACCGGCGGCACACGCACCTCATCGCCCGCTTCCAGCTTCCGCTCGGCCTTGGCACGGCCGCCATTCACGCGCACCTGGCCGCTGCGCACCAGCTTGTAGACCAGGCTGCGCGGAGCGCCTTTCAGCTGGCCCAGCAGGAAATTGTCCAGGCGCTGGCCGGCGCGGTCGGCGGGAACGGTGATCATGCGCACGGAAGGCTTGTCGCCAGCGGGCTTGGTGGGGTCTTGGGCGGTCATCAGGCTGTTTATTCTGTTACACTCGGGGGGCGATATAAGGGATTGATTTCGTTGGAAGTTACTCAGGGCCAGAAGCCCAGCTTCCGACGAATCCGGCACAGTGCGCGACCACCGCCCGCGGGGCGGCCATGTTAGCGGCTCACCGGCCTTCCCGGCCATCGCCGGATGTCTGACACACAACCGTGCTGAACATGTCCCGCGTGGCGCTCCAGCCTGGCTGACAGCTGCCTGCGGCCTTGTAACACCCCAAAACCCATAAGAGTGAAGCGCTCCCGCGGCCTGCCGTGGTGTCGTAGCGCTGGAAACCCAAGCCGCCCTCCCCGCGCTTGCGCGAATGGGCGGCGAACCGTGTCCAGAGGCGAAACCCCATGGCGTTCCGCGCGGTAGCCGCTTGCGAGGAACGCAACAATGAAGCGAATGCTGATCAACGCCACGCAGGCTGAAGAGCTGCGTGTTGCCATCGTGGATGGCCAGTCGTTGTATGACATCGACATCGAACAGCCGTCGAAGGAACAGAAGAAGTCCAACATCTACAAGGGCCGGATCTTCCGCATCGAGCCCTCGCTGGAAGCGGCCTTCGTTGAGTACGGTGGCGGCCGCCATGGCTTCCTGCCGCTGAAGGAAATCTCCCGCGACTATTTCCAGGCCGGTGTCGACCACAACAAGGCCGGCATCCGCGAGCTGCTGAGGGAAGGCCAGGAAATCGTTGTCCAGGTCGACAAGGAAGAGCGCGGCAACAAGGGCGCTGCCCTGACCACGTTCATCTCGCTGGCCGGCCGCTACATGGTGCTGATGCCGAACTCGCCCAGCGCGGGCGGTGTCTCCCGTCGCATCGAAGGCGAGGACCGGGCCGCCCTGAAGGACGCCCTGGACAAGCTGAACATCCCCGACGACATGGGCGTGATCATCCGCACCGCCGGCGTCGGCCGCGATGCCGAAGAGCTGCAGTGGGATCTGGACTACCTGCTCAACGTCTGGCGCGCGATCGCTGAAGCGGCCCTGAGCAAGCCGGCCCCCTTCCTGATCTACCAGGAATCGCGCCTGATCGTGCGCGCCCTCCGTGACTACCTGCGCGCCGACATCGGCGAGATCCTGGTGGACACCGAGGAGATGTACGAGCACGCCAAGGAGTTCATGCAGCAGGTGATGCCGCAGACCCTGCGCAAGCTCAAGCATTACAAGGACGACATCCCGCTGTTCAACCGCTTCCAGATCGAATCGCAGATCGAGGGCGCCTACGAGCGCAACGTGCGCCTGCCGTCGGGTGGTTCGATCGTGGTCGACCAGACCGAAGCGCTGACCGCCGTCGACGTCAACTCCTCGCGCGCCACCAAGGGCAGCGACATCGAGGACACCGCGTTCCAGACCAACCTGGAAGCGGCTGAGGAAGTGGCCCGCCAGCTGCGCCTGCGCGACCTGGGTGGCCTGGTGGTGATCGATTTCATCGACATGGCCTCCAACAAGCACCAGCGCGAGGTGGAGAACCGCCTGGCCAACGCGCTGAAGTACGACCGTGCACGCGTCCAGGTCGGCCGCATCTCGCGCTTCGGCCTGCTGGAAATGAGCCGCCAGCGCCTGCGTCCGAGCCTGGGCGAGTCGAGCCAGATCGTCTGCCCGCGTTGCGACGGCCACGGCCGCATGCGCAGCGTCGAGTCGCTGTCGCTGTCGATCATCCGCGTCGCTGAAGAGCATGCGATGAAGGAGAACACCGGGCAGGTGCTGGTACAGGCCCCGGTGGAGATCGCCAATTACCTGCTGAACGAGAAGCGCAGCGCCTTGCGCGAGATCGAGCAGCGCCACGAGGCGCCGATCGTGATCGTCGCCGATGAGCAGCTGCACACCCCGCACTACGCCGTCACCCGCCTGCGCGACAACGAGCTGGGCGAGGAAAGTGGCAGGCCGAGTTACCAGCGCGGCACCCCGCGCAAGCTGCCGGTTCACGCGCTGACCAAGGGCCAGCTGAACATTCCGCCGCCGATGGTGACCCAGGTCAAGCACAACTCCCCCGCCCCGGTGCGTGAGGAAGTGGAGCCGGCTGCAGCCCCGGCTCCGGCACCAGTGGCCGCAGTCGCTCCGGCCGCAGCCGCCAGTGGTGGCGTCGTCGGCTGGCTGAAGCGCATCTTTGGCGGCGAGCCGGCACCGGCGCCCGCACCGGCTCCGGCCGCACGCCAGCCGCAACAGGACGGTGGCCGCCGTGACCGCAACAAGGATCGCAACAAGGACCGCAAGGACCGTCGCGATGACAGCCGCGGCAACGGCAATGCGCAGCAGCAGAAGGACGGCGGCAACCGCAAGGACCGCGGTGAGCAGCGCAAGGACGGCCGCCAGGGTGGCAACGGCGCCAATCCTGGCACTGGTAATGCCCAGCAGCCGCAGCAGGGCAAGCAGAAGGATCAGCAGAAGGACGGCCAGCAGCAGCCGCAGCAGAACAAGCAGCGCAACGAGCCACAGGCCCAGAACCCGCAGCAGCAGCCGAAGCTGAAGCAACCCCGGCAGTCGCGTCCGCAGCAGGACGGCGACAAGCCGGCCGAAAAGCCGCAGCGCAACGCCGCCGAAGCCGCTGCTGAAGTGGCAACCGCGGCCGCCGCGGTGACCGCGACGGCGGCCGTCGCCAATACCGTGACCGCGCAGGAAGCCACTGCACCGGTTGCACCGGTTGCCACTGCCGCTCCGGTGGACGCTGCCCCGGTGGTCGACACCGCCATGGCCGCAGGCGCCGAGGCTGAAGCTGCTGTCGTGACCGGTGAAGAGGCTGCGGCCGAGGCCACGGGCGACCAGACTGGCGAGGGCGCGAGCCGTCGTCGTCGTGGCCGTCGTGGTGGCCGCCGCCGCCGCCGCGGTGGCGCCGAGAACGCCACCGGCAATGACGCCTTGGGCGACGATCAGGACGACGGTGACGAAGGCGATGACGCTGACGGCACCGAACCGAACGTCGGCAACACCGGCGAGGCCGCTCCGGTCGCCGTCAGCCAGCCGGTCCGTTCGCAGCCGGAGTTCGATTTCGACGACGAGGCCGAACCGGCCGCCGTCGAAGCAGAGAAGCCGGCCCGCGCCGCCGCAGCTGTCGTGGCCGCGCCGGTCGCGGTGGTAAGCAGCGCCGTGGTCGAGGCCGCCGTTCCGGCCGTCGCCGAGACCGCAGCCCCAGTTGAGACCATTGCCAAGTCCGAAACGGCATCCTCGCCGGTGCAGACCAGCATGCTCGACGCCATCGACGCAGCAACCCCGGCACAGCCGGTCGCCGTTGCCTCCCCGGTGGCAGAAGTGAAGCCGGTCGTGGAAGAGGTCGCTCCGGTGATCGAAGCGAAGCCGGTGGTGGTTGAAGCCGCTCCGGTGGTCGAGTCGAAGCCGGCGGTGGTTGAAGCCGCTCCGGTGGTCGAGTCGAAGCCGGCCATGGTTGAAGCCGCTCCGGTGGCTGAAGCGAAGCCGATCGTGGTTGAAGCT
The DNA here is from genome assembly GCF_059416125.1 of Stenotrophomonas sp. GW821-FHT09E08. Lineage (NCBI taxonomy): Bacteria > Pseudomonadati > Pseudomonadota > Gammaproteobacteria > Lysobacterales > Lysobacteraceae > Stenotrophomonas > Stenotrophomonas sp. GW821-FHT09E08. The sequence continues at coordinate 282,521 of NZ_JBWKOO010000003.1, forward strand.
GCCGCGGCGGTTGAAGCGCCGCAGGTCGTCGAGACCGCGCCGATCGCTGAACAGCCGGTCGCTGCGGTAGTGGTGGAAGCCGCACCGGTGGAAGCCGCTGCACCGGTCGCCGAGGCGGTGGTGACGCCGTCGATCGACCCGGTCGCCGATGGCCACACCGACGCTGCCGCCCAGGCTGCTGAAGCCAAGACCGACGAAGAAGACGAAGAAGCCGCCAAGCGCACGCCGCCGGCGAACTGATCGATCTTTGATCGCGTGAAAACCAAACGGCGGGGATCGATGATCCCCGTCGTTTTTGTTTGTGCGTTGGGTAGAGGCCGACCCTGGTCGGCGCTGTTGGTTCGTGCCAACCAAGGTTGGCAGCTACCGAAGCGTGTCTGCGTCAGGGTTTCGGCGCGAACTGCAGGCGGGTCCACACGCCGTAGTGGTCCGAGGCCCAGCGGCCGCTGTCGTCGGGCTGATCGAACAGAATCCTCGCCTCGCGCGCCACCATTTCATCCTGCTGAAAGAAGATGTGATCGATCCGCGATGGCGCCTGGTAATAGTGGCGGTTGAGCGTACTGACCCCGGCCAGGTCGGTGTTGACATGCACGCTGCCGTAGCTGTCGCCGTAGTGGCTGCGCAGTTCGCTCAGATCGCCGGCATCCACCAGCGCGTTGAAATCGCCTGCGATCACCACCGGTGCCGCAGCGGAAGTGGCCGTGATGAAGCGCAGCAGATCCTCCACCTGGGTGCGACGGATGCGTTGGCCGCTTTCATCGCTGCGCTCATTGAGATGGGTGGCATAGACGTTCACCGGTCTGCCATCGACGTCGATGCGCAGATGGGCGACGGTGCGGTAGTCATCCAGTGGCAGCAGCAGGTGATCGTTCCGGGCCAGCACCGGGCGCCGGGTCAGCAGCGCATTGCCATAGCGCTTCGGGGCCCCGACCGGATCGGTGGAAACGAACAGATACGTGTAGCCGAGCTGGCTGGCCAGCCACTGCGCCTGGTTGCGCAGAGTGCGGCGCTGGATCACCTCCTGCAGGGCAATCGCATCGGGCTGCAGGCGCTTGAGTTCGGCAACGATGCTGCGCCGGCGGCTCGGCCAGTCCTCGCGATCATGATGCAGATTGAAGGTGACCATGCTCATGCCCGACGCATGGGCGGTATCGGCCGGCAACGTCGTTGCCGGCGTTGCCGCCGCCATCGTGAAGCCTGGCAGTGCCAACGCGACGGCCAGCCCAAGGGCACGCACGACCGTGCGCGCCCTCGCCCCCTGTTGTTTCATCGTTACTGTCCCTTGCGTTCTGCGCGGCGCACCGCGCTTGGCACTTCAATCTCGACCCGCGCAGGCAACTGGTGCACGTGCAGTTCCTTGTTGACCCACTCGGCCGTTTCGCCGTTGATGGTCGCCTCGCCCGGATCACCCGCGTATGGCCATGGCAGCACCACGCCACCGACCGGCGGTACCAGGCCCGGCTGCACGTCCAGCACCAGCTGCTTTTCGCTGCGCTGCAGGCGATAGTTGAGCTGGCCCTGCGGTGTGCGCAGGCCCTGCACGGCAATGCCCTCGCCCTGCAGCCACGCGCTCGGCACGCCCGCGGCCAGCACCAGCGCGTCGTCCATGTCGCGGTGGAAAGCAAACATGTCCAGCGCCGAGCGCACGAAGTCCGAGGCCACCCAGGCATGCGGCAGGTCGCCGACGAAGAACGGCTTGCGCGGCGTACGCGAGACCACTTCGGCCCACTGGTTCCAGGCCTGCGGCGCGCGATCCTTGAAGAAGAACTCGGTGGCCTGCCAGGCACGGTCGCGCCAGCCCAGGCGTACGAACGCGGCCACGTTGCGCCATTCGTAAGGCGTGTAGTCCTTCCACTCGCGCTTGCCGTCACGGCGGGCGACGAACTCCTTCCAGTAGCGCTCGAAGGTCGCCTCCAGCGCCTGCTGTGGCAGCCGGTCCTGCTCGCCGCCCGGGGCCAGTGCGATGGTGGTCGAGGTCGCGTCGAAGTCGCCCAGCTCGGCCGAGCCCGGGAGATAGTCGATGTTGTGCTGCTGCATCGCCGACAGCAGCGACGCCTGCAGGTCGTCGCGGAACTGGTCGCGCGATTCGGCAATCTGCATCGCTTCAACCTTGCCCAGCTGGGTGGCCAGCTGCGCCGCATCCTTGTAGCCACGCAGCGCCCAGAAGTTGTCCCAGTACGAGTGCATCGGCTTGGCCGAGTAACCCTCATGGCTGATCGACGCCGGCATCATCCCGTAGAAGGCCGGATTGCGCGCACGGTTCTCGTCGGTGCGCTCACTGGCGCGCAGCTGCTCCATGTAGGTGTAGGCGCCCTGTACGTGCGGCCACATCAGTTCCACGAAAGTGCTGTCGCCGGTGTAGCGGCCGTACTCGGCGATGCTGTAGATCAACTCGCCGTGGCTGTCGTTTTCCGGCACCGGGTCGCTGCCGCGCGCGTCGACGCAGCACGGCACCTTGCCATTCTCGAACTGGTAGGGCGCGTACCAGTTGATGTAGTCGCGCACGGCATCGCTGCGACCCATGCGCAGCAGGCCTTCGGAAATCATCGCGCCGTCTCGGATCCAGCTGCGTGCATATGACCGCGTGCCCGGCTGCAGGCGCGGGCCAACACGAGAGATCAGCATGTGCGCGACCGCGGTGCGGAGGGTGTCGACCAGCGCTTGGCCGGCAGCCGGCACCTGCAGCGACACCACGCCCAGTTTCTGCCGCCACTGTTCAGCCACCTGGGCCTGGGCCTTGGCCACGTCCAGTGCCTGCGGCGCCCAACCACCGGTCTGCGGCAGTACCACCGCCACTTCGCGGCTCTGGCCGGGCTCCAGCCTGATCGTATACATCAGCGCGCCCGACGCCATGCCGGTGCTGTCCTTCACCGTCGTGGTGGCCGGATACTTTCCCTCCGCCAGATGCATCGCATCCAGCTTGCCGTCGAAGGTGCTGGCGAAGCGTGCGTCCGGCACCTGCAGCGGATAGATGCGCGGCTCACCATTGATCCGCACCAGCTGCTCGCCGACATCCAGCGCATCGATGCGGCTGAAGCCACCGACGGTGTTGAGGAACTGTGTCGGCGGGTTGACCTGCCAGGGGCGGATCGCCAGCGCCAGGGTGTACTCGTGCGCGACCTTGTCCGGGTTGCTGAGACGATAGCGACCGATCAGCTGCGCGCGCTCGGGAGTGCCCTGCACGAAGCTGGTTACCGCCAGGCCGGCCTTCTCATGTACCCAATCGACGTTGGCGATCGGCAGGTAGTGGTCCTGCAGCGATTGGGTGATGGCGACCTTGGACCAGTCCAGCAGCTTGCCATCGAGGCGGATGAACGGCTCGATGCTGAAGCTGCCCTTGGCCGGCTCCAGTGCGCCGTCCTCGCTGATCAGCGCCTGCTCCTGGCCGCCATCGAGGCCCAGCAGGGTCCAGTACGGCTGCTCGCCCACGTAGGCACGCGGCAGCGACCCGCGCGGCAGGTCGGCGGCCACCGAAGACAGGAATGCGTTCGGGGTCGCGGCGAAGGCCAACGGCTTGAGCGCGATGTCACGGATGCCGTAGCGCCAGTTCGGGCCATCCTGCAGGTCGAAGCGCACGTAGCGTGCATCGGTATCCGGCAGCGCCAGCCAATCACGGCCACCGGCACCACTGGTCACCTCACGCACGGTGCGCCAGTCACGGCCATCCTCGGAGGTGCGCACGGTGTAGCGGCGGGCCTCCAGGTTCGGCAACCAGTCGATCACCGCGCCACCGATCTCGCGGCTCTTGTGCAGGTCCAGGCTGATGGTCTGCTGCTTGACCCCGCCACTGATCCAGAAGGTATCGCTCCTGCCATCGATCATGCGGTCCTGCAGCGCCATCGCGGTATCTGCGATCACCGACGGCACCAGCGCCGAATCATCCTGCGGTGGCAGGCCCTGCAGGGTCAGCTTGTCGAAGCACACCGTGCCGCGCCCACCGACCTTGCTGTAGAGGGTGAACTCCACCGCCGCGCTGCGCGACATCTCCTTCTCGGGCGACGGCCCCCAGGCCTTGTCGATCTGGCGGCGGCGATACTCGACCGGTGTCCATGTCTTGGGGAAGGCGTAGCCAGGACGGTTGACCCACCAGACGTTATCGCCGCTGGCGTCGATCAGCTTGAACTGCAGGTCGTTGCCCGGCGAGTCACCGCGCAGCTGGAAGCCAAAACGATAGTTGACCGGGTATTCGATGTTCAGCGCGCGACGAATGCCGACGTAGCCGGAGACGTTGTGGAAGTCGTAATCCAGGCACAGCGCGCGGCCGCCGCCGGCACCGCTGACCGGCCGCAGCGAACCGCTGACCTGGTCGGACAGCACCAGCTTCCAGGCACTGATGTCGTCGAAGTCGTCCAGCACCTTCGGCGCCGGCAGCGCCGGAGGTGCGGCGATCGCCAGGGAGGTCCACAACAGGCCCAGTCCAACGGCGATCGCTCGCTTCATCCTTTGACGCTCCCCAGCAACAGACCTTGGATGTAGTACCGCTGCAGCACCAGGAACAGCGCCAGCACCGGAACCACGGTGACCACCGCGCCGGCCATCATCATTTCCACGTCCATGATGTGCTCGCGCGAGAGGGTGGCCAGCGCCACCGGCAAAGTGTAGTGCTCCTGGTCAGTCAGCACGATCAACGGCCACATGAAATCGTTCCATGCGCCCATGAAGGTGAAGATGGCCAGGGTCACCAGCACCGGCTTGAGCATCGGCAGCACGATCTGGAAGAAGATGCGCAACTCCCCTGCCCCATCGATGCGCGCTGCTTCCAGCAGTTCGTCAGGGATCGAACGCGCGTACTGGCGGACCAGGAAGATGCCGAACACGCTGGCCAGCGCCGGCACGATCACGCCGCCGAAGCTGTTGACCAGGCCGAGCTGCTTCATCAGCAGGAACAGCGGCAGCATCGCCACCTGTGCCGGGATCACCAGTGCGGCCATCAACACCTGGAACAGGCGTTCGCGGCCGACGAAGTTCAGCTTGGCGAACGCATAGCCGGCCATGGTGTTGAGCAGCAGCGAGCCGAGGGTGATGCCCACCGACACCAGCAGGCTGTTGGCGAAGTTGCCACCCATGCCGGTGCGCGCGAACAACTCATGGTAGTTGCGCGTGGTGATGCTGGACGGCAGCAACGGAGGCGGGAAGTGGGTCGCCTCGCCCTGCGGCATGAACGAGACCGAGAGCATCCAAAGCAGCGGTGCCAGGCTGACCAGGGCCAGCACCAGCAACGCACCATTGATCAACCACGGATACCAGCGCGACTGGCCGATTTCACGACTCATACCAACTGCCTCTTGCGGCCGAAACGCAGCATCACGGTGGTCACCGCCAGGATGATCAGGAACAGCAGGAACGCCACTGCGGAGGCGCGTCCCAGGTTCCACCACTTGAAGCCTTCCTCGAACATGAAATACAGCACGCTGACGGTGCTCTGCAGTGGGTCGCCGCGGGTCATCACGTAGGGCTCTGCGAACAGCTGGAAGTAGCCGGACACGGTGATCACGCCGACCACCAGCAGCACCGGGCCGAGCATCGGCAGGGTGATGTGCAGGAACTGCTTCCAGCGCGAGGCACCGTCGATGCGGGCGGCCTCGTACAGGTCATGCGGGATCGCCTGCAGGCCCGCCAGGAAGATCACCATGTTGTAGCCGAAGTTCTTCCACACCGCGAACAGCATGATGGTCGGCATCGCCCAGTTGGGATCGCCCAGCCAGTCGATCGGACTGATGCCCAGATGCCCCAGACCGTAGTTCACCAGACCGTAGCTGGTATGGAACAGGTAGCGCCAGATCACCGCCACCGCCACCAGCGTGGTCACCACCGGCGCGAACAGCGCGGTACGGAACAACGCCTTGAAGCGCGCGGCCGGTGCATTCAGCAGCATCGCCGCGCCCAGCGACACGCCGATCGACAACGGCACGCCGATCAGCACGAAGTAGGTCGTGTTCCACAGCGACTTCCAGAACATCGGCGTCTGCAGCAAGTCGACATAGTTGCCCAGGCCGACGAAGCGCAGGTTGCTGCTGTCAGCCAGGGCATACAGGTCGAAGTCGGTCACGCTCAGCGCCAGCGCCGAGGCGACCGGCAGGCCGAAGAACATGCCCAGCACGATCAGCGAGGGACCGGCAAAGATCCAGCCGGCAAGTGAAGTACGTTTCATTGCGCGCTCCCGGCGGCCACGGCACTGCTCGATTGCGGCGACGGCACGCGCTGCTGCAGGCGTTGTTGTTCATGCATCCAGCGGCGCTTGGCCAGCACCTTGTCCACGCGCTGGTCCAGTTCTTCCACGGCCTTGTCCTGCGGCAGGCCGCCGCGCACCACCTTCTCGGTGACGATGCGCATTTCCTGCACGATGCGCTCCCATTCAAGCACCTTCGGCGTCGGCTTGACCCGTTCCAGCTGGTCACGGAACGCAGCAGCCAGCGGATCGTTGGCCAGCGAAGGCGCGTTCCAGGTGCTGCGGCGTGGCGGCAGGTCGCCGATGATCGAATGGAAGCGCGCCTGGATTTCCGGCCGCGACAGGAACTCGATCAGCTTCCACGACGCTTCCTTCTGCTGCGACTTGCGGAAGATCACCAGGCTTGTGCCACCGGCAATACCGGCGCCCGGGCCATCCGGGCCCGGCAGCGCGGCGGTGCCCCACTGCCCTTCCAGTTCCTTCGGCTGCAGCTTCTTGAACTCGCGGATGTTCCAGGGGCCGGAAATGTAGAACACGTTGAAGCCACGGAAGAACTCGTCCCAGACGTTGGAGATCTGCGTCTCGGACATCTTCGGCGCCCAGCCCTGCTCGAACATGTTGGCGTAGAAGGCCAGCGTGCGACGGAAACCGGGGCTGGCGAAGTTGCCGCGGGTGTCATCGTCGCGCAGCAGCGGATCAGGCTGCTGCAGCGCCAGCGACAGCTGCTGCTCGAACTCGTTGATCGGCATCAGCACCGCATAGCGGCTCGGGCCCTGCATTCGCTTGATTGCCGCCATCTGCTCGTCCCACTCCTGCCACGTGCGCGGCGGGTGGTCATAGCCGGCTTTGGCCAGCAGGTCCTTGCGGTAGTAGATCAGGCGCGTATCGACGTACCACGGCACGCCGACCAGTTCACCGTGGATCACGTTGGTATCCCAGATGCCCTGGAAATAGTCCTTCGGGTCGACCACGGCCGAACGCTGCACGAACGGCTGCAGCGGCGTCAGCGCGTCGAGTTCGGCGAACTCCGGCACCCAGGTGTTGCCGAGCTGGCACACGTCCGGCAGGCCGTCGGCGGCGAACGCGGTCAGCAGCTTCTCGTGCGCGGCCGTCCACGGGATGTTCTGCACATCCACCTTGATACCGGGGTTCTCGGCCTCGAATTCGTGGATCAATTCGCTGACCACCTCGGCTTCGCGCCCCATCGCCCAGAAGCGCACGGTGGTGGTGCCCGGCTCGGTGCGGGCGCAGCCGGCCACGGCCAATGCGGCCAGGGCAGGCAGCGCCCAGCGGCGCAGGCGGTCGATCCAGTTCGGCATCAGGTTACTTGCCCTGGCCTGTGGTGCGGTTGGCATTGTTCTTCTGTTCCTGCGCGGCAGCCGCGCGTGATTCGGCGATACCCACCGCGCGTGCCGCCGCGGCCTTTTCGTCTTTCTGCAGTTCCAGCGGCTGGAAGGAGCCTTCCGGCGCCAGCCAGCCACCGTTGAACCCGGCCCGCTCCAGGCCCTTGCGGATGTACGGGTTCTTCTTCATCACTTCCCAGACAAAGTCATCGCGGTAGTTGGCGATCATGGTCAGGATCGGGCCCTGGTCGATGGCGATGTAGTCGCTGGCGACCCAGCCCCGATCCGGCACCAGGCGACCGGTCTTGATCGGGATGTCGTAGTTGAAGCTGGGGTTGAACGAATCCAGGAAGCCGTAGCTGGAATAGATGTAGTCGCCAAAGCGCTTGTGCATCTCCAGCGTGGCCGGGATCACCTGCTCGGGGGCGAACACCACCGACGCGATCGCAGCGGTGGGAGCGATGGTGCCGTCATCGAAGTTCTCGCGCAGGCCAGCGCCGCGCGAGGAGTAATGGCGGAACTGGCGCTGCTCGCCGCGATAGTCCTGGGTGGTGTTCTGCGGTCCGTCGCTGGCAGTCAGGCCCCACACGTTCTCGCCGTACTCCTTCCACTGCATGGGGTTGGCGATGGCGTATTCGCGTTGGGCCAGCGCGGCCGAGCGGCTGTTGAGGAAATAAGTGCTGCCGCGCTCGCGCATGTACGCGTCCTGGATGTCGCGGAAGTCGATCCAGACGTGGCTGTACTGGTGGCCGAACAACGGGCCGAATGACAGGTATTCCTGGCCCTGGTACACGCCCCAGTCGTTGTCATAGGTACGCGTCCACACGGTCCACGCATCCGGGCTGACCGGGTGCGTCGGCGAGCCCAGGGCGAGGATGTAGACCATCATCGCCTCGTTGTAGCCCATCCAGTCGTGGTCGATGAAGCCGCTCTCCGGGAACCAGCCCATCGAGATCAGCGGTGCACGCTGCTGCAGCCACGGCCAGTCGACCTTCTTGTACAGCGTGTCGGCGATCTGGCGGATCTCCTTCTCGCGCGGATCGTCGCCGTCGTAGTACGACTGCGCGAACAACACGCCCATCATCAGCAGTGCGGTATCCACCGAGGACAGTTCGACCCAGCTGTCGTAGCGGCGGCCTTCCTGCATGTCCAGGAAGTGGTAGTAGAAGCCCTTGTAGCCGGCCTTGCCGGTGCGCTGCGGGCCCATCGGCACGTCGCGGAAGAACTTCAGGGTGGTCAGCGTGCGGTCGATGGCCTGGTTGCGGCTGACCCAACCGTTCTCGATGCCGATCGGATAGGCAGTCAGCGCGAAGCCAACCGAGGCGATGCTGGCAAACGGCCTCGACGGGTAACGGTCCGGGGTCAGGCCGTTGATTTCGTTGGTGGTGTCCCAGAAGAACTGGAAGGTACGGCGTTCGATGTCATCGAAAAGCGGCGGCAGCACCGGCTTCATCGGCCGCGGTGGCGCGTCGGCCTCGATCAGGATCACCTGCGGCTGAGGCTTGGCAGGCTCCTGCTGGGCCGGCTGGCAGGCAGCAACGACCAGGCTCAACGCTGCGGCGGACAACAGATGGCGTGCCAGCATGGCGCGATTTCTCCGGTGGTCTGATCGATGGGAAAGCATACCGTCCAATGATCTGAAATCGTTTACAAGATGCGTTCTTAAAAAACCACGAAAAACGTGGTTTGACACCGCGATCATTGCCCACGCCGCTGCCCCCTGGCCGGCAGCGGCGTGGGCAATGGACCGGCACCGGGCCGGCCATTGCCGTTTTTTCATCCTGCCGATGCCGCCGGCGGACCGGCGGCATCGGGTATTGCTTCAGGCGGATCGGCTTAGAAGCGGAAGCCCACTTCCGCCTTGACCTGGCGCGGGGTACCGATGACGTCGCCGGTCTCGTTGTAGCTCACCAGCAGCTTGCCGTCCTGCTTGACGTAGTTCAGGTTCGAGAAGTTGTCGAAGTTGAGCACGTTGATGATGTCGATACGCGCGTACAGCTCGGTATCGCCAGCCAGCTTGAAGGTCTTGGTCGCCTGCAGATCCAGCGAGCGGTAGCCGAAGATCTTGCCACCGAGCAGGAAGCGGCCATTGCCACCCGGAGTACCGGCGGCCGGAGTCGGCAGGCAGTTGGCGGTGCCCGCCTGGGCGATGCAGGACCAGTCGTTGCCCGGCGTCGGCGTGGCCAGGGTCAGCTTGCCACCGAAGGTGATGCCCCAGAAGCCATCATACGAACCGGTCACCACCAGGCGGTGACGCGGCGCGCCGTTGGACTTGATGGTCGGGTATTCACCAATGGTGCCGCGATCGAACGAGTAATGCTCGTTGATGTTGCGGTTGTGACGCGCGTTGGTCCAGGTGTAGGCGATCGAAGTGCCCCAGCCGCTTTCCTTGCTGTACGGCTTCTGCGCCGACAGCAGGACCTGGGTCGATCGGGTCTTGATGCCCTGCTGGCCGATGATCAGGCTGCCGAAGCCCGGAATGTTGCAGTTCCACGGCTGGCCATAGGTCGGCTCCTTGGCACCACACAGCATCTGGTTGTCAAAGAAGTTGCCGTTGTTGAAGCGGTTGCCCAGGGTGAAGGCAAAGCCGTCATAGGTCAGCGTGCGGGAGATCGTGGCATCGGTCAGCCACTCGCCGAACTGGTTGCTCATGCCCAGGCTGAACTGGTCGGCGTACGGCACCTTCATGTTGTTGTTCAGCAGATCGACCTCCATGCCTTCATTGCTGGTGGCCCCCAGCAGTGCCTGCACGTTCTCGATGCCGTTCAGCAGGTTCGGGTTCCAGTCAAAGCACGGCGTCTGGCCATACATGCAGTTGCCGGTGGCCGGGTTGCGGAAATACACGGTCGGCTGCGGCAGCGCCAGCTTGGTGGTTTCCAGTGCCAGGTTGTCGAACAGGTCGCGGTCATAGGAACGGCCGGCGCCACCATGGAACACGTGTCGTTCGTCGGCATTGACGTCATACGAGAAGCCCAGGCGCGGCTGCCAGGCATTCTTGAAATTCTTGCGGTTGTGGCCGGTGCTGATGTAGTCGTTGACGTTCAATCCGCTGAGCGCCAGCGTCTGCGCGTAGGTCTGGGACACGCCCACCGGCGCGTTCGGATCCTGCGAGAACAGCGCTTTCACGACCTCCGGCGGGGTCACGAAATCGGTATAGACCGGATTCTTTTCGTAATCCCAGCGCAGGCCGATGTTCAGCTGCAGGTGATCGTTGACCTGCCAGTCATCCTGGATGAACAGACCAATCTGCTTGACCTTGGCGCGCACTTCAGACTGCACGCCGGTGACACCGGTGCTGGCCTTGGTGAACTGCGCCTTGTACGGCGTGCCCGACGGGAACGCCGGGTTGTCGATGGTGTAGGAGAACTGCGGATTGATCTGCGCCGCGTCGGAGGCGTACAGGTCGATCTGTTTGTACTTGGCCCCCATCTTGATGGTGTGGTCGCCGGCCCACTGCAGGCCATCGAGGGTCAGGTTGTCCTCGATCGCCCAACCCTTCTGGCCCTTCACCTGCGAGGCGAAGGCATCGGCTGCGCCGACCTGGACAAGGGTCTTCTCCTGCGGACGGTTGGCGTCCGAGTCACCGAAATCCGGTGCGGTGTAGATGATGCCGTTGCCAAAGCTCAGCGGCAGCGGGTTGTTGAAGGCCTCTTCATGGGTGACCATCAGCTCGTTGTAGAAGCGCTCACCGCTGTGGTTCCAGCGCAGGGCGTAACGGCGGTCGGTGTTGTCAACGACCTTGCCGTGAACCTTTGCGGTCTGACCACTGAACTGCTGCTGGGTCTCGTCGCGGTCCTGGAAAGTCAGTTCGATGCGATCGTTGTCGGTCGGCTCGAAGTCGATCTTGGCGAAGATCAGGTCCTGCTGGAACGGCTGGCTGGCCGGGCCGAGGCCAGCGGCGCCGTCAGCCGGCAGCTTGGCGGCAGCGGGCGTCACTGCGCCGTCCGGTGCAATGGTCACCGGCAGGTCGAAGCGCTTGGCTTCATAGGTCACGAAGAAGTGGGCCTTGTCCTGGATGATCGGGCCACCCAAGGCGAAGCCATATTCCTTCTCGGCCGATTCTTCCTTGCTCTTGCCCGGCTGGCGTTCGGCCGGGGTCATCGCGCGCATGCTGTCGTTGGTGTAACGGTAGAAGGTTTCACCCTTGAACTCGTTGGTACCGGACTTGGTGGCGGCGGTGATCGCTGCACTGGACACCTGGCCGTACTCGGCCTTGTAGTTGCCGGTGATGACCTTGTATTCACCGATGGCCAGCTGCGGGAACGGATTGCCTGCGCTTCCGGACTGGCCGGAGATGCCGCCGCCCTTGACGTAGCTCTTCTGGCCCACGCCATCGATGTAGACGTTGGTGCCGTCGGAATTGGTGGCGCCGCCGCGCAGCGAGGTGTTGCCCTTGGCATCGCGGGTGAAGATCATGCCCGGCACCGCGTCGGCGAACTCCAGGAAGTTGCGCGACACCTGCGGGGTGGTCTGGATCTGCTGCAGGCTGACAGTCTTGCCGACTTCAGAGGTGCGCACTTCCTGCAGCAGGGTCGGCGCAACAACGTTGACGGTGTCCAGGTTGGTGGCCGCGGTCGCGCCGGGGGTGCTGCTGGCGGCGTCGGCAAAGTTCAGGGTGGCGGTCGAGGCCACGGTGACGGTGACCTTCTGGGTCTGGCCGTTAGCGACCACGTTGTAGGTGCCCGGATCCAGGCCCATTAGCGAGTAGCTGCCATCGGCGCGGATGGTGCCGCGGCGGACGGTGCCGGTGGCCACGTTGGTGGCGGTGACTTCGGTGCCTGCCTGGGCGCCGGCAACCTGGCCGCGCAGGCTGGCGTTGGCCGACTGCGCCATGACGTTCGGAGCGGCGGCCAGCATCAGGCAACTGACCAGTGCGGTGCTCAGCAGCCGGCGTGCCGGCGTGCGGAAGGTAGTGTGCATCATCAACTCAATCTCCGGGTGGCGGTGACCGCTTGCGCGGTCCCTGCGATCAATCAAAAAAGAAGGAACGCCTCTGGCTTCAATGGCCCGATGGCGGAGTGGTGGAATCGCGAACTATCAAGCGGGGAACCAGGGTCTGCTTGTCCCCTGTCCCGTCCGTGGAGGTGCCGTCCATCAACTGCAGCAGGCGCGTCATGGCCCGGTCGCCGAGCTCGGCGATGCTGACCTGCATGGTGGTCAGCGACGGGTGGACGAAACGCGCCAGCGGAATGTCATCGAAACCCGCCAGCGCGACATCGGACGGGACCTGGACACCGGCCTGCGTGAACGCATACAGGCAGCCCAGGGCCATCATGTCGTTGGCCGCGAATACGGCATCGGGCAGCGCTCCGGCTGCCAGCAACTCCTGACCGGCGCGGTGGCCGGAAGCTTCGTCGAAATCACCGGACAGCTCGATGCCTTCGGCGCCACTGCCAAAAGCCGCCAGCGCGTCACGGAAGCCACGCAGGCGCTCGCGCGCGTCGAAGTTGAGGTCCGGGCCAGAAATGAAGGCGATGCGGCGGTGACCGGCCTCGAGCAGGTGGCGGGTCATCGCCATCGCACCAGCATGGTCGTCGATGCTCAACACCGGATGGTCCTGACCGGGCAGATAGGTGTTGATCAACACCGTCGGCAACGACTGCGGCAGGTTGTCGGTCAGGAAGCCCGGACTCTCGGCATAAGGCGAGAGCACCAGCAGGCCATCGACGCGGCCGCGCATGGCGCGCAGGGCGGCGCCCTGCTGTTCCTGGTCGCCGTGGTAGCTGGACACCAGCAGGTGCTGACGACGGCTACGGGCAACGTTGTCGATGCCGCGCATCAACTCGGAGAAGAATTCACCGTACAGGTCCGGCAGCACCACCCCCACCGTATTGGTGCGGCGGCTGCTCAGGCTGCGGGCGGCGGCGTGCGGGGTGTAACGCAGCCGTGCGGCCACTTCCAGCACAAGCTGGCGGACCGGTTCGGCGACATTTTCATGCCCGTTGAGCGCGCGGGAAACCGTGGCCACGGAGACCCGGGCTTCGCGTGCGACGTCTTTGATTGTGATAGCTGCCTTGTTCACGAAGCCGCCCTCCACGGCTTGGACCTACCAGCATTGGCGCGGAATGTAAGCGTTTCCATCTGGGCTTGTAAACAGTCCGTTAGGCGAATGTCCCGAAATGGACATGGAAATCTGTCTGCGCCGGCCCCTGCGGGGACCGGCCAGGACAGCGTGGGACAAGGCCTCAGCCCTGTTCTGACGGGGTCAGCGCACGGATGGACAGCGCGTGGATATCCGTCTCCATCATCGCTCCCAGCGCGGCGTAGACCGCGCGGTGACGGGCCAGCGGGCCCAGCCCGGCGAACCGATCACTGACCACATGCACGTTGAAATGGCCACGACCGTCGCGGGCGCCGGCATGGCCAGCATGGCGATGGCTGTCGTCCTCGATTTCGAGCACGATCGGGGCCAACGCTTGTTGCAGCGCATCACGAATCCGCTCGATCCGTTCCGCGTTCACGGCAGCACCTTGCGGAACGGCCGCACCTGCACATGGGTGTAGACACCTGCCGCCACGTAGGGGTCGGCATCGGCCCAGGCCTGCGCCTGCGGCAACGAATCGAACTGGGCAATCACCAACGAGCCACTGAAACCGGCCGGGCCCGGGTCTTCGCTGTCCACCGCCGGGCAAGGCCCGGCCAACAGGAGGCGACCTTCGTCGCGCAGCGCGTGCAGCCGCGCCAGGTGTTCCGGCCGCGCCTGCAGTCGTTGCGCCAGGACATCCTGGCCGTCATACCCTTCGATCACATACCACACCGGCATTTCCTCGCTCGCGTTGTCGGTGCGCTGATTCTAGCCAATGCGGCCCCTGCCCCGGTCGCAGCTGGACACTGGCGCGGCAAAGGCTTACTCTAGACTCCATTGCACGTGGCTGGATGCAGCAGCCCGTCGGTTTTTGCGGCCAACGCAGCCCCCGACGACCGTCCCGCTGTTTCAAAGGGGCCACGTAGACGACCTCCCCGTAGTCCCGTCGCTGCCGTTCCCTGCGGCGCGTCCTGCTGTTTGATATGTGTGGAAGCGCGCCGATCCCGGCGTGTCTGGTGCCCTGGGGCTCCGTGGCGTTGGCCCGGTGAACCCGGTGCCGCGACTGGTCCGTTGCAATCCTGATGTCCATTAGATGACTTCCGAACTCGCGCTCGACGCGAACCCGCCAACCCGGCCGCCCGCCCCCCAGCAGCAGGAAATGCCGCTGGCCGTGGTGCATGGGCAACCAGTCCTGCAGATTCCGCAGGACCTGTACATCCCGCCGGATGCGCTGGAAGTCATCCTGGATGCCTTTGAAGGCCCACTGGACCTGCTGCTGTACCTGATCCGCCGGCAGAACCTGGACGTGCTGGACATCCCCGTGGCCGAGATCACCCGGCAGTACGTGGAATACATCACGGTGATGCGCGAGCTGCGTTTCGAGCTGGCCGCCGAGTACCTGGTGATGGCCGCGATCCTCGCCGAGGTGAAGTCGCGCATGCTGCTGCCGCGCCCGGTCAGCGAGGAAGGCGATGAGGCCGACCCGCGTGCCGAGCTGGTACGCCGGCTGCAGGAGTACGAACGTTTCAAGCAGGCTGCCGAGGACATCGACGCCCTGCCCCGCCAGGACCGCGATACCAGCCTGGCCCACGCCTTCATGCCCGAACGGGCGACGGTGAAGCTGCCGCCGCCGGTCGACCTGAAGGAAATGCTGATGGCCCTGCACGACGTGCTCAAGCGCGCCGAGCTGTTCACCGGCCACGCGATCAAGCGCGAGGCGCTGAGTGTCCGGCAGCGCATGGGTGAAGTACTCGGCCGGCTTGAAGACGGCAAGTTCTACCGCTTTGAAGGGTTGTTCACCGCCGAAGAAGGCAAGCTGGGCGTGCTGGTCACGTTCCTGGCGGTGCTGGAACTGGCCAAGGAGCAGCTGCTGGACATCGTCCAGGAAGAACCGCTGGCGCCGATCTATGTGAAGTCATTGGCCGCCGGCAACACCAACGCCCCGCTGCAGTTCAGCAGCGAGTTCGACGACAACGACGCCGCCAATGCCAACGAGTGAGCGCTGACTGCCGATGGATCAACCGCTGATCGACCGCATTGTCGAAGGTGCGCTGCTGGCTTCCAGCCAGCCGCTTACCCTGGCCCAGCTGAAGGACCTGTTCCCGGAAGAGGAACCGGCACCGCCGGGCAGCATCGAACGTGCGCTGGAACGCCTGCGCGACGCCTGCGAAGGCCGTGGCGTGGAACTGGTCGAGGTCGCCTCAGGCTTCCGCTACCAGGTCACCGGCGAAGTACACGGCTGGATCAGCCGGCTGTGGACCGAACGCAAGACCCGCTACACCCGCGCCACTTTGGAAACCCTGGCGCTGATTGCCTACCGGCAGCCGATCACCCGCGGCGAGATCGAACAGGTGCGCGGCGTGGCGGTCAGCAGCAACATCATCCAGGCGCTGGAAGAACGCGAGTGGATACGCGTGGTCGGGCACCGCGACGTGCCTGGCAAGCCGGCGTTGTTCGGTACAACCAAGGGCTTCCTGGACTACTTCGGCCTGAAGCGACTGGATGAACTGCCGCCACTGTCGGAACTGAAGGACCTGGGCGAACTGGAGCCACAGCTGTCGCTGGACCGCGATGCACCGCCCCGGGCTGGCGCCGAAGGCCCCGATGTTTCGACCGGTGGTCACGATGACGCCGCCAATGATGACACCGGCCTGGCCGGCAGCGAGACCCCCGATTCCGCCGATGCAGCCCCTGCCTCGGCCTCCGATGAGCAAGCACCTTCGCCCTTCGATGATGGGCATCCCGATTCCGCGCCGGGCGAGCGCGCGGTGCCAGTGAACGAACGCGAAGACAACGCCGTCGCGATGACGACCGTGGCTGTTGACCAAGCCGATTCCGAACCAGAGGCCGACCTCGAAACCGTCGGCCGGAGCAAAACTGATGAGTGACACCCCCCGTAACAAGCTCTCGCTGAAGCGCGAAGCCACCTCCGAACAGTTCAAATTGGAAGAACGCCTGCACAAGGTCCTGGCCCAGGCCGGCCTCGGCTCGCGCCGCGCGCTGGAACAGCGCATCGCCGAAGGCCTGGTCAAGGTCAACGGTGAAGTCGCGCAGACCGGCATGTCGGTCAAGAGCGGCGACAAGATCGAGCTGGACGGCCGTGGCTTCGTCGCCACCGCCCTGGCCGAGCCGTCGCGCGTGCTGGTCTACAACAAGCCGGAAGGCGAAGTGACCACCCGCGAAGACCCCGAAGGCCGCCCGACCGTGTTCGAGTCGCTGCCGCCGCTGAAGGGCGCGCGCTGGATCGCGGTCGGCCGCCTCGACATCAATACCACCGGCCTGCTGCTGGCCACCACCGACGGTGAGCTGGCCAACGCCATGATGCACCCGTCGTTCGAGGTCGAGCGCGAGTACGTTGTGCGCGTGCGTGCCCCGGAAGGCGAAGAGAAGGTCTCCGACGCCATCATCGACCGCCTCGGCCGCGGCGTGGCACTGGAAGATGGCCCGGCCAAGTTCGACGAGATCGAACGCATTGGCGGCACCGATTCGCACGACTGGTTCCGCGTTGTGGTGAAGGAAGGCCGCAACCGCGAAGTGCGCCGCCTGTGGGAATCCCAGGGTTGCCAGGTCAGCCGCCTGAAGCGCACCCGCTACGGCAAGGTTACCCTGCCGCGCGAACTGGCCCGCGGCCATTCGGTGGAGCTGGGCAGCGCCCAGGTCGAAGCCCTGCGTGCGCAGCTGAAGCTGGAAGAAGGCGCGCCGTCGGCGCTGACCCTGCAGCCGGTGATCGGCCAGCGCCGCGCCGCCAAGACCACCGTGCGCGTACGCGAAGGTGGCCGTGGCAATGCCTACGTCAACGGCCACAACACTGCCGATGAAGGTCGCGAGCTGCGTCGTTTCGACAACGTCCGCGAAGACCGCGGCCGTGGTCGTGGCGGCAAGGCAGGCGGCGGCTTCAAGGGCGGCCTGACGGTCAGCGGTGAAGCCGCAGCCAAGCAGTCGCAGAAGCCGTTCAAGCAGCGCGCACAGAAGAACGACCGCTCGTTGCCGGAAGGCAACCCGGCGGCATTCCGTACCTGGTATGTGCCGGACGGTGTCAGCACCGGCCCGAGCGGCCACCGCAATGCCGGTCCGGGTGCTCGTGGCCCCGGCGCACGCGGTCCGGGCGCAGGCGGCCAGGGTCGTCCATACGGCAAGCCGAAGGGTCCGGGCGCAGGCGCCGGTGGCGGCCAGGGCCGTCCGGCCGGTGCCGGCAACCGCTCGCAGGGCCAGGGCAACAAGCACCCGTACGGCCATCCGGGCAACGCCCCGAGCTTCCCGTCCGACCACGCCAATCCGGGCTTCAACCCGTATGGCAGTGCGCGTCCGGCCGGCAACGGTCGTCCGGGCGGCAACGCCAATGCACGCCCGGGCGGCAACCGCGGCGCAGGTGGCCCCGGTGGCAACCGTGGCCCGGGCGGTCCCGGCGGCAATCGTGGTCCCGGCGGCCCGGGTGGCAACCGTGGCCCGGGTGGCCCCGGCGGCAACCGTGGCCCCGGCGGCCCGCGCCGCAGTGGCCCGCGCGGCGGCTGATCGCTGACGCGAGCGACATGAAAAACCCCGGCTCCGGCCGGGGTTTTTCTTTAAAAAGGGGACGGAGGGGATTAATTCGTTTTTGCCACGGTGTGTATCGAAGGGGCGAAAACGACTAATCCCCTCCGTCTCCTTTTGCGTGGCGCTGGAAAGCGGCGGGCGTAGTGCCGGTCATGCTGCGGAAGAAGGCAATGAACGGGCTCTCGGCGGAGAAGCCGGTGTCCTGGGCCACATGCGCGACGCGATGGCCGAGCAGCAGCAGCTCCATGGCCCGCATCAGGCGCCATTGCTGGCGCCAGGCCTGATAGCTCATGCCGGTATCGCGTTGCATCAACCGACCGACGGTACGCGCGCTCAGGCCTGTGCGCGCGGCCAGCTCCCCCAGTTCGGGCGGCAGCTGTTCGGCCAGCGGCAGGCAACGTGCAATCCGCGGATCACGCGGTAAAGGCAGGTCCATCGGCGCCACCGGTGCAGCGGCGATTTCCAGCACGCACAACCCCAGTTGATGGTGCGCGCGCGGCGACTGCCAGTCATGGTCGAACGGTGCCTGCGCGATCGGCTCCAGCAAGGCCTGCAGCAGCGGGCCTACGCCGATGATCGCCGGCTGCCGGGGCAGCTGGGCCGACAGGGTGGCGTCGAAGTACAACGAACGGTAGTCGACCGCTTGGCGCATCTGCGCGCGATGGCGCAGCCCACCCGGAATCCACGCTGCGCGCGCGGGCGGCAGCAGGCTGATGCGATCACCATAGGTCAGGCGCGTACAGCCCTGTCGGGTGTACAGCAGCTGCGCGCGTGCGTGCTGGTGCCAACCCGAATCGTGATCCGCCAGTGAGGCCGCGATCCCCAGCACCGGAGCGCTCCAGGCATCGGCGTCGAAGTGCGCGTCCGGCTGCAACCAGGCCATGTCTGATTTCATACATTCGATGACAGGATAGACAGGGTGCGCCATTGCGGACGCGACCACAATGCGCGGCCCCGTTCCTGGAGCGCCCGCATGTCGCGTCGCCTGTTGTTGCTCGCCATTGCACTGCTGATGTTTCCGCAGCTGGCACAGACCCTGTACAGCCCGGCCCTGGCCGATCTAGCCATACGCTTCGCCTTGCCGCCGAGTGCCGCCAGCCAGGCCATGAGCCTATACCTGTTCGGCTTCGCTGCGGGTGTGCTGCTGTGGGGGCGCCTGGCCGATCGTATCGGTCGTCGCCCCGCCCTTCTCTGTGGCCTCGGCGTTTTCGCAGTGGCTGCATTGGGCGGCCTGATGGCTGGCAGCTTCGGCCAGGTGCTGCTGGCCCAAGCATTGGCCGCAGTCGGCGCCGCCGCCGCTTCGGTGGTCACCCAGACCGTGCTGCGTGACCATCTGCAGGGGCCGGCGTTGGCGCAGGCATTCTCCTGGATCGGCATGGCGTTGGCCCTGAGCCCGGCCATCGGTCTTGCACTGGGCACGCTGCTGGTCGCCGCCAATGGCTATGTCGGCGTACAGTCCGGCCTGCTACTGATTGCTGCCCTGCTGGCAGTCGCATGCCTGGCAGGCCTGCGCGAAAGCCGCCCTGTACAGATCCCGCACACGCCCATGCCGCCGCTGCTGCGGGAACTGCTGCGCGATCGCTGGATCTGGTCACACGCGTTGCTGGTGATGGCCTTCAACGTGGCGATGTACAGCTGGTATGTACTCGGCCCCTTCGTGTTTGCGCGCCTGCACTGGCCAGCCACCTGGTTCGGCGCCAGCGGCGCGGTGCTGGCACTGGGGTCGGCACTAGGCGCGTGGGGCAATGGGCGCCTGCTGCGTGCAGGCGCTGCCACAACCACGCGCATCCGCATCGCCGCAGGACTGGTTCTGACGGGAGGCCTGCTGGCCGCGCTGCTGCATGATCACCCGGCCCTGGTCGCGGCGATGGTGCCGGTGGTGACGGGCTTCGGCCTTGCCATTCCCAATGTGCTCGGCCAGGCCCTGCGCGGCTATCCACATTGTCTCGGCAGCGCAGGCGCGCTGTTCGGCCTGCTCTACTACCTGTTGATCGGTACGGCGATGGCGCTGGTCGGTGCAGTGCAGCTGCTGGCACCGACCCTCATCGTGTGTGGCCTGCTGGCCTTGTGGCTGCAACGGGACCGGGCAGTTGACGGCGGAAGGCCTGGTTGTGGATCGCAACGGTGAAGGAGCCGGTCCCGCTGCCATAAGGGCAACAGAGGCCCCGGGGGTTACGCCCCGGGGCCTGGGTCAGCGGACAATCGATTACTGCACGTTGATCACTTCGTCCATCGGCGCAAGGAAGTTGCCAGGGCTGTTGCGCGACGCCGAGATCACATAGGTCCCGGGTGTTGCGATGGTCGCGGTGCAATGGCGAATCGGCGTGGTGTTGCCACCGTCGTAATTGTCATTGGTACGGCACAGGAACTGACCATTGGCATAGACCGAGAAATTACTCGTTCCATCCACCTGGCCGCCGCCTGTGATGTAGATCTCCGATGGCGAGCCGGCCACACGCGGCAGGGTCCCGATCTCGAACCTGGCCGTCACCGGATGCGGTAACAGGCTAGGACAGGACACAACGATGCCGCTGTCGGACAGGCAGACTTCGGCGTGGGCGATCGCGGGTGTGGCGATGAGGGCCACGAGCAGCACGGACGTTCTGAACTCCATTCCAGCGTCTCCAATGATCCCAGCAGAATCGCTGGGACGTCCCTGTTAGGCATTGCGGGGTTACTGCAAGGTCAAGGAAATGTAAATGCACTGCGTGCCCACAGCATCGGATGGGTGCAGGATCCCCTCTGGGCGGTGCGTTGCACGCCTGTACTGCTGCTGGCACCCATCCCTTCCCGATGGCTTCATGTCGATGCAGGATGCTCACCCCCGCGCGGCACTTTTCCTGCGCATCTTGACGTTCACAGCTCATGTTAGGAATTGCTGCAAACACGGGGCATTGTGCGCCACGCACGGAATTCACATCAGGGCGCTGGCTATCGTGCGTGCTCTCCCGCACAAGGCAGATGCCCATGATCACCATCACCGCCGAACAGGCCCGCGCCAACGCCGATGCCGCCAAGCGCCCGATCGAACAGTTCTACCGCGACCTCGACAACTCGATCCAGATCGGCTCGGAAAATGGCCGCCGCTATATCGTGTTCGGCTTCAGCCAGGTGATGGCCAGCGAGCAGCTCGTCGAAGACGTGGTCGCACAGCTGCTGAAGAATGGTTTCGGTGTCGAACGGTTGTTGAGCGATTCCGAACAGCACTACATCCGGATCAGCTGGGATGGCGCAGCGCAGCGCCGCCTCAACGCCGGCTGAGGGTGAACGCGGTACCGTCCACGCCCAGGTCCCAGCCCTTGCCGGTACCGGACAGGGCCAGTGAGATGTCGCCCTTGGTCATCACCTGCGCATTGCTGGATTTCATCGCACCGGCATGTGCACCGACCGATGCGTAGGTGCCCAGTAGCTGATCGATGCTGATCGCGCCGGTGAAATTGCCGCGCCCGTTGGTGATCTTCGACTTGCCCACGGTCAGGCCGCCCCCCTTCATCTGGATGCGCACCGGCATGCTGGCGCCGTTGCTGCAGGTGACCGTGCCATTGCCGGAGGCAGTCTTGTAGATCAGCGACCAGCCGGACAGGTTGTAGTGCAGCTCGCAATCGAGGTTGCCGGCAGCGTGCGCGGCCGGGGCGAGCGATGCGGCAGACAGGGCCAGCAGCAGGGCGAAGGGCTTGTTCATGGCGGGACTTCCCGTTCGGTCGGACTGGCGGCGAATCTAGCAGCGCGCGCGTGCAGGTTGAATGCAGGCGCGCACGCTGGTGCGGCAGCGTTCAGGCCGTCGCTCAGGCCTGTTTGTCCAGATGGAAGGCATCGGCATCAAGCATGGCCGGGAAGCGCGCGCGGTGTGCGGCCAGCGCCTCGGCCGAGATGGTGGTGGTGACCACCTGTTCGCGCTCGCGGATCTCCACCTGAGGCTGCCCCAGGAAATCCAGCACCGCGCTGTCACCTGCGTAGTGCAGCTGGTTGCCATCGACGCCGACACGGTTGACCGCAGCAACGAAGCACAGGTTCTCGATCGCCCGCGCACGCAGCAGGGTCCTCCATGCATAGGCGCGTGCCGACGGCCAGTTGGCGACGAAGATCTGCAGGTCGAAATCCAGCTGCTGCGGACGCTCCACGTTGTAGCGGTTGCGGCAGAACACCGGGAAACGCAGGTCATAGCAGACCTGCGGATTGATCCGCCAGCCCTTCCATTCCACGCTCAGGCGCTCGCGGCCGGCGGCATAACGCTCGTGCTCGCCGCCATAGCGGAACAGGTGGCGCTTGTCGTAGTACTGCAGCTCGCCGTCGGGCGTGGCGAACAGCAGACGGTTGTAGACGCCCTCGCCCTCGCGCAACTGCACGCTGCCGATCACCGCCGCGTTCAAGACCCTGGCCTGCTCGCGCACCCAGGCCACGGTCGGGCCATCCATGCCTTCGGCCTGGGCGATGGCCTCGTTGGAGAAGCCGCTGGTGAAGGTCTCCGGCAGGATCACCAGGTCGGTGCTGCCGGCCAGCGGCGCCAGCAACGCACCGTAGTAGGCACGGTTGCCAGCCGGGTCGTGCCAGCGGGTGTCACCCTGGACGAGGGAAATGCGCAGGTCCTGCATGTTCAAGCCTCGCTCAGAGCAGGCGCAGGCGTTCGATCGCCGCGTCCATGGTCGCTTCATTCTTGGCAAAGCACAGGCGCACCAGGCGCTGGCCAGCCGGCGGATTCTCGTAGAACGGCGACAGCGGAATGGCGGTGACGCCCTTCTCGATGGTCAGCCACTTCACGAACTCATGGTCCGGCAGATCGCTGATGGCCGAGTAATCGACCAGCTGGAAATAACCGCCCGGCACCGGCAACGCCTTCAATCGGGTGCCAGCCAGCTGCTCGCGGAAGCGGTCGCGCTTGGCCTGGTAGAACGCGCCCAGCTCCAGGTGGTGTTCGGGTTCGTCGCGGATCATCGCGGCAAAGCCGTACTGCGCCGGGCCGAAACTGGTGAAAGTGTTGTACTGGTGCACCTTGCGGAATTCGGCGGTCAGCGCCGGCGGTGCGATCGCGTAACCGATCTTCCAGCCGGTGCAGTGGTAGGTCTTGCCAAAGCTGGAGATGACGAAAGCGCGCTCACGCAGTTCCGGATAGCGCAGCGCCGATTCGTGGCGGCGGCCATCGTAGATGATGTGCTCGTACACCTCATCGGAAATCAGGTAGATCTGCGTGCCACGCAGCAGCTCGGCCAGCGCCTGCATGTCCTGCGCCGACAGCATCGCGCCGGACGGGTTGTGCGGGGTGTTGACGATCAGCATGCGGGTGCGCGGGGTGATGGCCGCGCGCACGCGGTCCCAGTCGACCGCGAACGTCTGCGGATCCAGCGACACATGCACCGCCTTGGCGCCGGCCAGGTCGATCGCCGGCTCGTAGCAGTCATAGGCCGGGTCGAGCACGATCACTTCCTCGCCGGCCCGCACCACGGCGTGGATGGCGTTGAAGATGGCCTCGGTACCGCCACTGGTGACAGTGATCTCGCTGTCCGCATCCACCTGCGCGCCGTAGCAGTCCAGCGCCTTCTGCGCGATGGCCTGGCGCAGCGGCGCCACACCGGTCATCGGCGGGTACTGGTTCAGCCCGGCGGCCATCGCCCTGGCGGTCTCATCGATCAGGCGCTGCGGCGCCGAAAAATCCGGAAAACCCTGGCCCAGGTTGACCGCGCCGTGTTCGGCAGCGAGCTGGGACATCACGGTGAAGATCGTGGTACCGACCTTGGGCAGCTTGGTGTTCGGTTGCATCGGCCTGGGGATATGGGGAGACAGGCCCCTGAGTTTACGCAATCCCTGCTTCGGTGGTGCCGGCCGCTGGCCGGCAACCTCGGACAATCTGCGACGCTTGGTCGCGCCTGCCGGCCAGCGGCCGCCACTACCGTATGCATTCACCGCTACAATTGCCGCCGCACTCCGGCATGAAGACCCTGCCCCTTGAACACCCCTGCATTGCTGGCCGCCAGCGGCCTTAGCTTCTCCCGCAATGACGAGCCGGTGTTCGGCCCGCTGGACTTCCATGTGGACGCCGGCGAGGCGCTGCTGGTGCAGGGCGGCAATGGTGCCGGCAAGACCACCCTGCTGCGCGTGCTGGCCGGCCTGGCCCGGCCCGGTGCCGGCCAGGTGCGGATCGACGGCAAGCCGGCCAGCAATGCCGAGCGTGCACGCTATGTGGCCTACCTCAGCCACCTACCGGCGCTGAAGCCGGACCTGGATACGCTGGAGAACCTGCATTTCCTGTGCGGCCTGCACGGTCGCCGCGCGCGGCAGATGCCGGGCAACGCGCTGGCCATCGTTGGCCTGGCCGGTTACGAGGACACCCTGGTGCGGCATCTGTCGGCCGGACAGAAGCGGCGTCTGGCACTGGCACGCGTCTGGCTGTCGCCGGCGCCGTTGTGGCTGCTCGACGAACCCTATGCCAACCTCGACCTGGAGGGCATCACCCTGGTCAACCGGATGATTTCCGCGCATCTGCGTGCCGGCGGCGCTGCACTGGTCACCACCCACGGCGCCTATGCCGCACCGCCGGTGCGTACCCGCCAGCTCGACCTCGGCGGTGCCGCATGATCGCGCCGGGTACCGAACCGGGCCTGTGGCAGACCGCAGGTGCGCTGCTCAAGCGCGACCTGCGCCTGCTCTGGCGCCGTCGCGGCGACGCATTGCAACCGCTGCTGTTCGCGGTACTGGTGGTGGTCCTGTTCGCCCTCGCCCAGGGCCGCGAACCACAACTGCTGGCCGCCACCGCCGGCGCAGTGCTGTGGCTGGCGGTGTTGCTGGCCGGCCAGCTGTCACTGGATTCACTGTTCCGCTCCGATGCCGAAGACGGCTCGCTGGAACAATGGCTGCTGGCGCCGGTGCCGCTGGCCTGGCTGGTGCTGGTGCGCGTGCTGCTGCACTGGGCCACCACTGCGCTGCCGCTGATCGTGGTCAGCCCGCTGCTGGCCGAAATGCTGCATCTGCCGCATGACCAGCTGCCGATGTTGCTGGCATCGTTGCTGCTGGGAACACCGTTGCTGAGCCTGATCGGTGGCGTGGTCGCAGCACTGACCGTAGGCATCCGGCGCTCTGGTATTCTCGTAGCGTTGCTGTCGTTGCCGCTGTACGTGCCGGTGCTGGTGTTCGGTGCAGGCAGTCTGGCAGCGGCCGGACGCGGACAGGATCCGGTCGGTGCACTGCTGATGCTGGGCGCCGGCCTGCTGGTCGCATTGGTATTGGCTCCGCTGGCCACCGCTGCTGCAATACGTATTTCTCTGAGTTGACCGAGCTGAGAGCCAATCCACCCCTGCTGGATAGCCGCCACGCATGAATCCGATTGTCCGCTGGTTCCACCAACTCGGCTCGCCCCCCACGTTCGACCGATTCGCTGCCCGCTGGTCGCGGATGTTCTACCTGGCTGCGGTGCCGGTGCTGCTGGTCGGCATGTGGCAGGCACTGCTGGTGGTGCCGCCGGAAGCCAAGCAGCTGGACAGCTTCCGCATCCTCTACATCCACGTGCCCAGTGCCTGGATGAGCCTGTTCGTATTCGCGCTGATGGCGCTGTATGCCGCCATCGCCCTGATCTGGCGGATCAAGGTCTGCGAGATCCTGGCCATGGCCTGCGCGCCGATGGGCGCCGGCTTCACCCTGATCACCCTGCTCACCGGCAGCATCTGGGGCAAGGGCACCTGGGGCACCTGGTGGGACTGGGACCCGCGCATGACCAGTGAACTGGTGCTGCTGTTCCTGTACCTGGGCGTGATCGGCCTGTACCACGCCATCGAGGACCGTCGCAGCGCCGCTCGCGCGGCTGGCCTGCTGGCCATCGTCGGTGTCAGCCTGCTGCCGGTGATCCGCTATTCGGTGGACTGGTGGGGCGGCCTGCACCAGCGCCAGTCGATCAACGTGTTCGGTGAATCGGCGATCAGCAGCGCGATGATCGCGCCGCTGTGGTGGATGGTGATCGGCACCAAGTTCTGGTTCGCAGGCTCGGTACTGGCCAAGGCCCGCGCCGACAACCTCGACCGCGAGGCCGGCAAGGCCTGGGTCGGTGGCCGCGTCGATGCCGCACGCCCGGCCGGGGAGGCCCAGCCATGACCCACCTGCCTTACGTGATCGGTGCCTACGCCGTGTTCGTACTGGTGCTCGGCGCCGATGCCATCGGTTCGTGGCTGCGCCTGCGCGTGGCACGCCGCCTCGCCCTGGCACGCCAGCAGCGACAGCAGACCCGCGCCGGCAAGCAGGAAGCCGCGTCGTCGTTGCCGACGGAGCTGGAACGATGACCCCGGTACAGCGTCGCCGCCTGGTATGGGTGCTGTTGGCCCTGCTTGCCTCCGGCCTGGCCACCGCGCTGGTGGCGATGGCACTGGAGCGCAACATCGCCTACCTGTACACGCCCTCGGAGGTGCTGCGCGGGGATGTCGATGCGCAGTCGCGCTTCCGCCTGGGCGGCATGGTGGTGAAGGGCTCCTTCAACCGCCCGGTCGGCTCGCTGGAAGCACGCTTCGAGGTCACCGACGGCGATGCTCAGCTGGCGGTGAGCACCTCACGGATCCTGCCCGACATGTTCGCCGAGGGCACTGCCGTGGTTGCCAGCGGCCGCCTGCAGGACGGAATTTTCGTCGCCGATGAAGTCCTGGCCAAGCACGATGAGAAGTATGTGCCGAAGGAAGTAGCCGACAAGATGGGCGACGCCCATCGCAAGCATGATGTGCCGGTGACGGCACCCGAGGTGCGCTGAGTGCTGCCCGAACTGGGTCAGATCCTGCTGTTGTGCGCGCTGCTGGCCTCGCTGCTGCAGGCCGGCCTGCCGCTGGCCGGTGCGCAGCGCAACAACACGGCATGGATGGCGGTGGCGCGACCGGCCGCCTTCGCGCAGCTGCTGCTGCTTGCCGGCGCCTTCGCGGTACTCACCGCCGCGTTCGTTCAGCAGGATTTCTCGGTGCGCTACGTGGCCGAGAACTCCAATTCGCTGCTGCCGATGATCTACCGCTACTCGGCGGTCTGGGGCGCGCACGAGGGCTCGTTGCTGATGTGGGCGCTGGTGCTGGCGCTGTGGACTGGCGCGGTGGCGCTGTTCTCGCGGCACCTGCCGGCGCCGGTACAAGCGCGCGTGCTGGCGGTGATGGGCGTGGTCAGCGTCGGCTTCCTCGCCTTCCTGATCTTCACCTCCAATCCGTTCCTGCGCCTGAACCCGGCGCCACTGGAAGGCCGTGACCTCAACCCGCTGCTGCAGGACCCCGGGCTGATCATCCACCCACCGATGCTCTACATCGGTTACGTCGGCTTCGCGGTGCCGTTCGCGTTCGCGGTGGCCGCACTGCTGGAGGGGCGCGTCGACGCGCGCTGGCTGCGCTGGACGCGGCCGTGGACCAACGTCGCCTGGGGCTTCCTGACGCTGGGGATCGCGCTGGGCAGCTGGTGGGCTTACTACGAGCTTGGCTGGGGCGGCTGGTGGTTCTGGGACCCGGTGGAAAACGCGAGCTTCATGCCGTGGCTGGTCGGTGCGGCGCTGATCCATTCGCAGGCCGTCACCGAGAAGCGCGGCACCTTCGGCAGCTGGACGTTGCTGCTGGCAATCGCCGCCTTCGCGCTGTCACTGCTGGGTACGTTCCTGGTGCGCTCCGGCGTGCTTACCAGCGTGCATTCGTTCGCCGCCGATCCCTCGCGCGGCCTGTTCATCCTGGTGTTCCTGTCGGTGCTGGTCGGCGGCAGCCTGCTGCTGTATGCGCTGCGGGCGCCACGTCTGTCGGTGAACGCCGACGATCCGCGCCGTGGCTTCACCGCGACATCGCGCGAAACCCTGCTGCTGGCCAACAACCTGCTGCTGGCCACTGCCTGCGCGATGGTCCTGCTCGGCACGCTGTACCCGCTGCTGGCCGATGCGCTGTCGCTGGGCAAGATCTCGGTCGGCCCGCCCTACTTCGGCAGCCTGTTCCTGCTGCTGATGGCGCCGATGATCCTGCTGCTGCCGTTCGGCCCGCTGGTGAAGTGGCAGCGCGACCAGCCTTCGCGTGCATTCGCGTTGCTGGCACCGTGGCTGGGGCTGGCCATGTTGCTCGGCGCGCTGGCCTGGTGGCAGGCCCCACAGAACGGTTGGAAGGCCGGCCTGGGCGTTGCTGCAGCGGCCTGGGTCGGGCTGGGCACCGCCCGCTTCGTCTGGCAGCGCCTGCGCGGCAACGGCCGTTTCACCGCCGAAATGCTGGGGATGATCGTCGCCCATGCCGGCATTGCCGTGTTCCTGGCCGGCGCGCTGCTGGTGGAAGCACTCAACGTGCAGCGCGAAGTAGCGCTGGCACCCGGACAGCAGGTGGTGGTCGGCCGCCATGAAGTGCGCTTCGAAGGCGTGGACCATCGCGAAGGTCCGAATTTCATCGCCGACCGCGGCCATCTGCGCGTGTTCCGCAATGGCCGCGAACTGGCACTGCTGCATCCGGAAAAGCGCCAGTACGCCAGTGGCGGCCAGGTGATGACCGAAGCCGGCATCGATGCACGCTTCGACGGTGATGTCTACGTGGCATTGGGCGAGCCGCTGGGCAACAATGCATGGGCGGTACGGGTGCACATCAAACCGTTCGTGCGCTGGATCTGGCTGGGCGCGCTGCTGATGGCCCTGGGCGGATTCATCACCGCCGCCGACCGCCGCTTCCGTCGTCCGTAGGAGTTCCCATGTCCGAGTCCCCCGCCCCGCGCCCCTCCCGCCCGCTGCCGCCGGTAGCCATCGTGATCGGCGTGCTGTTCTTCTTCGGCCTGCTCGGGCTGATGATCTACGGGGTGATGAAATCCGGCGACCCGCAGCGCGACGTGCTGCCGTCGGCCCTGATCGACAAGCCGGCGCCGGCGTTCGCGCTGCCGGTGCTGCACGACCCGGAAATGATCGTGCACAGCGACGAGCTGCGCGGCGCGCCCTACCTGCTGAACGTGTGGGGCAGCTGGTGCGCGGCCTGCCGCGAGGAACATCCGGTGTTGACCCGTTTCGCCGAGAGCAAGCGCGTACGCGTGATCGGCTACAACTGGAAGGACGACCCGACCGATGCCCTGCACTGGCTGGAGCAGCTGGGCAACCCGTTCATGGTCGTGCTCAGCGACGTGGAAGGCCGCACCGCGATCGACTGGGGCGTGACCGCTGCGCCGGAAACCTTCCTGGTCGATGGCAGTGGCGTCGTACGCTGGAAGTACAGCGGGGCGATGACCCAGCGCGTGGTCGACGAGAAGCTGATCCCGGCCCTGGAGAAGATCGAAAAGGCCCA
Source organism: Stenotrophomonas sp. GW821-FHT09E08 (assembly GCF_059416125.1). Classification (NCBI taxonomy): domain Bacteria; kingdom Pseudomonadati; phylum Pseudomonadota; class Gammaproteobacteria; order Lysobacterales; family Lysobacteraceae; genus Stenotrophomonas; species Stenotrophomonas sp. GW821-FHT09E08. The sequence goes on from NZ_JBWKOO010000003.1 coordinate 311,819, forward strand.
GGGTAATGCCGGCAACACCCTGCACACGGCGCCCTGAGCCGATGCGCTGGCTGCTGGCGCTGCTGCTCATGATGCTGCCGTTGGCCGCGCTGGCCCAGCAGCCGCTGCACGATCCGCAGCCGCTGCAGTTCCGCGATGGCGCAGAGGAACGCCGCTTTCATGACCTGGCCGCGCAGCTACGCTGCGTGCAGTGCCAGAACCAGTCACTGGCCGATTCCAACGCGCAGATCGCCCAGGACCTGCGCCGCGAGGTGCTGCAGTTGATGCAGCAGGGCCATGACGACGCACAGATCAAGCAGTTCCTGGTCGCCCGTTACGGCGAGTTCGTGCTCTACCAGCCACCACTGCAGCCGGGTACGTGGCTGTTGTGGGGCGGTCCGCTGCTGGTGCTCGGCGCCGGTGCGCTGGTGGTGCTGGGCATCGTCCGCCGTCGTGGGCGCACGGTCGCGTCCGCACCGGCCAGCAAGACTGATGAAGGAGACGGTTGGTGAGCCATTGGCTTCCCATGGCAGCGGGTGTGAGTGCTGCGCTGATGGCTGCACTGGTGCTGTGGCCGCTGCGCCACCATGGCCGCCGCGGCTTCGTGGTCGGCGTGCTCGCGCTGGGCGTGGCCGGTGCCTGCCTGTACCTGCTGGTCGGAGACCCGCGTGCGGCACAGGTGCAGCCTGCGCCGTCGGTGGCCACCCTGCGTGACGGCGTGCAGGCCCTGCAGGATGCGTTGCAGCGCGATCCGCAGCGCGCCGATGGCTGGACGCTGCTCGGGCGTTCGCAGGCCGAGCTGGGCAACACGTCGGCTGCGGCGGACGCCTTCGCACGTGCCGCCGCCCTGGCCCCTGAAGACCCCGGCGTGCTGGTGGAAGCGGCACAGGCGCGGGCACAGGCCGATGCCGGCAAACAGTTCGACGACACCGCAATGACCTGGCTGCAGCAGGCGCGCAGCCTGGCCCCGGATGCCGAACGCGCCAGCTGGTTGCTCGGCATCGCCCTGCGCCAGCGCGGCCGGAATGCCGAAGCAGCCGATATCTGGAGCAGCCTGCTGCCGCGACTGGAACCGGGTGCCGCTCAGGCACTGCAGGCACAGATCGCGATCGCCCGCGAAGCCGCCGGCCAGGCGCCCGATGCTGGCGCTGCGACGCCACCGGCGCTGCTGCAGGTACGCGTGCAGCTGCCGGCGCTGAAGAGCAGCGAGTGGCCAGCCGGCACCCAGGTGTTCGTACTGGCGCGTGCCGTGGGTGGACCGCCGATGCCGGTGGCCGCACGCAAGCTGCCGCTGGCTGGCTTCCCGGCCACGGTCGGGCTGGGTGACGGTGACAGCCCGATGCCGACCGCACCGCTGTCGGCCCATCGCGAAGTGGAAGTGCTGGCGCGCATCTCGCGCAGCGGCAGCGCCAACCGTAGCGAGGACGATCTGCAGAGCACGCCGGTGAAGGTGAACCTGCCGCATGAGGGCGTGGTTGAGTTGCGGTTCCCTTGACGCTCCGCACGGTAGTGCCGGCCGCTGGCCGGCAACCACGCGGGCACATCAAGGTTCATGAGGTTGCCGGCAGCGGCCGGTACTACCGGGTGCATCGCCGATGGAAACCAGCGTGTCGCCAGCTCCACATGCAGCCCCGCTAGAATGCCCGCATGACTGAATTCATCCCGCCCGGCACTCGCTTCCATGCCCTGCCCTCGCCGTTCCCGTTCAAGCGCGGTGGCGCCCTGCACGGTGCTCGCGTGGCCTACGAAACCTGGGGAACGCTGGATGCCGATGCCGGCAACGCGATCCTGATCGTCACCGGGCTGTCGCCGGATGCGCATGCCGCTGCCAACGACGCCAACCCGGCACCGGGCTGGTGGGACGCGATGGTCGGGCCCGGCAAGCCGATCGACAGCGACCGCTGGTTCGTGGTGTGCGTGAACTCGTTGGGCAGCTGCAAGGGCTCGACCGGACCGGCGTCGCTCAATCCGGCTACAGGCCAACCCTATCGCCTCGACTTCCCGGAGCTGTCGATCGAGGACGGCGCTCGCGCGGCCATCGAGGTGGTGCAGGCGCTGGGCATTGAACAACTGGCCTGCGTGGTCGGCAATTCAATGGGCGGCATGACCGCGTTGGCCGTGCTGATGCTGCAGCCGGGCATCGCACGCAGCCACATCAACATCTCCGGCAGTGCACAGGCGTTGCCGTTCTCGATCGCGATCCGCTCGCTGCAGCGCGAGGCAATCCGCCTCGACCCGCGCTGGAACGGCGGCCACTACGATGACGATGCGTACCCGGAATCGGGGATGCGCATGGCGCGCAAGCTGGGCGTGATCACCTACCGCTCGGCGCTGGAATGGGATGGCCGCTTCGGCCGCGTGCGGCTGGATTCGGACCAGACCGACGACGATCCGTTCGGCCTGGAATTCCAGGTGGAAAGCTACCTGGAAGGCCACGCGCGGCGCTTCGTGCGCTTCTTCGATCCGAACTGCTACCTGTACCTGAGCCGCTCGATGGACTGGTTCGACCTGGCCGAGTATGCCGACGGCGACGTGCTGGCCGGGCTGGCGAAGATCCGGGTGGAGAAGGCGTTGGCGATCGGTGCCAACACCGACATCCTGTTCCCGGTGCAGCAGCAGCAGCAAGTAGCAGATGGCCTGCGCGCAGGCGGTGCCGATGCGCAGTTCATCGGCCTGGAATCACCACAGGGCCACGACGCCTTCCTGGTCGATTTCGAGCGCTTCGGCCCGGCCGTGCGCGGCTTCCTCGACGCACTCTAAGTGACGTGGCGGCGCAACCTCGCGCTGGCCGCGTTCGGCGCGCTGATCGCGCTGATGATCAGCGGCGTGCTGCCACTGTGGCTGGGCGGCTGGTGCCTGCTGGCCAGCGCAGTGTCGTTCGGCCTGTACGGCCACGACAAGCGCGCGGCACAGCGCAAGCAATCGCGGATTCCCGAGCGCACCCTGCAACTGCTGGCCTTTGCCGGCGGCTGGCCCGGTGCGCTGCTGGGCCAGGGGCTGTTCCGCCACAAGCATCGCAAGGCCTCGTTCCAATGGGTGTTCTGGCTGTGCGTGCTGGCCAACGTGGCCTCGATCGCAGTGATGCTGCGCGAGTTTTCGCGGTAACCGTTCGAATGGGTAGTGCCGGGGGGCGGGGCG